>NZ_JALQDD010000031.1:0-438514 GCF_023631405.1 Caballeronia sp. GAWG2-1
GTATGCAGAAGCGAGACGATAGCCGTGGTCGGGAAGTACACGTGGTGAATGCGTTGTCCGGAATCGCAAAGCAACTGCTCCGTGCGCAACTGGACGAGTTCCAGATGGGGAGCGAGAGCCTGCCATTCCTGAGTCGGAAGTGCGGCCAGCAGATGGTTGCCATGCAGATCGGATTGAAGGGTCAACATTTTTTATTCGCTTTATAAGAGCGCTTTCGCGCCGTACTTTTATCTGGTCCGCTCGCAGGTTTCGTGAGCGCATCTGGTGGCGTACATCGAAACATGTGGGGCCAGCCCCGTGAGCCTTGCATCGCCGCTTCGTGCCGTCACCGGCTACAGTGATGTTCGTGCTTTGTCGTACATAAGCGAGAGACGTGCCAGGAAGTGTCCGATCTATGTCCGATAAGGCATAGACGGCGATGCACGGAAGATGCGCGGCCGGCGGCCAAGCGCGCGATGCATTTTTGATTCAATTCTGAACATTTGCTGAAGGGGCGCAAATGGCGGGGCACCACCGGCCGAAGCGGCTTTCGTCTGTGGGATGCCTTGCCGGGCTTAGGTTTCCGGCGCGTTTCACCTTATCAAACGTAGATTGCGCGCTATGCAAACGTGCCTGGAAGCAGGCGTCAGCGGGAACGGCCAAAAATGTTGCAAACCTGTTCATTCCGCGAAGGCGCGAGTCGCGGAGCACGAGCAAGAATGTGGCCAGTAGCCCGGTGAGGCGCGCTCGGCGCGACTTCGACCGTTTGCCTGGCGGGTTGTGAACGATGCCAGGCGGCCCGCAAGCGAAATTGCTGAAAGTGTTGCATCGCGCACAAGAGCGCTGCGGCTCTTCGGGGATATCGGCAAAAAGTGTTCAAGACTGAACCACTTTTGGAGAGAGCAAGTTTTTGTCGAAGCGCGAAGGTCCAATCGGCATCGCGCGTCCATGTTGCTTACTCCACCAGTTCGCCTTCGAGAACCGATGCCAGAATCATCGCGTGGGCGTTGCGTGGCGCGGTGCGCCGACTCGGCCGATACACCGCGTCGCCGATCAATACCGGCTGGCCGCTCATTGCGCAGACGCCGGTGGTGCGTGCATGCGAGACGCGCCACATCTGATCGCCATAACAGCAGTGCGTGGAATCGCGCCACGCGATGATCGCCGTCGTCGACGAAGGACGTTCGATCAGGCTGATCGACAACCCGCGCTTCTCCAGCAGATCGCTTTTGGTCAGACGCTCGGGCGGCTTCTTCAAAATGCCGCTCAAACTCGCGTCTTCTGTCTTCACGCCCAGCATGAAAATGGTCCGTGCCCACGGGTCCATGATCTTCGCGCTTGCCTGCATGGTCTGACTCCTCAAAAATGGATGAACCTGCTCGATTGAGAATTTGCAAATGGCGTATGAAACGTCAGCCCAGAGCGCGCGTCTTCACGCGCCCGCTGATGACGTGGCGCTGACCGTTCGCTTGAATGCCGAGGTGTGACGAGGCTGAAAACGAATACCGCACGAAAGCGCGATATCGATAATGTGCTGCGATAACAAGAGCAGTTCTCGCGCCTGTTCGATGCACCGCACCGAATGACGTGCGCGCTTCGCGATGCGGTGACGCGCATCGCCGCTGCCTGAAGTTTCCTGGAAGAGAATCATGGCGAATCCGTTCGTTTCCTTGAGGCTTGCCGGCTCGGTCGGAAGACCGGAACCCATGCATCAAAGTTAATCAAACGGACCCGCTGCGACTAGCCGTACCTTGGGTTGCCGGCGTCGCTGAAAGGTTTGGACAACCTATATCAAGGTTTAGTGTGGTTGATGCTCAGGTGCGCTGCACGCGCGACGGCGTGGTCGCGGACGCGGATGGCTTCACGCCGAGCGCTTCGGCCTTGAGCACGAAGTCGGCGAGCGAGCGCGACTCCATCTTCTTCATCGCCGCACCGCGATGAATCTTCACCGTGATCTCGCTCAGGTTCATCTCGGCGGCGATCTGCTTGTTCATCAGACCACTCGCGACGAATGCCATCACCTCGCGCTCACGCGGCGTAAGGCGAGCGTAGCATCGGCGCAAGTCCGCCACGGAGCGGTCTTCGTTGCGCCGCACTTCGTCTTTCGCGAGCGCGTTCGCCACGGCGTCGAGCATGTCCTGATCGCGGAACGGCTTGGCGAGAAAGTCGATGGCGCCGCCTTTCATCGCCTTCACCGACATGGCGATATCGCCGTGCGCCGTGATGAAGATGATCGGCACGGACAGGTCGCCCGCCGCAATCTGCTCCTGCACGGCAAGCCCGCTCTGCCCTTTGAGGCGCACGTCGAGAATGAGGCAGCTCGGAACGTCCGGCATGTCGAAGGCCATGAATTCCTGCGCGGACGCGAACGCCTGCACCCGCAGGCCGACCGAGCGCAGCAGCATGGTGAGCGCGGTGCGCATGGAGTCGTCGTCGTCGACCACGTAGGCGATCGACTGGCTCGCGCCTTCCTCAGTTTCGTGGCTCACTGCATGTCTCCTCTTCGAGCGGCAAGACGAACTGCATCGACGCGCCCTGACCTTCCTGCGATTCGGCCCAGATGCGGCCGCCGTGTGCCTCGACGATGGATCGGCAGATCGACAGCCCCATGCCCATGCCATCTTTCTTGGTGGTGAAGAACGGGTTGAAGAGCGAGCCCGCATCTTTCTCGCTGATGCCAATGCCCGAATCTTCGACCGAAAGCTGCGCGTGACGCTCGTCCGCGAGCCGGGTGGCGACGCGCATGACGCGCTTGCGTCCGCTCACGCCGGACATGGCCTGTACGCCGTTCATCAGCAGATTGATGACGACTTGCTGAAGCTGCACGCGGTCGCCGCAAACCACTGGCGCGGGCTCGGCGAACGCAGCGGAAAGCTCGACGCGCTGGCTTTGCAATTCGCGCCGCACGAGTTCGACCGATTCTCTCACGATCATATTCAGATCGACCAGCGCGGGTTGCGGATCGCGCTTTTGCGCCATGGAACGAATCTGGCGAATGATGTCCGTCGCGCGCTTGGCGTCGCTCGTCATCTGACTGATCGACTCGACCGCCTCGTGCACATTCGGCGGCTGACGGTTGAGCCAGCGCAACGCGGCGTCGCCCGCGGTTACGATGGCGGCGAGCGGCTGCGTGACTTCGTGCGCAATCGACGCGGCCATCTCACCGAGCGTCGTCACGCGCGTGACATGCGCGAGTTCCGAGCGCGAGCGGTCGAGCGCCTGTTCCGCGCGCTTGCGTTCCTCGATGTCGGTGTTCACGCCATACCAGCGCACGAGATTGCCTTCGGAATCGCGCAGCGGCGCGGCACCGATGTGCATCCAGCGAAACACGCCGTCGCCGCGCCGGATGCGCGCCGTCACTTCGAAGCCGCTGCTGGTGGCGAGCGCCTCGCGCCACGCGGCTTGCAACGCGGCGAAGTCTTCCGCATGCACGATCTCCTGCCAGATGTCGTGGCCGTCGTCCGCGAGCTTCACGCCGTACTCGTTCCAGCGGCGGTTGAGATAAATGAGGCGGCCATCGTTCGATGAACTCCACACCATGCCGGGAATGGCGTCGATGGTCGCGCGCAGTTCGTTCTTCTGGCGCAATAGCTCGCCTTCCATGCGCTTGGCGTCGGTGATGTCGTTGTTCGTCGCGAGAATGGCGAGCGGCTTGCCCCATTTGTCGCGCGAAAGCGTCCAGCGGCTCGACACGACCACCGTCTCGCCGCTCTTCTTCACGCGCTTGAGTTCGCCTTGCCAGTTCCCACGCGTAAGCGTTTCGCGGCGAATGTCGTCGACGGGCATGGCCGCATCCGTCTGCGTGAGTCCGTGAATGGGCTGGCCGATAGCCTGCTCGGAAGTCCATCCGTACAGCCGTTCCGCGCCCTGATTCCAGAACGTGATGCGGTCGTCCATGTCGTACACGACCACCGCGTCGTGCGTGAGATTGAGCAGTTCGACCTGCTTGCGCAAGGTGGCGGTGCTCGTCTGATTGCGCAGCGCGAGAAACGACACGGTCAGAATGGCGATGAGACTCACACCGCAACGCGCGATGGAACTGCCAGGGTCCTGCGCGTTGTGCGAGAGCATGAAGCCGAGCACCGTCGCCGCGACGCAGGCCCACGCGACTGCAATCGTGACAGGCCGCGATGCGACCGAAGCCACGAGCAGCACCACTACGACATACAGCACGGCAATGGCGATATCGAGCGGCGTGAATGCGTCGATGAGAAACACCGCGAGGCCGACTACCGTGGCCATCGCCTTGAGGGTGGTGGGATTGCCGAGGAAAGACTGCTCGGCTGCCTGATCGAGCTTCATCGCGGCCTCATTGCGGAAAGCGGCCGCTCATTCACGCCCGATGGCCCGAGTAACGGACTGCCCAGATTCACATTGCGCGGATCTTTCATAGGACGAGAGAGCCTGAGCCCGGAAAGCGGGCCACTTCAAGGATGAGCGCCAGCGCCGCTGGCCCGGATGTCGTCGAGACAGTGCATTACCTGTGCGCCGTCGACAGGCTTGCCGAGCACGCACAGCGCGCCGACGTCCAGCGCCTGTTTGCGCATGGCGTCCGAAGCGAACGCGGAGATGAAGATGATAGGTGGCGCGACGCCGCGATCGACGAGTCTGCGGTACATCTCCACGCCCGAGATGCCTGGCATCTGGACATCCGAAATGATACACGCGACATCCGCGATCGAACCCGAATTCAGGAACGCTTCGCCGGAGTCGTAGAGCCGAACCTCCCAGCCAAGCGAGCGAACCAGGCTTGAGGTCGCGATGCGGACGGATTCGTCATCGTCGATGATCGAAACGACTGGGTTATTGAACACGCAACAAAGTCCTCGGGCCTAGTGTGCGGTGGCGGCGATAAACCAGGCGGCGGGCCGTCGACCGTGATGCCATGTTAAGTAAAAGCATCGGACGTGAAAATCATATTTATGTATGAGACGAAGCCGGTCTAATACCTTCGTATGAGCCGTTTAACCTTGCGTCTCATACCGCTTCATACGCACGGCCTAACCATTCGGCGCAGGCAACGACGCCGTGCCGACTACTCATGCAAAGGTTTAGGCGCGTCATCTCTAATGGCCGCATGAGCGAACGCACGTAGGGATAGGCTCACCGCGCATCCGGACATAAAGTTACTCCAAGGTCGCAGCAACGAAAGCCTCACCGCTCAAGCAGACGACCTCATCGTATGCGAAGCCAGTGAATCGGCTTCCTAAGTAATGCCATCTATCCATTACGTCATTCGGCTCCACACGGAAACGCCGAGCCTTTAAAGGAGTATCACCATGAACAAGTTTCTCGTCAGTCTCGCTTTCGCAGTCAGCGCCGTTGCCGCTCCCGCCATGTCGTATGCGCAGTCGAATCAGCCGGTGACGCGCGCCGAAGTGCGCGCCGATCTCGTGCGCCTGGAGAAGGCCGGGTACAAGCCCGCAGTGAACGACGACGCAACCTACCCCGCAGACATTCAGGCAGCCGAAGCCAAGGTCGCGGCGAGCTACGCGGCCACGCACGGCACGAGCGATGTAGGCGGCGTGGCATTGACCGGTGCGTCCGCCAGCGGCTCGAAGGTGTCCGCCGCTTCCAGAAACTGCGTCGGCCCCGCGGACTACTGCGTGCCGTATTTCGGCAGCTAAAGCCAAGCGGTCTGGCGCCGGTCACTGCGGCATGCCGGACCGCACACGCGTACTGAATGCCACTCGGAGTTCCACATGAAAAACCTGTTGCTCTCTGCCGCGATGTTCGCGGTATCCGCCGCTTTTCTCACCTCGGCGCCCGTCATGGCGCAAGGCGAAAAGCCCGTGAAGAACATCGTGCTCGTGCACGGCGCCTGGGTCGACGGTTCCGGCTGGCAGCCGGTCTACGACATTCTGAAGAAGGACGGCTACCACGTCAGTATCGTGCAGGAGCCGCTGACTTCGCTCGATGACGACGTCGCCGCCACCAAGCGCGTGCTCGACTTGCAGCACGGACCGACAATCCTCGTCGGACACAGTTATGGCGGTTCGGTGATCACCGAGGCAGGCGAGCATCCGGATGTGGTCGGACTCGTGTACGTGGCCGCGCATGCGCCCAATGTCGGCGAGGACGAAAGCACGCTCGGCAAGGGCAAGCCGAGCTTCACCTCGAAGCAGGCCGGCGCGATCGAGAAGACAAGCGACGGTTATACGTTCCTGAATCCTTCCGCGTTTCCCAAGGACTTTGCCGCCGATCTTTCTTCAAAGGAAGCGACCTTCGAAGCGCATTCGCAAATGCTGACCGCAGCGAAAGTCTTCTCGGAGCCGCTCACGTCCGCTGCGTGGACCACGAAGCCGAGCTGGGGCATCGTCGCGGGCGCGGACAAGATCATCAATCCGGATCTGGAGCGCTGGTACTACGAGCGCGCGCATAGCCACATGACCGTGATTCCGGGCGCGAGCCACTCGGTGTACGAATCGCAGCCGGTTAAGGTGGCCGCAGTGATCGAGGACGCCGCGAAGCACGCGCAATAACCTGCAATAACGCGACCTTGGATAGACGAGACATCGACACTTCAAAGGTGCCGATGTCTTTTGCATGGCGTACGAGCCGCGACTGCGCAGGATTCAGGCGCGGTTTTTCTTCTGCTGTTAAATTAGGGGCCAGCCAAACCACCGATCGAGAGAATCCGATGGCTGAACAACCCGCATCCCCAATACGCCCGCTCATTCTTATCGCTATCGTCGTGGCCGTCGTGGTCGCCGCGTTCGCGTACACCGCCGGCTGGCTGTCGCCTACGCGACTCACGCCTGCGAAGATCGTCAATAGCCTCGCGCCACCGGGCGGACCCGCGCTCGGCTTCAGACGCAACCATGCGAAGGGCGTCTGCTTCACTGGCAACTTCGAGTCGAATGGCGGCGCGGCTTCGCTATCCAAGGCGCAGCTTTTCGCGCCTGGCAATTACCCCGTGACCGGCCGATTCAACCTTGCGACGCCCGACCCGAAGACCGCCGATTCATCGGCGCGCGTGCGCGGACTGAGCTTGCGAATCGTCATGCCGGACCACAGCGAGTGGCGCTCCGCGATGATCGACGCGCCCTTCTTCCCCGTCGCCACGCCGGAAGCGTTCTATGAACTGCAGCGCGCATCCGCCCGCAAGGACGATCCCGACGCGATGAAGCAGTTCGCCGCCGCGCATCCGGAGATCGGCGCATTCGGCAAATGGGCGTCGAGCGCGCCGTTCACCGGCTCCTTCGCGGACGATCAGTACAACAGCCTCAATAGCTTCGTCTTCACGGACGCCTCCGGGCAAGACCGCGTCGTGCGCTGGTCGTTCGTGCCGGTGGCCAAGCCCGAGACCTTGACGGGCGATCAGTTGAAGCAGAAAGGCGCGAACTTTCTCGATGCCGACATCACGCAGCGCGTGCAGAGCGGGCCGCAACGCTGGACCATGGTCGTGACGGTGGCCAATCCCGGCGACCCCACGGCGGACCCGAGCAAGGCATGGCCGGACGATCGCCAGAAGGTCGAAGCGGGCACGCTGGTCGTCACCGCGATCGAGGCCGAACCGGATGGCCCATGCCGCGATCTGAATTTCGATCCGGTGGTGCTTCCGCCCGGCATGCACGTTTCCGACGATCCGTTCCCTGCCGCGCGTTCGGCTGCCTATTCGGTGTCGTTCAACCGGAGGACCGCCGAGGACAAGGACTATCCGCATCAACCGGCGCAAGGAGCGAATCAATGAGCACGATCCACACACGCTTCTCGCCCCTGCAACGCGCGCTGCACTGGCTCATGGCGATTTGCATTCTGGCAATGCTGTTCATCGGCGTCGGCATGGTGTCCACCGTGCGGCCCGACTATCTCACGCTGGTGTCGATCCACAAGCCGCTCGGCGTGACGATTCTCGTGCTCGCACTGATCCGGCTGGTCGTGCGGCTCGTGCGCGGCGCGCCACCGTTGCCCGCCAATATGCCGGAGCCGATGAAGCTCGCCGCCCACCTCTCGCATCTCGCGTTTTATGCGCTGATGATCGGCTTGCCGCTCATCGGCTATGGCATGTTGTCGGCGGCGGATTATCCGGTCGTGGTGTTCGGCGTGCGATTGCCCTCCATTCTTCCGCATAGCAACTCGCTGCATTCGCTGCTTTGGGACGCGCACAAGTACCTGGCGCTTTGCTTCTTCGCGCTGATCGTCGTGCATCTCGCGGCGGCGCTGTTTCATGCGCTCGTCCGGCGCGACGGCGTGTTTCAGGCAATGGCGCCGTGGAGCGATCGCTGACGCGTACACAGGCGGCGCTTCTGTATGATGGCGGGCCACCATCATTCGAGGATTCATCGCCATGAGCGCAGCATCGCAATTCGATCAGGTTTCCGTCATCAAGCGCGCGAACGTTTATTTCGATGGCAAGTGCGTCTCGCATACGGTGCTTTTCGCCGACGGCTCGAAGAAGACGCTTGGCGTGATTCTGCCCGGCACGCTCGACTTCGGCACCGATGCGCCGGAACTGATGGAAGTGCAGGCGGGCCAATGCCGTATCCGTCTGCAAGGTAGCGACGAATGGAAGACCTACGGCGCCGGCGAGTCTTTCTCGGTGCCGGGGAAGAGCCGCTTCGATATAGAAGTGGTCGAGACGCTGGATTATGTTTGCAGTTATCTTTGACCTGGTTTAGAGGCTAGGGGCGAAGCGGCTGATCCGGCATGATTGGCCGTTTTTCTCGGCGCCTACGGTCAGACAGCACCGATCATCGACCAGACGCTGAAGATGAGAATCGCGAGAGAGACTGCCGACGCTATCCAGCCGGCCATCGCGCTCGTTCCGCCGCGCAGCTTCAGTTGCTCTGCGCGCTCGCCCGGCAGCAACACCTCAGCCCTGATCCGTTCGACTGCTTTCTCGACATGCGCGCGATAAATCAAGTTGCCTGAAAAAGCCCACGCGAACATCAATGCGTAACTCGACACCTCGCCAAGTGAATCGCTGATCAAGCCGAGCAGCAGGTTCAGAAACGTGCCGCCAACGAAGACCGCGACCGCCTGCCAGTACATCTTGCGATACGCAAACCATACGGGACCGCCAAAGAACGCCGCGACATTCCACGTCGGCTTAATGTTTCCATTTTTGTCCTTGGCTGACCACTTGCCCGCGTAATACTCCACGTTCTTTCCGACAAAAGCGGCCATATCCTTATCCAAGCCAGCCGCTGCCGCAGTCGTAACCGTTCCCTTGATGCCTTCGTTGTTATCGAATTCCATGTCTTGCTTTAGTTGCTGTTGCATCTGTCCGCATGGAAGCGGATTTGAATTACCGAACGCGAACGACGTTTAGAACGCGTTTAATTCGGGCAGCAGACAATACACGCGCGACCCGCACTTGAAAAGTCAGGACGCGCGAGCCTTACAAAAATTTGCGCTTGCTTGTCGCCGTGTTCAGGCGAGCTTCGAAGCCAGACCGCTCACTGAAACACCACTGGCACCGGCCTCGTCAGCAAGTCCACGTACAGCTTGAAGAATCGATCATTATCGAACTTCGTGACATACGTGATCTTTTGCGGCGATGCCCCCGCAGCAGGCGTGTCCGGATACACCCGCACATGACCCTGATCCTCGCCGGGCGTCGTGTCGATATCCAGGTACGCGCTCTGAGTCTGCGTCGCGTAAGTTGGATCGCTGAAGTAAGCGATGGTCAGCGTGTCGTAGAGATCCGTGCTCGATGCGAACGCACCCGCATTCACGGTTGCATACGCCTTCGTCACGGCCGTCTGCCCGGTCGGCGGGTTGACGATCTGGTTGTAGATGCTCTCGGTCAACGGCACGGTGTTGGTCACATCGAGCGGAATGACGGTTTGCGGAATCGACGTCTGCAAGAGCGTGCGCACCGCGAGCGGATCGAACCACCAGTTGAGCTCGCCGACTGCATTGGCGTTGCCCGGCACGTTCATCGCGCCGCCCATGTAGACGATCTGCTTGATGAGCGGCACGATCTCCGGCGCCTTCTGCACCGCCGTCGCGAGATTGGTGGGCGGCCCGACTTCGAGAATCGTCACTTCATGCGGATAACGTTTGATCGTGTCGATGAGAAAGTCGGCGGCTGCTTGCGTCTGTAGCTTGGTCGAGGTTGCGAAGCCGTCCGGCGGCGCGGTGAGCTGCGCTTGCGAAGTCGGCTCGGGACGCGACCACGCGCCGAAGTATCCGTTCGGATTCGCGGCCTGCTGCTCGCGGATGCTCGTCACATCGTATTGCAGCGGATAATCCGCGCCGCCGTACACGCCGACCTTGTTCTGCACGCCCATGCGTTCGACGGCCTTCAACGCATCGGCTTCTTCTTGCAGCAACCAGTCGTTGCCCGTCACCACGCACAGGCCGAGCAGGTTTACCTTGCCCTGTCCCATCAACTGCGTGGTCATGGCGAAGAGCTGGCCGTCGTCGCCCATGGTGTTGAAGTCGGAGTCGATCACGATCTTCGGCGCGTTCGTGTATGCGTTGTGGTCATCAGATGAGCCGCCGCAAGCGGCAAGCACCGCGACGACGCAAAGGGAAAGGGTCAAGCCTGCTGCAGTGCAACGTCGCATGATGCTGTCTCCGGATCGTTATATTCGAGTGATCACGTCATCGCGGACGGTGATTCATTCTACGACCGTTTAAGCAGATACGACTATGCTTCGATCGGCGAGCCGTCCTTGCGCACGAACCGGCCATCGGCGTTGGCACTCATCATGTCGATGTCGGAACACGTGGTGAGATCGGGCCACGCGCGCGAGCCGACTTCGAGATACACCGCCATTTCCCGCGACCGGTTGATCATGTGATGCCCGTTGCCCGTGCCTTTAGCGAACGCGGCGCAATCGCCCGCACGCAACATGGTTTCGCCTTCGTCTTCGATCAGCACGAGTTCGCCCTGCAGCACATATACGAACTCGTCCTCGTGCGAATGCCAGTGACGCTGACTCGACCAGCTTCCCGGCGGCAAGTGCATCAGATTCACGCCGAAGTCCGTCAAGCCGCCAGCATCGCCAAGACGCCGACGGATGCGCGCGGCGCATGGTTGATCGTAAGGCGGTGGATAGCCGGAGCCTTGGTGCTCGGGCACATTGGCAAGATCGATTTTCGGCATGATGCGGCTCGTTCTGGAAAGTCGCGGAAAAAGCGCTTGTGCAAGGGTGTAGAAAGAATACGCTACGATGCACGTTTTCTTCGCAAGCCCGCCGTATCTTCGTGACCGCTTCTGAATTCAAAGCCCTGGCGCGCGCATTCCTCGTTCGCCTTGCCGTCAAGCTTCGCCCGCATGCGCGTGTGCGCACGCTGCTGCTATTGCCCGCGCTTTTCGTGCTCTATGTGCTGGTGCTGATTCCCTTCACGCCCGGCATTCGCGACCTGCGCCGCGCGAAGGTGGATCAACCCGCGCAAATCTATTCCGCCGATGGCAAGCTGCTCGCCGAATTCAAGCCAACGCATCGCGAATGGGTGAGCCTCAAAGACGTCTCGCCGCAAGTGATCGACGCGCTCATCGCAACTGAAGACAGGCGATTTCATGAGCATCATGGTATTGACTGGCGACGCACGGCATCGGCCGCGCTGCATACGTTCAAAGGCCAGAAGCAAGGCGGTTCCACGCTTACGCAGCAGCTCGCGCGCAATCTTTATCCCGATGACATCGGCCGCTCGCAGACGCTCACGCGCAAAGTGAAGGAGGCCATCACCGCGTTCAAGATCGAAGCGGTCTATTCGAAGGAAGAGATTCTCGAAACGTATCTGAACACGGTGCCGTTCTTGTATAACGCGTATGGCATCGAGATGGCCGCACGCACTTACTTCGATAAATCCGCGAGCGAACTCGACGTGCTCGAAAGCGCGACGCTCATTGGCATGCTGAAGGGCAACAGCTACTACAACCCGGTGATCAACCCCGAACGCGCGCTCGACAGACGCAATATCGTGCTCGGGCAGATGGTGCGCTTCGGCCATCTCGCGCCTGCGAAGCTCGAAGCGTTGCAGAAGAAGCCGTTGCGCATCGACTTCGAACGTCAGACCGAGGAGCCGGGACGCGCGCCGCATTTCGCGCAACAGTTACGCAAGTGGCTGATCGCGTGGGCCGACGACAACGACTTCAACATCTATTCCGATGGTCTCGTCGTGCGCACGACGCTCGACTCGCGTTTGCAGACGATGGCCACGCAATCGCTTACGTGGCAAGGCAATCAGTTGCAGTCCATCGCCAATGCGGCTTGGGGCGGGCGCGGTGGCTGCGCGAATGCGAACGCGGACCTTGCACATGCGTTCATCCGCGAGACGAGCGAGTATCGCGTGGCGCGCGATGGCGGCGCGAACGACGCCGACGTCATCAAGAGCCTTAGCGCGAATCGCACGTTCATGCAGGCGTTATGCGAGAACAAGACGCGCGTGCAGGCCGGCTTTTTAGCGCTAGATCCGCGCAACGGGCAGATCAAGGCGTGGGTCGGCAGCCGCGACTTCACGCAAGACCCGTTCGATCATGTGCAACAGGCGCGCCGTCAGCCGGGCTCGACATTCAAGCCGTTCGTGTACGGCGCGGCCTTCGCGCGCGGCTCGAAGCCCACGGATACGATCATCGATCAGGCGGTGGAGATTCCCATCAAGGGCGAGGAAACCTGGCGTCCCACCGACGATTCGCCGCCAAGCGGCCGGCCGGTGAGTCTGCGCGACGGCATCGCGTATTCGAAGAACCGCATCACCGCGCAACTGATGCAGCAAGTGGGTCCGGCGCGCGTGGCGCGACTCGCGCGCGACATGGGCGTGCGCGAAAGTCATCTCGACGTGGTGCCTTCGCTTGCGCTCGGCACGAGCCCGGTAACGCTCAAGGAGATGGTGGCGGCTTACGGCACCATTGCCAACGACGGCAACTACATGGAGCCGCTGCTGGTGACGCGCATCGAGAACAAGGATGGCGAGGTGCTCGCGCAATTCGAAAGCAAGCCGGAACGCGCGCTGTCGGTCGATGCCACGCGCAAGCTCGTCGACGTCATGCGCGATGTCATCAATCGCGGCACGGGCACGCTGATCCGCACGCGCTTCGGCATTCGCGGCGACGTCGCGGGAAAGACCGGCACGACGCAAGACAACGCGGACGGCTGGTTCATCCTGATGCAACCGCAACTCGTGGCGGGCGCTTGGGTCGGCTTCAACGACAGCCGCGTGACCTTACGTAGCGATTACTGGGGACAAGGCGCACACAGCGCATTGCCGATGATCGGCGACTTCACGCAACGGGCGATGCGTTCGCATCTGATCGATGCCCGTGCACGCTTCGATACGCAGGAAGTGCCGGGCATGTGGGACATCATGGCGACGCGTGTGAAGACGTGGTTTGCCGAGACGTTTTCGAAAGCGCCGAAACCCGCGCAGACGCCTCAGCACGCACCGCGCGCGCGTCGTTCACCCGTCACGCGTACCGCGCCCGCTGCTGAAGTCACGGAAGAAAAAGCGCAGCCGCCCGTCTTCGACACATTGCCGCCGATACTTCCCGCGCCTGCGGAACCGGCCTCGCCGACACGTCAGGAATAAGGTTAGCAAACGTTTTCTAAAGTTTCCTTGTACCGCTCCGTTAACTCGGATGTCTCCTGACATGACCGCGTGAATCATGGCGTCCGCCTCTCCGGCGCAATTCTTGCCATATCGCACAGACGCGCTCGGGTCTTATCCTCAAGGAATTCTTGCAATGATGAAAACGTTGGTCGCGCTTGCGGCGGGTATCGCCGCGCTTTCCGCCCCTCTCGCGCACGCACGCGAAATCTATGGACAAGTCGGCACCGAAGGCGTGGGTATCGGCTATTCGGAACCGCTTGGCACGCGCGATAACGTGCGCGCCGAATTCAACGGCATCGCCTTCTCGCACAACTTCAATGCGGGCGGGCTGCATTACGACGGCACCGCGCACATCTATCACGGCGGTCTTTATCTCGACTTCTTTCCCGCACCGAACACGGTGGCCTTCCGCCTGACCGCTGGCGCGCTGATCGGCGGCGACAACGTGGACGCCGTCGCGACGAGCCCGACCGACACCTACACGTATCACGGCACGACCTACAACGTGGCCGGCGAGCAGATTCACGCGAAGGCGCGATTCCCGACCGTGCGCCCGTATGTCGGCATCGGCTTCGGTCACACGCCGGTGGCGCAGAAAGGCTTCTCCGCGTTCTTCGATGCAGGCGTGGCTTTTGGCCGTCCGCATGTCGATTACGACGTGCCCGCCGAAGTCGTCGCGATCACCGGTCAGGCTTTCGTCGATCAGGAAAAGCAGGACTTGCAGGACAAGGCCGACAAGTTGCGCTTTTATCCGATCGTCAAGGTCGGCGTGACGTATCGCTTCTAAGCGGCTTTCGCTTCAGATCCACAAGTCGTTCGGCACCGTGCGCTCGTTTCGCGAGTCGCCGGTGTTGACGACGCCGCGCGGCTCGATCAGCATGATCTTCACTTCGCGCGCGGCATGGGGTTTATGCTCGACGCCTTTCGGCACGATTCCCATCTCCCCTGCTCTCAGCACCATCTCGCCATCGCGAAAGTCGATGCGCAATTCGCCTTCCAGCACGATGAACGTCTCGTCGGTATCGGCGTGCGCGTGCCACAGAAACTCGCCTTCCAGACGCGCGACCTTGAACTGATAGTCGTTCATCTCAGCGATCACGCGTTGCTGCCAGAAGCCGTCGATCAAACGCGCTTTTTTTAATGGATCGATGGCGGCGCGCTGGCCACGTGTAGCTTCGGCTGTCGCTGCGTGTGTTTGCATGATGCGGCTCCCTGACGATGAATTCGTTCAAGGCTACCGCTGTCACACGTAAAGGGTCTTGAACGATCGTGCAAGCTCTAACGCGTACTAACGCAGGCCCGCCAACGCGCGGGCGGCATGCCGAAGGTGCGTGTGAATTGCCGCGTCATATGGCTCTGATCGGCGAAACCGGCGCTCGCGGCGACATCCGCCAACGATGCGCCCGTGAGCACGAGACGGCGCGCGACATCGAGACGGCGCATTGTCAGATAGCGGTAAGGGCTCGTGCCGAAAAAGAGCCTGAAGTCGCGCGACAAGCTGTAGCGGTCGCGTCCCGTCGCGCGTTCGAGTTCCTCCATCGTGACGATACGATCGCAATTGGCGTGCAGAAAGTCCTTCGCCAGCACGGCGCTTGCGTAGTCGCCCGTGTCGCGCGAGGTGGTCACGCCCGCTGCTTGCGCCAGCGCGAATGCGAGTTCGGCGAGCGCATCGTTTTGTGCGAGCGGTTCGCGCAGCGTCTGTGCGAGCAGCGCTTCGGTGGCGGCGCTGACGCGCGCATCCATTGTCGTTCCACCGGCGATGAACGGCAACGCGCGACCGCCGAGCGCGGCCTGGATCATCGCGGGTTCGACATAGAGCATGCGATACCGAAAGCCATCGCCGGTGCCGGCGTGGCCGTCATGTGCTTCGTCGGGATGAAGCACCATCGTCTGGCCGGGCAAGCTGTGACGCAATTCGCGCCGGTAATTGAAGCTCTGCACGCCCGTCATGGTGCGGCCGATGGCATAGGTGTCGTGCCGATGCCAGCCGTATGCCTTGCCGCCGAAAAAGGCTTCGATCCGTTCGATGCCCGCCGATGATTCGGCATGGCGGACCCAGTCGGAATTCTGTGGAGCGGTGCGTCGGTTCATGATTGCGGTATCGCGGAGACGATACGCAATGATATGCCCGAATGTGAAAAACGCCGCGCGAGACTGTTCGCGCGGCGCGTCGGCGCGACTAGCCGCCCAGTGCCGGATCGCTCAGGCTGTCCTTGCCCGTTTCGACGTGGCCCGCAAAACGGCGCAGAAAGGCGCTGTCCGTGTCCACCTTGACTTCGATGTCGTACCAGCCGTGCGCGCTGCGCAAATCGAGATACAGCTGCGCGGTGTCGCCGCCTCGCACACGCTTGGTGATGGTCTTCGCGGCATCGTAGGCATTCACGATACTGAAGGTGCACGCGCCCGAGCCCTTGTTTTCCAGCCTCAATTGCAGGTTGCCGTTAGCGACGTCGTAGCCTTCCGCGACTTCCGGCGCGGCGTCATCGTGCGACCACCAGCCGCCATGTTGCGCCTTCGCCTTGCCCGCGACACGGCGCAAGAAACCGTTCGGCCCATGCACGACGAAGTCGAAGCTGCCATCCGCGTTTGCATCGATACGATCCGACAGGCGCTTGTGCGCTTCGACCGTGTAAGTGTGCGGAACAGCAGTACTGGCATTGCGGTACAGCAAAAAGACCGCGCCTGCATCGCCCGTGTTGATGAAGTCGAACGACACCGCGCCCTTCGATGCATCCGGCTTCGAGCGCACGAACAATTCGTAAGGCAATGCACGCGACGGACGCACGCCGGGCTCTTGCACGGGCAATTTCTGATCGACGGGCGGCAGCGGCACGTAATCCGGATGACGCGCCTTGTCGGGCGGAACGTAAGAGGTCGTGGCAGGCAGCGTCGGCAGCTTGCTGTTGGGATTGCGGAAGTCGAACGCGGAGGTCAGATCGCCGCAAATCGCGCGACGCCACGGCGAGATATTCGGCTCGGCCAGTCCATGCGCGCGGCCGAAGCGCTTCTGAATGAAGCGGATCACCGACGTGTGGTCGAACGTCTCCGAACACACCCAACCGCCTCTGGACCACGGCGAGACGACGAGCATCGGCACGCGTGCGCCGAGGCCATACGGGCCGCTCGCATACTTCGCGCTGCCGGGGAAAATCTCGAGACTCGTATCGACAGTGGAAAGACCGTTCGCATTCGATGAAGGCGGGAACGGCGGGACGATATGGTCGAAGAAACCATCGTTCTCATCGTAGTTGATGAGCAGCGCCGTCTTGCTCCACACCTCCGGATTCGCCGTCAGCACTTGCAGCACTTGATCGATGTACCACGCACCATAGTTTGCGGGCCAGTTCGGATGCTCGGAGAAGGCTTCGGGCGCGACGATCCACGAGACTTGCGGCAGCGAGCCGCTCTGCACGTCGTTTTTCAGAATGGCGAAATAGTCGTCGCCCGCGGCGGCATTCGTGCCGCGCCGCGCCTTTTCATAGAGCGGATTGCCGGGCTGCGCGTTCTGATATTGCGTGAAGTAGAGAAGCGAGTTGTCGCCGTAGTTGCCGATATAGGCGTCGTCGGTCCAGCCCCACGAACCTTTCGAATCCAGTCCCGTGCCCTGATCCTGATAGACCTTCCACGAGATGCCCGCACGTTCCAACACTTCGGGAAACGTGGACCAGCCGTAGCCCGCTTCTGCGTTATCGACCACCGGCCCGCCGCCCGTGCCGTCGTTGCCCACATAACCGGTCCACATGTAATAGCGATTCGGATCGGTGGATGTATTCGTCGAGCAGTGATACGCGTCGCAGATCGTGAAGGCGTCGGCGAGTTGATAGTGGAACGGGATGTCGTCGCGACGCAGATGCGCCATCGTCGTCGTGCCTTTGTATGGCACCCACTGATCGTAAAGACCGTTATGGAACGCGCCCTGTCCGCTTACCCAGTCATGCGGCAAGTCCTGCAGAAACTGCAAGCCGAGATTCGATGCGCCCGGATGAAACGGCAGTACTTCGCCCGCACCCGCCGCGATAGGCTGGTGATAAACCGGCTTGCCGTTCGGCAGCGTGACGGCGGCTTTATCGCCGAATCCGCGCACGCCGCGCAAGGTTCCGAAGTAATGATCGAACGAGCGGTTCTCCTGCATCAACACGACGATATGCTCGATATCCTCGATCGAGCCATGTCGCTGATTCGCTGGAATGGCAAGCGCCTGGCGAATGCCGAGCGGCATTACGTTGAGCGCTGCCGCTGCGCCTGCGGCCTCCATCGCCGTGCGCAGAAATTCACGTCGGTTCTTCGTCATTTGAGTAGTGGGGAAGTAGAAGGGATGCTAGTCGACCGTATGGATCACCGGGGTTGCGAGCACTTCCGATGAAGCCCGCGCAATACCTCTTTGCTCGGCTTGCACCGGAGCACCGGACGTGGCTTGTTTCGCCCAGTCCTCGAGATCGCTCGTTGCGTTTGTCGTGGGCGCTTCGCTGCTGGCTGCTGAGACGGATGCCGGCGGCTTGATGTCGGTCGAGTTCGAATCGCCGCAGGCACTCAGGCCAACGATTGCGCAGGCGCAAATAGCGAAGCGCGCCACGCTGAAGTAGCGACGTGATGAAGTCGACATGATCTGGCTCCCGCAAAGCGCGTGAAGGTCTCACAGCGCCGGGAAGCTTATCGGTCGCTTATGTAAGCAATATGACGATTCCTTCCCGCATCATTCAATTCTCAAATGTAACGATGTCGATACATCTCGGCCATTTGGTAAATTGATTAGTTTTCCGATTTATTAATTACCGGATTTAACAGATTCCAACTGATGATATGACCAAGCAAAAATGGCTGGTCGGTGACGGAATAATGC
Source organism: Caballeronia sp. GAWG2-1 (assembly GCF_023631405.1). Lineage (NCBI taxonomy): Bacteria > Pseudomonadati > Pseudomonadota > Betaproteobacteria > Burkholderiales > Burkholderiaceae > Caballeronia > Caballeronia sp. GAWG2-1. The sequence continues at coordinate 18,326 of NZ_JALQDD010000031.1, forward strand.
GTAAAAAATGTGACATCGGTTTACATCGAGTTCTGGAGGCAGTACTCTTTCGACCGCTGCAGGAGTTTCGGCAAGCCTTGCCGAAGCAGCGGAAAGATCGGTAAATCTTCAACAGCAACATTGCTGTTTTGCAGTGCGGTACACGGGCGGGCTGCCATGACTGGCGGACTCCGCGCGTATCTCCTCGACCGTCTTGCACGACCTTCGACGAGCCTTTGAAGACATGCGCTTCACAGGCTGTCATCCGTCGGGCAGCGGCAGGCATGAGCCGCATCAGCACATACGTATTGCCGCCGCGGTTGCCCGCCAACGTTTATCCGTCTGGCGCAGGTCAGCCCCTTTTCAACTGCAGAAACGAATGGTTCGTTCTGCTAACGACCGTTCGCATCCCGTAGTAATGGGATATGTAGTTGGCGGTCGTCGAGGCATCCATCCTGCCGCATGCAGCATCGGCAAGCGCCTTTTCGCGCATGGACGCCCATATTTTCATTAGTACGCCGAAATCTTATGAAGAAACTTACATCGCTTCCGGTTTTTCCTTACTTCGCCACGCCTAAGGCCACGGTTATCGCTGCAGCCGTCGCGACGAGCCTGTTGCTCGCGGCATGCGGCGGCAGCAGCGACAGCGCGGTGGATGCCGCCACGGGCAAGAGCGCGTCCGAGCTCAAAGCCACGTCGAAAGCCGCGAACAATGGTTCGATTTTCTACGGCATGAACGGCCACAACAACGGCGGCGGCGCCTACGACGCATCCAGCCCGCAGCAACAGTTGTCGCAATTGCAGGATTTGGGCGCGAAGATTTATCGCAACGAGGTGTACAACCAGGCATCCGCGACGAAGCTCGCCGGCATTGCAAAGACGATGGCCGACGGCGGCGTGACGGTGTATCCCGTGATGATGATGGGTATCGACTTCAACAGCGAAGACGACGCCTACAACGCCGCGTTCACGCTCGGCCAGCAAACGGCCAACGCGTATCACTACCCGTACTACGAGATCTCCAACGAACTCGAAGCCAATACGCTGAATGGCAACGTCGACGGCGTTTTCTGGCAGCAGTACAACAACCACCAGTATCAGGTTGCACGCGGTGTCATTCGCGGCCTAATTGCGGGCGTGCGCTCGGTGGATAGCGGCGGACAGATCGTGCTTGGCGGAACGTGGCTGCACTACTCGTTCTACCAGATGCTCGCGGACGGCTCGCAGCCTGACGGCACATGGGGCCATCCGACAGTCAGCTGGGACATCACCGCATGGCACTGGTATTCGAATGAAGGCGACATCACGAACGCATGCGGCGGCACGGGCTGTCACGATGTGCTCGCCGTGCTTCATAACATGGGCAAACCGATCTGGATCAACGAGTTTGGCGTGCGTCCGAACTATGGCTCGGATCAGCAGATCGCGTCGTATCTGACGGGCAATGACATGATGGCGCAGTTCGTGAGCGTAGCGTCGAAATACAACATCCAGTCGATCCAGGCGTACGAGCTATACGACGACAGCGAAGGCAACTACGGCATGCTGCAAGCGGACGGCAAGACGCAGAAGGACGCGTACTGGGCCTACCGGAGCTTCGTGCAGAGCAACCCGAGGTGATGCAGAGAGCGGGCGGACCGCGCCGGCTTCAGAAGTCGGCCGGTCTGCCCGCGCCGAAACCCTTGTTCGCCCACGGCGGTGCACGGCCCACGCTGCCGTTGATACCGGCGGCGCGTGCAAGGATCGCCTTGGTGCCGGGCGTAACCGGCATGGTGTGCAGCAGGGGGATGTTGACCCAGCGCACCTCGTCGACGCCCTGCCCCGGATTCGTGAACAGCCGAGCATCCGCTGGAATGGCGACGCGAAAAACGTGGTGCAGATGCTGCGCGGATACGTGCTGCCACATAAAGGCCGCCGCGCTCGCCTCGGCGCCGGTTCCCTCGTGCAGTTCGCGGATCGCCGCGGCCATCACCAACTCGTTATGCCTTACTTCACCGCCCGGCAGATACCACGGGCCACCGCGTTGCCTGACGAGCAACACCGCGTCATGGCGAACCACCAGCACAGTTGCGCGAACCCTCATTGTCCCCGTCTCCCAGTCGTGATTTGCATGCTTGCTTTGGCCGCGCTCGTCTGAGAATGATTCCAGATTCAGCGGGCATCGTTTCTTTTAACGCAGAACGTGCATGCGATGCAATCCGTGACGCCGCTATGGCCGTCATATTGACCGAAAGTAACTTGATATGAGGCGTATTTGCCGGGTCTTGCGGCTTGTTATGCAAACACGGCGGACGGAACGTTGCACAACGGTTTGAAGCACACGCCACTTGCGCCATAATGCGCGCACCCTCACGAGCCGCCACCGCAGAGACCATGATGTTCAAGCCGATCCTGCTCGTCGAGGACAACCCGAATGATCTCGAACTCACGCTGCTTGCGCTTGCAAAGACCCATCTCGCCAACGACATCGTGGTGGCGCGTGACGGCCAGGAAGGCCTCGACTATCTTCTTGGCGATGGCGAGTGGCGCGAACGCGTGCCGGGCAATCCCGCCGTCATCCTGCTCGATCTGAAGCTGCCGAAAATCGACGGACTCGAATTGCTGCAGCTGATCCGCGCGAACGCGTCGCTGAAAACCATCCCCGTCGTCATGCTGACTTCGTCGCGCGAAGAACACGATCTTATCCGCAGCTATGAACTCGGCGTGAACGCCTACGTCGTGAAGCCGGTCGAGCTTGCCGAGTTCTTCCGCGCGATCAGCGATCTGGGGATGTTCTGGGCCGTGCTCAACGAGACGCCGCCCGGTTCGCCCCGCCGCGAACCATAAGGCTCAACCTCCGCCGTTCGACGCGCCGCTGTCTTTCACCGTCGATCCGAACCGATCTGGAATCTCTTTTTCGAAGGTTTTGAGGTAGCGCGCACGGGCGGCGCTCGCCTCGACACCGAGCATCGGTTCATATGGTGCCGACGCGCTTCCCTGCGCCTGCATGGCAAACCACGCGCTGGCGGCATCTCCGATTCTCGGTTCTTGCTCTTCCGAAAAGACAGCGCCCGCGTTCGTTACCAGCGCAGCGCACATCAAGCTGAATATAAGCCGTTTCATTTTTGAATATCCGCGTTAAACATAAATCCGGACGCACGTGCCAAATCAACGCGCGCCGACATATGTTTTATCGGCTGATTCAAGCCAAAAGACAGGATTTACAACGAGACAAGTCTTTAAAAACGGCTAATCGGTAAAAACGAAGTAAGCGTAAACCATGCGGTCCAAAAATTTCCACAAAAAACCTAATGTCCTCAAGTTGACGGCCGTAATCAAAAATATGAAGTCAGGTTGCGATTCCGCCAGCAGCATGCCGAACTCGATAACCCTTACTTCTACTCACCCGACATACGGGCGAGAGTAATACCAGAGCCTTAGAGAGGCCTGGGCATTAGACGAAGCGTCTGCGCACACACAAACTTCGGATCCGTCAACTGAGAGAGGCGGCTACCGATGCAGACGAAGACTCCCGTGCACCGGGCAGAAGACAGCAAAACGTAGAACCCGAGGATCATCATGACGCACTTCTTCAAGCGCTATCTCAAGGATACGCGCGGCATTACCGCCATTGAATACGGCTTGATCGCCGGCGTACTTGCGCTTGGCATCATGACCGCTGTCGGCGGCCTTGCCGGTCAACTCGAGACCACTTTCAACAGCATCACGGCCAAGCTAGCGACCGTCCATTAAGTCCGGACGTCGTACTCCCGCCATTTCCGTCGGGAAGCGCCTTGCCGTCGATGAACCGCGATCACAAGTCGCGGTGGTCCGTGCACGCCTGTAGCCATTCCGCAGGCCGGCGCGCGTTTATTTACGCGCAATCGAATCTCCGATTTCATCCGCGCGCAAATGACGTGCTTTTAAAAAGCGGCATTCAAACCGGTATTTGCTCGATGCAATTACCACGGATAGCCGTCGAATCAAAAATATATATCTGAGAGAAAAATGAAGACATCCAGTCTCAAAGGCGAAACCATTCGCATGACCGGGGCAGCCGCGGCCGTGGCCCTGCTTCTGGCGTTGAGCGCCTGCGGGGGCTCGGGCTCGGTCAACAAATCGACGGGCGGAGCAGCCAGCCATCCGGCTGCCACCGCTTCGACCGACGGCACGCAGCAGGAGCATCCCACCACCGGCGCACGCGATACCAGCACCGCGTCGAACACCGACGCAAACGCCACGACAATCGAAGCCAGCGCAGGCGGTACTGTCGGCGCGACGGTCAAGACCGGTACGGGCGGGGGTAACGGCGGTGGCGGTAACGGTAACGGCGGTGGTGGTAACGGCGGCGGAGGCGGTGGCGGCGGCAATGGTGGCAACGGCGGCACGCCCACCGTCACGCCGCAGCCGGTCGCGCAAGTGGTCGACAAGGCTAGCAACATCGTGACCGCCGCAGGCGAAACCGTCACCGGTCTCGGCACGGCTGTTGGCGGTGCAAAAGTGCCCGGCCTTTCTGACGGCACCACCAAGAACCTTGGCGGCGTCGTGCAAAACGTGGGCGCGGCGGTCTCGACGCTCGGCGACGGCGTGGGCAATGGCATCGGCTCGCTTGGCTCCAACCCGAACGCAGTCGGCACGACCGTGACGAGCGTCGGCGGCGTGGTGCAAAAACTCGGCGATGCCGTCACGAGCGGCGGAAGCGCCGTCACGGGCCTCGGCAGCGGCCCGCTTGCTCCGCTCGCCGCCATCACGACGCCCGTTGGCGCGCTCACGAGCGGTGTCGGCGGCGTGGTCTCGCAAACCGGCGGCAATCTGACGGCCGCGTTGTCCAGCGCACCTGTCCAGCAACTGACGACGCAAGCGACGACCGCCATCGCTCCGATCACCTCGATGATCGGCACCGCGACGCAGACCGTCGGCACGGCAACCGGTGTCGGCGCACCTGCCGCTGGTCTTTTGACTGCGCTCGGTTCGAACCTCGCCGCGGGCGGCCAGAAGCTGACCGCGAGCTCGAATCCGGTCACGTCCAGCACGGGCACGCTGGTTTCGGCTGTCGGTACGACGGTCGCGACCACGGGCACGCTCGTCGGCGGCAAACCGGCAACGACGCTCGGCACTTCGCTTGGCAACACCGTCACCGGCGTGACGACTGCAACCGGCACCACACCGGTCGCGGGCGTCGTGAGCGGTGTCGTATCCACCGTGGCGGGCACCGTCAACACCGTGACGTCATCGCCTGCGACGACCTCGCTGCTGGCTCCGGTCACGACCGTGGTCAGCACGGTGCTCGCGCCGGTCACAAGCGGCGTAAGAACCGCGCCCGCGACGACGACCGCGCCCGCAGCCGCCGCCACGACCACGACGGCAACTGTCACTGCTGGCGTGGGCGCAACGGCGAGCACGGGTTCGACCAACGGCGGCGTCGTGGGCGGCCTGCTGACGGGCGTCACCACGACGCTCGGCGGCGCGCTCGGCGGCCTGCGTCGCTAAGTCGAAGCAACGAAGCACGAAGCAAGACACGCAGCCTCGCGATCCTGCAAATCACCGCAACTTTGCGAGGCGTGCGTCGCGCGATCAACAGTCAGACGACATACGAAGAGAATCGGAACTGAAATGGGTACCTGGAAAACGACCGCACTCGTGGCCGCACTCGCAATGACGCAGATTGCGCACGCCCAGACACCGGCCGCCGCGCCGCGCTCGAGCGTCGGCAGCAACCCGCTCGACGCTTTACCGCAAGTGAACGCTCCGGCGCGACCGCCCTCGGTCGAAGTCGAAGTCAAGGCGCCGCAACAACAGCTTCAGGAGCTGCTCGCGCGGCACATCACGCCATCGTCGATTCAGATCGAAGGTGTGAAGTCGATTCCCTTCGATGAAGTCGCCAAACGTTTCACGTCGTTCGTGGGCACCGACATCACCATCGGGCAACTGGTGGAAACCGCGAACGGCGTGACCGCGCTCTACAAGGAATGCGGCTACGCACTCTCGTTCGCGTTCGTGCCGGCGCAGACCTTCGAGAAAGGCGTTGTGCGCGTGACGATCGTCGAGGGCTACGTATCGGACATCAAGATCAAGGGCGAGCCCGGCAATCTCGAGAAGCGCATTCGTGCGATCGCAGAGCGCATTGCCGCCGACCGTCCCTTGCGTCAAGCCACTTTCGAGCGCTATATCAACGTGCTCGGCATGATTCCCGGCGCGAAGATCGATGCCACCGTCGCGCCGCCGCAGAACACCAACGGCGCCACGACGATGGAGCTCAACGTCACGCGCAAGCGCTTCAACGTGAGCACGGGTATCGACGTGAATCATCCGGGGCTGCAGGGCATTTTCAGTGCGACGGAGAACGGGCTGCTGGGACTCGGCGAATCGATCACGGCATCCGCGCTCGCACCGAAGGGCCGCAACGATTCGACTTACTACGGCATCAATGCGATGGCGCCCGTCGGTTCCGACGGCTTCGCAATGAAAGTCGATGCCTCGCACTACTACGGCCATCCAGTCGATAACCCCGGCCTGCCTTCGTATATCGAACGCACGGTGGTGAACGACAAGCTCGCGCTGTCGGCGATCTATCCGTTCATTTTGAGCAACTCGAAGAGTCTGCTCGGCACGGCGACCGTGTACGCCACGCATGACGAAGACCGCTTGAAGAACATGATTGTCGCGGGCAATCCGCAACTTACGCAACGTTCGCAAATTCGCGTCGCGCAGTTGTCGCTCGACTACACCGGCATTCAGACAGGCGTCACGCGTCGTGTGAATGTTCAGATAGCGAAGGCATTCGATGTGCTCGGCGCATCGAAGACGGCGGAAAGCAACATCGTCGGCCTGCAACTGCAGAACCCGGTTTCGCTGACCTTCCTGCGCACGGGCGCCACCTACACGCAGACCAACGACTGGCCGTTCAAGATCGGCACGGTGGTCGCCATGACGGGGCAGTTCTCGCCAGATACCTTGCCGACCTCCGAACAGATTTCGTTCGGTGCACAGCGCTTCGCGCTGGGTTATCAACCGGGCGAAGTGTCGGGCGATTCGGGCTGGGGCGCGTCCTTCGAAGTGAACCGGCCGCTGCCACTCGAATGGGCGTATTTGAAATCGCTCACGCCGTATGCATCCGTCGACATGGCGCGCATCTTCCTGCATGGAGGTACGCCGACGCCGCGTCGCTTGTCTTCGGTGGGCATCGGCTTCCGCATTTCGGATGCGAAGCACTACAACATCGACCTCTCGGTGGCGCGTGCCATAGGCGATGCGCCCATCGAAAGTTCATCGCGTAGTCCGCGTGTCAACGCGACATTCTCGTACCAGTTGAATTGAGCGATAAGGCCTGTTTCTAAGGCGTTTATCGCGCTCAAGGACAGGTACTCAGTACCGTTAAGTACTTATGAGCAGTCGAACATAACAGAGCATTGGCGAGCAGAGAACCATGAACGACACCACGATCCGAAACACGCACGACGAATCGACCGCAAGTCGCTTCGTGCCGCGTTTCGCGCGTGATGAAGAAGGCGCCACGGCCCTCGAATTCGCGATCGTGTTTCCGCTCTTCTTTCTCATCTTCTACGCGATCGTCACCTATAGCCTCATCTTCGTCGCGCAGCAGTCGCTCACGCTCTCGGCGGAAGAAGGTGCGCGCGCCGCGTTGCGTTATCAGCGTGGCGCGACCACCGCGGCGCAAGCGCTCGATCTACGCACAGCTGCAACCTGCACCACGGCTAACGGCCTGAAGAACTGGCTCGGCTCTGCATCGACGTGTACGGCAAGCCGCGCGCCGTGTACCTACGACACGACGATGCAATGCGTCGCCGTCGCGCTGTCTTACGACTACGCATCGAATCCGCTCGTACCGACGCTGCCGCTTTTATCGCTAGCGTTGCCGGCGAAACTCACGGCGAACGCGAGCGTGCAACTCAATCCCGACAGCGTGCTTTGAACGCTGACTTTTTTTGAAGAACCGATGTCATGGCCAACGTTTCCCGCATCATTGCAATCGCGCTGTTCGCGCTGGCTGCACTGCTCGGCCTCTATGCCGTCACGTTGACGCGCGCCGCGCCCGCGCCACGCGCGCCACTCGTCATGCCGGCTGGTTCGCCCGCGGTGACGGTGATCGTCGCGGCGCACGATCTCTTGCCCGGCAAGGCGCTCACCGCCGACGATCTCACCATGCAGACGCAAGCCGTTCTGCCCACGGGTGCATTTAGTTCGGCATCCATATTGCTCGGCCGTGTGCCGGTTGTACGCGTTCCGGCTGGCAGCGCGTTGACCGACGGTGTGCTCGCGGGCGGACTCACGGCGGCTATCGAACCGGGCGAGCGCGCAATCGCAATTCGCGTCGACGAATCGAACGCGGTGAACAATCTCGTGAAGCCGGGCGATGCCGTCGATGTCTTCGTCGTGCTCAAGCGCGATTCCTTGACGGACGGAGAAATCCCCGCGAGCCACGCACGCTTGCTGCTTTCGAAAGTGCGCGTGCTCGGCTTTGGCGACAGCGTCATCGCGGGCGATGCGGCCACTAATGCCGCTAACGCCACCAACGCAACGAACCATGCAACGGCCGCGCGTACCGCCGTGCTCGGCGTGCGCGTCGACGACATCGACACGCTCACGCTTGCAGAAAACAGCGGCCGTCTCTTGCTCGCGCTGCGTAACCCCGCCGATACGGCCAGCACGGACTCGCAGGCACGCAATGCATCCGCTCAGTCGCCGATAGCGCGCGCTGCGGCGGGCGTCTCGCTCGCGACACTTTCGGGCGGCACATCGCGCCCTGCGCCACCAGCTTCCGCAATGCTCGCCGGCGCGCCGATGCTCCCGCCGCTTCCCGCCGCGCTCGCAACCGGCGGTGCAGTTGCGTCGCGCAAGGTCGCGTCGGCGAGCGGCATCGAAGTCATTCGCGGCTCGCATAGCGAAACCGTGTCGAACCCCTGATTGGCCATCGAGATCATGTATCAACTTCCTCTTTCCCGCGCCGCGCGTCGTATCGCATTCGCCTGCGCACTCTCGATGCTTGCGGCAACGCCCGCAGAAGCGCGTCATTCGCACGCGTCCTCGAAGAAGCCGAACGCACAGAAGCCGCAGACGACGCCAAACCAGTCGCCCGCGCAAGCCGAAGCCATCAAACTGACCAGCGGCGCACAGAAGCCGCTCATGCTGGGACGCGCGTTGCAACGCGTCGCCGTGGGCGATCCAGCCGTCGCGGACGTGCTCGTGCTGAAGGGCAACGACGGCGTGATGCTGGTCGGCAAAGCGCCCGGCAACACCGACGTCATGCTGTGGGAACAAGGCCGCAAGACGCCGCTCACCTGGCATGTGCAAGTCGAGTCTCAAGCAAGCGCGGCACTCGTCGATGGCGCGACGCCCACCGTCAACGTGCTCGGCAACACGGCGCTCGTGCAAGGCTCGGCCGCGACGATGGAAACGCATGAACGCGCGGTCGCGGCGGCGAAGGCATCGGTGGGCAAGGACGGCGCGGTCGTCGATACCTCCATCGTTGCCACCAAGAGCGTCGTTCAGGTCGATGTCAAAGTGGTCGAGTTCAGCAAGTCGGTGTTGAAGGAAGCGGGCTTCAACCTGTTCTCGCAGAACAACGCTGGCTTCGCGTTCGGTACGTTCGCGCCGAGTTCACTCGGCAGCGCGTCGCGCAATGCGGGCGGCACGCTCGATGTCACGTCCGCCTCGCCCATCGGCGCCGCGTTCAACCTGCTGCTCAATTCGAGTTCGCGTGGTCTGTTCGCCAATCTGAGCCTTCTGGAAAGCAATAATCTCGCGCGCGTGCTCGCGCAACCGACGCTCGTCGCGCTCTCCGGACAAAGCGCCAACTTCCTCGCAGGCGGTGAAATTCCCGTGCCGGTGCCGCAGTCGCTCGGCACCACGACCATCACGTACAAGCCGTATGGCGTGGGTCTCACGTTGACACCGACCGTGCTCGGACCGCATCGCATTGCGCTCAAGGTCGCGCCCGAAGCAAGCCAGCTCGACTTCGCACACGCCATCACGCTGGATGGCGTCTCGGTGCCGGCGCTCACCACGCGCCGCGCCGAAACCACCGTCGAACTCGGCGATGGCGAGAGCTTCGTGATCGGCGGACTCGTGGATCGCGAGACCGCATCGAACGTGAGCAAGGTGCCGCTGCTCGGCGATCTGCCGATCATCGGCACGTTTTTCAAGACTTTGCAGTACTCGCAGACGGATCGCGAACTCGTGATTCTCGTCACGCCGCATCTCGTCACGCCTATCGCGAAGGGCGCAGCCGTGCCGCCGTTGCCGGGCGCGTCCGAGCAACGCGACGGCAACGTGTGGCGCAGCTTCGCGGCAGGCGCGGCATCCGATGACGAAGCACCGGGATTCTCCAAATGACCGCAGCCACGCAAAGCTTCGCGCCTGAAGCCGTATCGGCGGATGAGCGCGCACGCCCTCGACTTCTGTGTGCAAGCGCGCAACCCGGACGCATCGCGCGTCTCGCCGCCGCGCTCGCCACGGTGGGCGAAGTCATGCTCGCCTCGACCGATGCCGCGCAACTCGTGCAAGAGATTGCATCGGCCGCGCCCGCGCTCGTGTTCATCGACTTCGATACGCCCGCGGAAGCCACGATGCTCGTCGCCGAGGTTCATCGCGCGTTTCCATTGCTGCCCGTGATCGCGCTCGGTTCGGAAGCCGTCGGTGAAATCGCGCTTGCCGCAATGCGCGCGGGCGCACGCGATCTGCTCGACATCGAACCGCGCCACGCGACGCCCGAAGCCATGCAGATCGCCGCCTTGCGCGCGCTCGACATGGTGAGCCGCATCATGGCGCAAGCATCGGCAATGAGCGCGCCTGCAAGGCGCGGCAAGCTCACGGTACTGCTCGGCGCACGCACGGGCGCGGGCGTCAGCACGCTCGCGGCAAACCTTTCGGTGCTGCTGCAAAAACGCCTTGGCAAACGCAACCAGGGCGCGGCGCTGCTCGACCTCGGCCTGCCCGCCGCCGACAGCACGCTGCTGCTCGACACGCGCAGCGAACTGCATTTTCACGACGCGGTGCACAACCTGCGCCGCTTCGATGAAACCTTCGTGCATACCGCATTCGCGCGTCACGCGAGCGGCCTTGCGTTGATGACGCTGCCCGCCGATCTCGCCGAGATGCGCACCGTCTCTTATGCGGCCGCGGTCAAAACGCTCGAACGCTTGCGCGCGTTCTTCGATCATCAGGTCGTCGATCTCGGTGGCTTTTCGAATCTCGAATTCGTGAGCCATCTGATCGAAGCGGCCGACACGCTCTGGCTCGTCTGCGATGCCAACATCGCGTCGGCGGTATCGGCGGCGAGTCTTTGCACGGCGCTCGAAAGCGCGCGCGATGCCGAAAGCACGAGTCATCGCAAGCCGGAACTCATCGTCAACAAGCACGATCCGGCCTGCAATCTCGGACCCGAGGCGCTCGCCGCGCGTCTTGGGCTGCCGCTCGTGGCGACGTTGCCCGCGCGTGCGCAAGCACTCGTGCGCGCGGTGAATCAAGGTCAATTGCTCGGCGATACCGCGCCCGCCGATCCCTACGTCCGCGCCGTCGATGCCCTCGCCGCGCAACTCGCGGGAGAGCCCGTGCGCGCGTCGAACGATGTCGCGCCCGCAAGCCTCGCGCGTTTGTCGGCCAGACTTTTCAAGCGAGCCTAAGCGATGATCTCTTCCTTCGATCAGGATGTTGCCTTCGCGAGCGAAGCAGGCCCCGAAACCGTGGCCTTCGCTCACTCGCAACAGTTCCAGGATGTGGCGAGCGCCGCGCACGAGCATCTGCTTACGCGCATCGAGGAATTGGGCGCCGAGTTCGGCCGCTGGTCGCGTCAGGCGATTCAACAGTTCGTCGATACGGAAATGGACAGCTTCGTGCGGCAACGGCGCATACCGCTCAACGAAAGCGAAGTGCGCCTGGTCGCCGCCGCGTTGACTAAAGAGCTCGCAGGTTTCGGCCCGATAGAAGACTTGCTCGCCGATGCCGCCGTGGAAGACATCCTCATCAACGGCTATAGCGACGTGTACGTTTCGCGTCACGGCATGCTCGAAAAAGTGCCCGTGCGTTTCGCGGACAATGCGCATTTGCTGCGTATCGTGCGGCGCATTCTCGCGCCTATCGGCAGACGGCTCGACGAGTCGAACCCGATGGTCGACGCGCGTCTGCCCGATGGCGGCCGCCTGAACGTGATCATCGAACCGTTGTCGATAGACGGACCAGTAATCTCCATCCGCAAGTTTCGCCGCGACCCTTTGCGTCCCGACGATCTGCTAGCCAACGGCACGTTCGATGAAAACATCTCGGCGGTGCTGAAGGCTGCCGTCGAAGCGCGCTGCAATATTTTGGTCTCGGGCGGCACGAGTTCGGGCAAGACATCGCTGCTCAACGCGCTCGCGTTCTTCATTCCGAAGCACGAACGCGTCGTGACTATCGAGGACACGGCCGAGTTGTCGCTCAATCATCCGCATGTGGTGCGGCTCGAAAGCCGTCCGGGCGGCTTCGATGGCGCGGGCGTCGTCGCTATCCGCGATCTCTTGCGCAATACGTTGCGGATGCGGCCGGACCGCATCATCGTGGGCGAAGTGCGCGGCGGCGAAGTGCTCGAAATGCTTCAGGCGATGAACACCGGCCACGATGGCTCGATGGGAACCGTGCACGCGAGTTCGCCGCGCGAGTGTCTTTATCGACTGGAGATGCTTGCGGGTTTTGCCGGCTTTCAGGGCACCGAAGCCAGCTTGCGCCGGCAGATCGCCAATGCCATCGACTTCATCGTGCAAATCGGGCGGCTCTCGAACGGCAAGCGGCGCATTCTCTCGGTGACGGAAGTGACCGGCCTGTCCGACGACATCATCGCGACGCAAGAGCTTTATCACTATGAAGCGGTCACGTCGGCGGATGGCGTCGATACGGACAACTGGGCCTCGCTCGGACTGCAACCGCATTCACCGAAGCTCGCGAAGTTCCGTCAGTCGCTTGCCGCCTTGACGCGCGCCGAAGACTTCCCGCCGCAAGAAGGCCGCTTCAATTTCAGCGGAGGCTTCGGTGTCTAGCGGAGTCGCACTCGTCTGCATGATCGCCGTGCTGTGCGCCGCAAGCGGCATGCTGCTGTGGATGCGCGGCTTGCAAAAACGCGACGCACGCCTCGCGCAGCATTTCTTCACGCGTCAGATGCAAACGGCAGGTACGCAGACACCGTTGCCGCCGCTTTCCGCGCGCGTGGCGCAAGCGCAGCATCGGCAAGCGGGTGAAGCCGTCGCGCCGCGCAGCGACGTTCATCGCGCGATAGAGCGCGTCATGGGCGAACTCGGCGCGCTCTTTCACCGCGCAAGCGTGCGCAAGCCGCGCGCGGCGCTCACCATGTGGGCGGCGTTCACTGGCGTGGCGGCGCTCGTATGCTGGACGCGTATCGGCATGGTGATGGCGCTCGTTGCCATCGCGATGTCGGCGGTCGGCTTCTACGCGATCCTCACGTGGCGCGCGCAGAAACGCAATCAGCGCATCGTGCGCCAGTTGCCTTCGTTTCTCGAAGGCATCGTGCGGCTCGTGACCATCGGCAATAGCGTTCCGGCGGCCTTTCAGGGCGCGGCCGCATCCGCCGACGATCCATTGCGCGAGTGCCTCGAACAGGTCATGCCGCGTCTGAAGGGCGGCGCGGATATCGATCAGGCGTTGACGGCCGTCGCGCGCATGTATCGCGTGGAGCAGTTCGAACTGATCGGCTCGGTGTTGCGCATCTCGGTCAAATTCGGTGGCCGCTCGGACGTAATGCTCGAACGCATGGCCGCGTTCATGCGCGATCTCGAACAGGCGGATCGTGAACTCGTCGCGCTATCCACCGAGACGCGGCTTTCGTCGTGGGTACTCGGCTCGCTGCCGGTCGGACTCGGCGCCGCGATCATCCTGCTGAACCCCGCCTATTTCGATGCAATGTGGACGGACGTGCTCGGCAAGAAGCTCGTCTACGGCGCGTTCGCTCTGCAGACGCTCGGCGCGTTCCTGCTGTATCGCCTCGCGCGTCTGCGCGATTGAAACAACACATGGACAACAGCATCGTGCCCGCTCAATTCGTTATCGCGCTTGCCGCCGTCGCCGCCGCACTCGGTTGCGTGCTTATCGGCGTGAACGCGTTCTCGCGGACCTTACGCTCGCGCCGCGCGTCCGGCGTGCTCGAACGCGCGCTCGACCGTCAGAGTGCGCCCGTGCAAAAAGACGACGCAAATCGGCGACCATTTCCGCGCTTTTTCTCGCTCACGGGAATGGCTCATGTCGTCGGCTCGAAGTGGCTTGAATCGCGGCTCGGACGGATGATCGTCGCCGACGAAGACCGCCGCCTGCTCGACCGCTGCGGCCATACCGATGCAAGCTCCCGCGCCCGTTTTCTCGCCGCGCGGCTCGTTGCATCGATCGTGCTACCGGCCTTCGTCGTGTTCGCATCGCACGGCAATGTGCACGGCTCGCGCTTCATGCTGACGTGCTTCGCCGCGCTCCTCGTAGGCTTCATGGCGCCGAAGTGGTATGTGAAGCGCAAGGCAACGAAGCGGCAACGGTCGATCATCGGTGAATTGCCAATGTTCGTCGACCTGTTGCGCATCCTTCAGGGCGTGGGACTTTCGCTCGATCAGAGCATCTCGGTCATCGTCAGCGACTTTGCCAAGGTGATGCCGATTCTCACGCAGGAACTCGCGCTCGCGCAACGGCAATACGCGACGGGCCGCACGCGTGAGCAGGCCATGAAACGCCTTGCCACGAGCTACGAAAGCGACGATCTCGCCGCCGTGCTGCGCCTCATGATTCAAATCGAACAGCATGGCGGCGCGGTGCAGGAACCGCTGCGGCAATTCGGCGACCGGCTGCGCGAAATGCGCCGCACGGGCCTGCGCGAACGCATCGGCAAATTGACCGTGAAGATGACGGGCGTGATGGTGCTGACGCTCTTGCCCGCGCTTCTCATCATGACGGCGGGGCCGGGCTTCATCGCCGTATTCCATTCGCTGGCCGGCTTACACAGGTAACGCGGCCAACCTTTTCAACGAGATCAGACATGAACTTCACGACCCACGCGCGCATCGGCGCCATTCTTCTCTGTGCCTTGCTTGGCGCATGCGCCTCGAAGCAGGATCGCGGCTATGGTCTCGGCGCGCAGGCCGAGCACGAAGCAACGCTCGAACGCACGAACCGTGAGAGCGCGTTGCCCGACACGCCTGGTATGTATCTGGCGTTGATCGACAAGATGCAGAGCGAAGGGATGTTCTATGCATCGCTCGCGCATATCGACGCTTACGAGAAGCGCTTCAACCGCTCCGCCGATTCCACCTTGCGCCGCGCCGATGCATTGCGGCAGACGGGACAAGCGGCCGCGAGCCGCACCGCGTACGAAGCGCTTTTGTCGACGCCGCTCGCCGCGCGTGGCTATCGTGGACTGGGCTTGCTGTCGGGTCAGTCAGGCGATTTCGACGCGGCCGCCGCGCAATTCGCGCACGCCTCCGATCTCGCCCCGACCGATGCGCCGATTCTTTCCGATCTCGGTTATGCACTGCTGCGTGCAGGCGATGTGGAGGGCGCGCGCGTGCCGCTGATGAAGGCGTCCGAACTCGCGCCGAACAGCACGAAGACCATGAGCAATGTGGCGTTGTATCTGCTCGCGAGCGGTCAGGCCGCGAATGCGCAGAGCCTGATGACGCAGCAGAAGTTTTCGCCGAACGCGCAGCAGGCTATTGCCGACGATGCAAAACGCGTCGCGGATGCGGCGCGCTCGCATCGCCCGGCAAGCATGGCCAGCGCAGCGCTGTGAGGAACTACGCCGCGGCGCTGACGGCCGCCACGCGCCGCGCCGCGAGTTCGGCTTCGGCCGATATGGGCGCGAAGCGAAAGCCGTTGCGGCCCTTGCGCTTGGCTTCGTACATGGCGCGGTCGGCTTCCGCGAGCATCGTTTCCGTGGATGTCGCATAACCCGCCGCGCACATCGCGATACCCACGCTCGTGCCGAGCTGCGCCTCGCGCTGACCCAGATCGAACGTCTTGCCGATAGCGCGGCAGATATCCTGCGCGATACGGCTGCAAGCACTCGCCGATGCAATGTCGCGCGCCAGCAAGACAAACTCGTCGCCCGCGAGGCGGCAGACCAGATCGGTCGCGCGCGTCGCTTTCTTCAGGCGGTGCGCGACTTGTCTCAGCAAGGCATCGCCCGCGTCGTGACCGTACTGGTCGTTGATGGCTTTGAAACCGTCGAGGTCCATGAAGAAGAGCGCAAACGGAATTTCTTCATCGCGCGCGGAGTGCACCGCCAGCGACAGCTGCTCTTGTAACGCGCGGCGGTTCGGCAGGCCGGTCAATGCATCGAGCATGATTTCCGAATGCATTTGATTCTCGCGCTGCTTGCGCTCCGTGATGTCCTGCGACATCACATAGAAGCCGACCACCTTGCCGCGCTCCATGTCGGGAATATAAGTCGCGCTCCACACACGTCCGGATTCCACGTTGTAGACGATATCCTCATGCGTCACGCGCTCGCCTGCCAGCACGCGCTGGAACAGCGGATAACTGCGCTCGAAAACTTCATCGCCCACGGTCTCGCGAACAGACTTGCCGCGCAGCGCCATGGGATCGAAGCCGAATACATCGCGATACACCTCGTTGTTGAAGCGGTAGCAGAGATTCGCATCGACGTGAGCGATCAGAATCGGCAGGTTGTCCGTGATCGTCTGCAACGCCATGCGGCTGCTCGTCAGTTCGCAGGTGCGTTCGAGTACGCGGCGTTCGAGTTCCTGCTGATAGTCGCGCAAAAGCTGCTCGCTATGTTTGCGGCTCGTGATGTCCTGCATGACACTCACGAAGTGGCTCGGCGTGCCGTCGTGATCGCGCAATAGCGCGACGCTCAGGTGAATCCACACGGTGCCGCCATCTCGTTTGCGATAGCGTTTTTCAAGCGAATACGTTTGACGCGCACCACTCAGCAGTTCCGCGACGAGTTGCAAGTCGGCGGCAAGATCCGCTTCTTCCGTGATCTCCTGGAAGGTCATGTGCACGAGTTCGCTCGCGCTGTAGCCGGTGATCTCGCACAGCTTCGGATTCACTTCGATGAAGCGCCCGTCGAGATCGACGATAGCCTTGCCCGTCGGCGTCTGCTGGAAGATCGTATGGAAGCGCGTTTCCGAAAGCCTCAAACGGCGGCGGTCGTTCTCCTGGACTTCGCGCGTATCGCGGGCCGCTTCGCGTTGCACGAGTTCGCGCTCGACTGTCGCCGCCAGATCGCACAGCGCGGCACGCAGATTGGCCGACAACGTGCGCGGCTTCGTATCGATAGCGCAGAGTGTGCCGAGCACGAGACCTTCGGCCGAACGCAGCGGCACGCCCGCATAAAAGCGCACGAAGGGCTCGCCCGTGACGAGCGGATTGCTCGCGAAGCGTTCATCCGCGAGGGCATCATCGACGACGAGAAGCGCCTCGGAATGCACCGCATGCGAGCAGAACGATACGTCGCGCGCGGTTTCGCACACGTCGAGCCCTACTCGCGACTTGAACCACTGCCGGTGTTCATCGACGAGCGACACCAGCACGATAGGCACCTGCAACAACTCCGCGACGACGCGCGTAATGCGGTCGAATACTTCTTCTGGCGGCGTATCGAGCACGTCGATACTCCGCAATAATCGCAGCCTCTTTTTTTCGTTCGCGGGCAGCGGCGCTACATGCCATGTATTCACGATCGGTCGAATGCTCGTTACGGTTGCGATGAACCGTTGCGCTGTCTGGCGACGCAACGGGGGTTTCTTGCATCGCACTCTAACGTTCTCGAATGAAAACCAATTCGCCGATTAGGGGCTTTTTCACGCCGTTTATCCGGCGCTTCGTGGAGTTCAAACGTCGACGATCACCGCGTCGGGCCACATCAGCAGCTCGAATTGCGCGGGCGGCACGGGCTCCGAATACAGGAAACCTTGCGCGAAATCGCAGCCCACGGCCGCGAGGAAATCGCGTTGCTCGATCGTCTCCACGCCTTCGGCAATCACCTTCAGGCCGAGCTTGTGCGCGAGTCCGACCATCGCTTCGCAAAGCGCCTGGTTGTCGCGGTCGGAATCGAGGTTGTGCACGAACGAGCGGTCGATCTTCAGATAATCGATATCGAAGCGCGTCAGATAAGCCAGCGATGAATAGCCGGTGCCGAAGTCGTCGATGGAAATGCGGATGCCCGCATCGCGGAAAGCCAGCAGCTTTTCGTCGATGTTTGCTTCGGCATGCAGCAACAGACCTTCGGTGATCTCCACCGCGACGCTTTGCGCGGACATGCCGTGGCGGGCGAGATAGTCGGACCACTCCGTGCAAATCTGGCTGTCGTGCCGAATCTGCACCGGCGACATGTTGATACTGATCTGGAAGTCTTGATGAAAGCGCTCGCGCCAGTCGCGCGCCTGATGCGCCGCCTGCCTGAACACCCAGTCGCCGATGGGCACGATCAGCCCCGTATCCTCGGCAAGCGGAATGAACTCCAGCGGGCTGATGGTGCCGCGTTCCGGATGCAGCCAGCGAATCAGCGCCTCGGCCTTATGAATTTCCCCGGTCGCGAGATCGACGATCGGTTGATAGTAGACGCGGAATTGCTCTTCGGCCAAGGCGGTGCGCAGATCGCTCGTAAGCCGCAGGCGCTTTTCCGCCGCCACTTGCAGGTCGGGCGTGAAGTAGCTGAAGCGATTGCGCCCGGCGTTCTTGGCCGCGTACATCGCCTGATCGGCATTTTTGAAGAGCACGTCGAGTTCGCCCGCATCGTCCGGATAAAACGTCACACCCACGCTTGCGGAAATGAACGCCTCGTCGGGACCGAGCGTGAACGGCTCCGCCAAGGTGTCGATGATCGTGCGCGCCATCTCTTCGATGCTTTCGCTGTCCTCATCCACGTTCGGCACGATCACCGTGAATTCGTCGCCGCCTAGACGGGCGACCGTATCGGTGCCGCGCACGCAGGACGTGATGCGGCGCGCGGCTTCGATCAGCAGGACATCGCCCGTGTCGTGACCAAGCGAGTCGTTCACTTCCTTGAAGCGGTCGAGGTCGATCAACATCAGCGCCATGCGCCGCCCCGACAGACGCGACATGCGCGCTTCGTATTCCAGCCGGCTCAGGAACATCTGCCGGTTTGGAAGATGCGTGAGCGCATCGAAGTTGGCCTGCTTCCAGATGGTCGCTTCGAAAGCCACGCGCTCGGAGATATCGCGGCCCACCACGAGCACGGAGATTACCTTGCCCGACCAGTCGATTTCCGGCGTCAGGCGAAAGTGCGTGCACTGCTCCTCGCCGTCGCTCGTCACCGCGCGCAGTTCGAATTGCGCGCTTCGTGCGCTCGCAATCACTTCGCGTACGCGTTCCTCGTAGAGTTGCGCGTTCGGACCGCCCGGAATTTCGGAAGGCCGCCTGCCGAGCAGTTCGCCAGGATTGCGCCCGGTCCACGCACAGAACGCCGGATTGGCATAGATACGCCTCAGATTGCGGTCGTATCGCGTGATCGTGTCCGGCGAGTTCGTGATGAGCGTGCGCGATTCCTGTTCGCGCGTCACCAGTTCCGCCGTGCGTTCGATGACAGCCTGTTCGAGCGTCGTGTTGATCTCGTTGATCTTCTGGATCTTCTGCTTGATCGCTTCGCGCATTTTCTCGAAGCGTTGCGCGAGCCGGCCGAGTTCGTCTTTCGCGTCGTCCGTATGGTCTTGCGAAGGCGCGCCTGCGTCGGTGCCGGCATCGTTCATCTTGCGCACGAGGTCCTTGAGCGGCGCCGAGATGCTGTAAGAGATGAAGTACGCGAGGATGATCGAAAGCAGAAAGCCCGAGATACCGACCAGCATGATCTGGTTGCGCACGGACTGCACTTGCGCGGTCAGTTTCTCCTCGGGAATGGTGCTGACCACGAACCAGTTGGTGCCGGGAATGCGCGTGTAAGCCGCGAAATAGCGGTCCTGCCGCGAGCCTTCGAAGGGCACGAAGCCGTTCGGCTGCGCGCCATCCCGCGTGTGCGCGATCTTCTCGACGAGGTCTTTCGCGGCGGATGCATCGGTGCTCGCGCCGCCTTCCGCGCGGACGATCACCTTGTTGTTGCCGGCATCGAGTACATAGATTTCGGTCTTGTTGCCGAGCGCGACGTCGGAGAAGATCGTCGAGAAATGCTCGGGGCGAATCACCAGCACGAGATTCCCGATTTGCCGATTGTTGTTCTTGCCAAAGATCGCGCGCACCATGCCGAGATTTTGCTGGCCGACGCCGTCGTCATAACTGCCCCAATAAGGGCGTCCGTTACGATCGGGCACCTGAGCGACTAGACGCGTGACGCCGCGCGACAATTGCGCGAACGCCTGTGTATCCATGATGCGGTTATGCTGATCCAGCAAATACTTCTGGTTGATATAACCGAGCGAACCATAGTGATCCAGCAAGAGGCGCGTCATGTCCTGCCGCGCTTCGCTGCGTTCCTTTGCGCTGCCATTCGCAGCCTTGGTCAATGCACCCTGCACGCGATCCGACAACACGAGCAATGCACTTTCCGTTTCCAGTTGCTCCATGCGCAGCGCGATATTGCGCGATACCTGCTTCACCACTTCCTTCGAAAACATCTCCGCATTCTGTTTGATCGCGGCCGTCGATTCCACGTAGGAGATATAGCCCGAAATCAGAATGGGCAGCAGCGCAACCAGAATGAATGCCGCGATCAGGCGATAGCGAATCTCGACGCGTCTCAGAAGATCTAGAGACAGCAATTCGAACGCGCGTCGTAGCGAACCGAGGATTGAGCTCATTTGTAATGCATCTTTGCTTCGTTCTTGACTGACTCATCCAGGAGGCGCGCGGCCTGCCGGGGCGTGATCTTTCCGAGCAGCACATCCTGCATCAGACGATGCAGCCGCTCGATCGAATTGGACGGCAGCACCGAATAATACGGGCTGGATGTCACGGGGTAATGACTGACCATGACGGTGTATTCGGCAATTTTCGGATCGCTCAGACTGGCGTCCGACGCCTGCGTGAATGGCGCGATATTGCGGCGTTTTCTCTGCATCACCGAAAAGCCCCTGCCCGCGATGAAATCCAGGAAACGCGTGGCAGCCGCTTTATTCGCCGTTTCGCAAACCGCGAAGCCCGTCTCGCTGCCGACGACCGGCACCGCTTCCTTGCCCGGCGCATTCCACGGCGGCACGAAAACGCCGACTTCAAAAGGATTGCCGTGCAGCAAAAGACCGGCGGCCCAGCTTCCATGAAACGCCATCGCGACTTCGCCGTCCTTGAATAGACGGATGCCTTCGTCGTAATCGGTTGCCATATAACCGTCCTGCACGTAGTGACGCGCGGGCAATAAAAGAATCTTCGAGAAGATATCGGCGACTTCGGGCGTATTCAGATCGAGCGTACCGTCCGCGATTCTCGCTTTCCATGCCGGATCGCGGGCTACGACGTTATCCGCGAAGCCGGAGCCGAAAGGACCATTACCGAGCATGTTCGGAAAACCGCCGTTCCACATGATCGGTGTGAATCCCGCGCGTTTGAGTTGCGCGCAGGCGGCGAGAAACTCGCGGAAATTTGTCGGCGGCTGTTTTATGCCGGCGAGTGCAAACATCGCCTCGTTGTAATAGATGAGCGTCGTCGCCACGCCGCCGGATATGCCGAAGTGCCGGCCTTGACGGCTTGTCCAATCGCTCTTGAGCGGCGTGAGCATGGCTTTCCAAGCCGCCGTATTTCCAACATCCGCGAGAATGCCTTGATCGGCCAGTTCGGCGGCGTAAGCGTTTGGATTGACGCTCACGAAATCCGGCAGATTGCCCGATGCCACGCGCGGCTTGATATTTTCTTCAACGGAATTGCCGATCATGAACTGCACGTTCACGCGGATATCCGGATTCAACTTGCTGAATTGCGCCGCGATCTGGAGCATTTCTTCCGTCCAGTCGGGAGCCCAGACGAGCGCGGAGATCGTCGTGACCTCGTGCGCGGCCGCCGCGTTATTCGCGGAATCAGCGGACGTGGCGCGGTCGTCCTGACGGCAGCCCGCGAAGGACAGCAGTATCAGGCTCAAGAAACCCGCCAGCAGGGAAGCAAGCCCGATTCGTCGCACTTGCGCTTCGCTCGTTGTGTTTGTGTTGTTGTTGGACCGGATCGGCTGCGGTGTTGCGACGCAATTTGCCGATGCAGCACCAGCACTGCTTATCGGCAAACAATTTCAGTTCTTTAGTGACAACGCGCCGCTATTGCGCGACAGCGATGCTCGTTGACTTCAGGCCGCGGACGCCTGGTTGCTCTCGGGCGTGGACGATGCGGCGCCGTTTTGCGGATCGAGCGCGCCAGTCGGTTTGCTCGCGGCCGATTTCTTTCGCGGTACCGCGACGCGCTTTGTCGCGGTCGGCGCCTTGCGTGCCGTCTTGCTTGCCGCGTTGGCTTTGGTTTTCTTTGCCGCTGTTTTCTTTGCCGCTGTTTTCTTTACGGCGGTTTTTTTAACAGCCGCTTTCTTTGCTGCGGTTTTCTTGACGGCCGCTTTCTTTTCCACGGCTTTTTTAGCAGTCTTAGCCGCTTTGCCGATTAGATAAACAGAACGATCGCTTGCGCTTGCGATCCAGCCAGGTGCGCGGCCATGTCCGGTCCAAGTCGCGCCGCTCTCGGGATCTCTATATTGCGCGACGCCTGCGTTTTTGCTGGAAGCGCGCTTTTTGGCGCCCGTCTTGACGACACTGCTCGCTAAAGCCTCGCTTTTATCGATCAGAAATTTGCTGCGATTCTTCACGCTCGCAATCCATTTCGGCGGTCTTGCGCGGCCGCTCCATGTTTCGCCGGTTTTCGGATTGCGATATTTGACCGCGACTTTGCTATTGACAGCCGACCCGGATTGATCGCTCGTGTCCTTCGATGCGAGCGCCGTGCCCTGTCTGCGTTTGCGCGCGGCGTTTTCAATGTCGGATGTAGTGAGCCCATGCTCGAGCATGAGATTGCGAATCTGGTCGACCACCTTCTGCGCCTGCTTTGCGATGATGGCATCGGCCTGCTTTTGCAGCTTTTGTATTCTCGATTGAATCTGCTTGATGGTCGTCATGGCGCAGTTCCTTTGGAATGTTTGTGCTGAACTATGCCATCAAATCGGGACGCATAAAAGCTCGCTTCATAAAGTCCAAGACGCGGCGCCGGACTTTAAGCTTGCCCGTCACGCATATAAAGATTCGCTTACGTGAATGTTGCGCGAACCAAAGCGTGTTTTCGCTAAAGAGGACGAAGCATTTTTAGCGCGCACTCGTGGACGACGCGCCTCGCAAGGCTTACCGCCTGATAAAACGGTTGCCACTATTTCTTCTTACGAATAAAAAAACCGCTAGCTTCGCGGCTATTATTCCCATTCATGCTTCTTGCGAAATAGAGCCTCAACTCTGCGCCGAAAGTGCCGTTAGTACTCGAAGCGACAGGACTTTTCCTGCGCAGAAAGTCTTAGCCGGAGGTCAAGAAGGCTGCCATGCGGCAAAACCTGCATCGCCCCACCCCGGAATAAAACGGAAAAGAAAGGCTCGATATGCCTGCGGCCTCCCGAACCAATCGACAGCTGTTCAGAACGACATGGCCCTTCGTGGCCGTGGTGGTCTCGTTGCTCACGCTCGTGGCGACGAGCCTTTCGATCATGTCGTCGGTGCGCGCGTATATCGGTGGCGAAAGCACTTGGTCGAAAGGCCAGAAAGACGCCGTGTTCTATCTCATCCGCTACGCGCAAACGGGCGACGAAGAGGCATATCGGCAATATGAAAGCTCGATTGCAATCCCGCTCAATTTGAAGCGCGCGCGGCTCGCGCTCGACCGTGCTCATCCCGATGTCGAAACGGCGCGCGCCGCGCTGCTCGAAAGCGGCGTCTATCCTGCGGATGTCGGTTCGGTGATCTGGGTCTTTCGCACGTTTCGCCGCGCGAGTTACTTCGAGCAGGCCGTCGGCTACTGGACGAGCGGCGATCTTTACGTCGAACGGTTGACCGTCGCCGCGCGCGAGTTGCGCACGGCAAAGGCGGCGGGCGTTTCGGCGCGCAATGAAGTGGACTATTTGACGGGCGAAGTGTGGAACATCAACGCGTCCATCGCGCCAATCTCGCGCGCTTTCGCCGATGTTCTCGGCGCCGCGTTCCGGCAAACCGCGCTGCTTTTGTTCGTCTTGAATCTGCTCGTCGCCGTCATTCTGGTGTCGCTGTCGGTGTGGTACGCGCGGCGCTTCATCACCGGACGCATCGCCACCGAAAACGCCTTGCGTCGAAGCGAGGCGCGCGCAAAAGCGACACTCGGGTCGATTGGCGAAGCGGTCATTTCAGTCGGCCCGATGGGACTGGTCGAGTTCATCAATCCCGCCGCCGAACGCCTGCTTTGCCGCGAGGCCGCCGCTTGCGTGAAGCGCCCGCTCACGGATCTCGTAACCATCGTCAGGGAATGGGACAGACGGCCTGTCGATCTCATCGAGAAGGCGCTGCGCGGCGCGGATCGCGAAGAACCGGGCGGCGATCTCATTTTGACTAACGTGCATGGCGTCGAAACCGTCGTGCAGGCCATTACGTCGCTCGTGCACGATACGTCCGAAACGATCACCGGCGTCGTGCTGCTCTTGCGCAACATGACGCGCGAGCGCGAGTACGTGTCGAGCCTTTCGTGGCAGGCATCGCACGATGGCTTGACGGGGCTGCTCAACCGCACGGAATTCGAACGGCGTCTTGCGGCATCGCTCGATCCGCAAGCGGACAGCGCAACCGAACGCGCCTGCATGCTGATGATGCTCGATCTCGATCAGTTCAAAGTCGTCAACGACACCTACGGTCACGCAGCCGGCGACACCATGCTGCGCGAAGTGGCCGCGCTCATCAAAAAATGTCTGCGCGACGAAGATTCGCTCGCGCGTCTGGGCGGCGACGAATTCGCCGCGCTCATGTTCGACTGCCACGAAAACCACGCCTTGCAGATCGCCGAACGTCTGCGCAGCGAAATAGCCGCTTTCGAGTGGTCGTGCGAGACGCACACGTTATCGACGAGCGTGAGCATCGGCCTCGTCGATCTCAAGGGACTCGATGTCGAAACCGCCATGCGATTCGGCGATATTGCCTGCTATCTCGCGAAGGAACGCGGACGCGATCGCGTTCATCTCGCGCTGCGCGGCGACGCGGAACTCACGCGCCATGCAAGCGCGATGTCGTGGTGCGGGCGCATCAAGGACGCGCTCGCCAACAATCGCTTTTGCCTCTACGCGCAAGAGATTCGGGCGATTGCGCCCGAGCACTGCGAGTCGCATCCACGGCATGTGGAAGTGCTGCTGCGCATGGTGGGCGAAGGCGGCAAGATCATTCCGCCGAACTTCTTCATGCCGGCCGCCGAGCGTTATGGCCTCATGTCCGCCATCGATCGATGGGTCGTGCGCGCCGTGTTCGCGGTGCTCGCGAAGACCGGAAATCACGAGGGCGTGCAGTACGCGATCAATCTTTCGGGCGCCTCCATTGGCGACGAGCGCTTCCTGCAGTTCTTGAACGATCAGTTCGCGGTCAGCCATATCGCGCCTTCGTCGATCTGCTTCGAAGTGACGGAAACGACGGCCGTGGCCAACCTCGCGACGGCCGCGCGTTTTATCCGCGAACTCAAGAGCCGCGGCTGCAAGTTCTCGCTCGACGACTTCGGCGCGGGCATGTCCTCGTTCGGTTATTTGAAGCATCTTCCGGTCGACTACATCAAGATCGACGGAGGATTCATTAAGGACATGTTGAAGGATGCCGTTAACCGAGACATGGTGGCGGCAATCAACGATATCGGCCATTCGATGGGACGCTTGACCATTGCGGAATACGTCGAGAGCGAAGCGATCTTGCGCGCACTCGCCGCGATGGGCGTCGATTTCGTTCAGGGCTTTCACGTCGGCCGCCCGGCTCTCTGGGCGCAGAACGTCGAGTTCCTTGCGATCAACTAGGAGGAGTTTTGGATCCCACTTTTCAGCGGGTTGGTGACCTCAAGGACATTGCCAGCTATCCGGCATGGCTCGCGGATGTCCTGGCTGAAACACATGCGGCCAAGCAACGGGTCGTCGACCATCCCATTTTCGCGGCGATGCGTGAAGCGCGTCTTGAACCGCGTCAGGCCGAAGCGTTCCTCGTGAACGGCTGGCCGGTCGTCGAGCAGTTTCCGCAATACATGGCGATGAATCTGCAGAAGTTGCGCTATGGACATTCGCGCGGCGAAGATCTGGCGCGTCGCTATCTGACGCGCAACATTCGCGTCGAGCAAAACCATGCGGATTATTGGGTCGATTGGGCCGCGGCTCACGATGTCAGCAAGCGCGCGTTGATGAAGGGCAATGGCCCGTCGCTCGCTTATGCGCTCAGCCACTGGTGCTGGAAAAGCAGTAGCACGGATGCGCTGGCTGCGAGCATCGCCGCGACGAATTTCGCTATCGAAGGCGTCACGGGCGAATGGTCCACGCTGGTCTGCAGCACCGATACCTACGCGATGAGCTTTGCGCCGTCGATGCGTCGCAAGGCGATGCGCTGGCTCAGCCTGCACGCCCATTACGACGATGCGCATCCGTGGGAAGCGCTGGAGATCGTGGCGACGTTGCTCGGCAATGCGCCGGGCGTCGATGAAGTGCATGCGGTCAAGCGCAGCATCGAGATGAGTTACGAGTATTTCAAGGTGAGCCTCGACTGCTGTTTTTGAGGCTTGCTTTCCTTTGTGGTGCTCCGGTTCCGCAGGCGCTGCCTGAGCGGTTCGGATGCGCTCGGCCGTAATCCGAACCGAATCTGGAACAGCAGAATGAAGATCAAATTGATGGCATGTGCGGCAATGGCGGCGCTTTGCGCGACGGGTGCACACGCACAGGCCGCCGGGGATATTCAGCTCAACGCCGGCTGGATGCACTTTGCGCCGCAGGATTCGAGCGATCCGTTCAACATCTCGGCGCTCGGACAATCGATGACATCGCCGGGCGCGGGCGCTTCCGTCAGTAACTCGGACACGCTCGGACTCACGGCGGCTTACTTCTTCACCGATCACATTGCGGTCGAGGGAGTCGCCGGCGTGGCGCCGAAATTTCATCTCGATGGCAACGGCACCCTCGGACGCCTGGGCGAGCTCGGCACGGCGCGCGAGTGGAGTCCTACCCTCTTGCTGAAGTACTACTTCATGAGCGCGCAGAGCAAATTCCGGCCTTATGTCGGCGCGGGCGCGTCTTATGTGTGGTTCTCGGATGTAAAGCTCAGTTCGGCGATGTCAAATGGCGTGTTTCTTTACTCGCCGCAATTTGGAACCGCGCTGACTGGACCGACGACGGCGCACATCAGCAGTTCGTTTGCGCCAGTGGTGAATGCGGGCTTTGCCTATAACTTCACGCAGCATTGGTCGGCGGCGTTTTCGGTGTCTTATATGTGGCTGTCGGCACGAGCGACGTTGACGACGAATTCAGCGGTGGGGACGGTGCGGAGTGAATCGAAGATCAAGCTCGATCCGATCGTGACGTTTCTTTCGGTGGGGTATCGGTTTTGATGGGTTGTTGTTTGTCGTATTTGATGTCGTGTTGGTTGATGACGTATGCGCGGGTGGCGATTTGGCGACGGGGTGAGTGCGTTGTTGCTGTTCGTGGTTATGGTGGTCGCTTTGGTTAGGGACTTTTGATTCTTCGTGGGTCAGATTGGGTTCGGTGGGTGCTTGGGTGTGAGCGGCGGTTTATCAGCGTCGCGCGAGGGCTTTGTATTGCGACGAACTTTTTGAATAAACCCGATGCGTGTGTCGCTGTTGGTGTCCAACTTTCCGAAGCACCGAGGCGCGAGTCGGCGAGAGTTTTGATTGTTTTTGCTGAACCGCAGATGTGTTGGTTCGCCGATCAGCGGTTGCTAATTTGCGTCGGAGCTTATATGAGGCGTCTTGCGCATTCTCAAACTTAAATACGAAAAGCGTATTGTTTGATACGTCGAACTGAAATCAAGCGCTTGCATGTTGTTTTCCGTTCAGGTTTTGCCAAGTCGGCTAGTTCTGACCGGCCAAAGGCTGCTTGGTTGCGTGAAACAACTTGCATTTATACGCCTAACTATCTGATTTAAAATAGATAAATTGAACCACCAGGGAGACGACATTGTTTCACGGTCGCGACTGTGTCGCGCTTGCAGATGCATCTCAGCATTTCTTCACGCGATTGTGGACTGCAAACCTGTTTAATGGTCGAGAGTAAAGCCGGTTTGGAGGCTTTCGCGGCACTCTCTGCTGCGTGGAGTTCATGACGCCTGATCGTGATCATTGTTTAACCCGACTACGCGTGCAAATGCATTCCGCGATGCGAGTCCCGGTCTGGTGTTGTTCGTCGATCGACGGCTAGCCAGGCCTTTGTTAAGAGGCCTTTCTTCCTCTGCAGGATCATGCCTTAGTCGCCGACTAGCCGCTGCCTAGCTTCGTTTCTTTTAACCATCGACTGGCCATTACAGACTCAGCAAATTTGGCATGCGTCTCGCGCTTCCCCCAGCAGCGTTACAACGATATGCGAAGCTGTGCAAAGGTAGCCGCCGACTGCCATCTGTCATCGAATGCTAAATCCGCCAGTCGCTTTCCGCCTTGCTGTTCCACGAAGGTGCAGCGGTATTTCGTCTCTCTGATGCGGTGAAGCATTCATGGCCCCCGCCGTGATGCTGCGGCATACCTGAGGTGCCGGCTAAGCTCGCGCCATGGAAGTAGCCGTGCGTGTCAAATTCGGTGCGCATACAGGCGAGTCGATTCATAGTGTTTCTTAGCTGCCTTATTCGGCGAGGGGCGTGGAGGTTAAAGACACTTGAACCCAGCCAACCAAATGCGGCTGCTCTTTGCCGCCCCTCCCCTCTTCTCGAGCGCAACTCAAGTTGCGCGGCGTATTGCGTCATTAACTTAGTTTTACGGAGATAGCGTCGATATTGCTGTTATGCACATATTTGCGATTGCACGCTTGGACTTCCTTCACTTTTGGCCAGTTGGAGCGGACAGAGCGCAGGTTGAATGCGCCTGGGGCTTGCGTTCGAACACGCTTCGACTCAATCAGCGCCGAGGAAATTGGTCTCCAACGCAGCGCTTGAGTTTAATTGTCCAGTCACTTACACAGCGCCGAAGTAAGTCCGAGCAGTCCACTCGCCTGAATTTCCGTACTCCCTTTGGATGAGCATTCATCCCCAACGTCATTCGACACATATCATCATCGACTTTTAAATGCGCTCTCTGCATTAACGTCTCGGCTACACGACCATGCAAACGTCATCTCGAAAGCCTGCTCTCGAGTTCCGGAGTCGTTGTTGTCCCGTGGGAGGACCGCGTCCAGTTTTGGCAAATTCACCGAGTACACGGCAGTGTCGGCATCGTTGTGATCGATTGTTAAGTCTCTGCGGGCAGGACGACCGACAGTTAGGGAGGTGGACGCAATCAGACGGCAACTGGGAGTCCAAGGCACTTAGGCAGCATTCGTCAGCGACAGGTATCCGACCTCACTGCCTCATGTACTCAAAAAAAGCAGCGGCGCTTAAGGAATGCGATTTTAAACGCGGATGGGAAATTACCGCCGCGCGAATGAACAAAATCCGACCACAGAAGGTTTCGCTGCCATATCTGTTTATCGCCCGGCGATGCCGGGACGCTTGCGCGAGATGAAAGCCAGGCCGACGCATGCCCATCAGCCTCACTGAATGAACCCTGAGCAGCGCCGTGATTTCACATGCCGTGACATGCACTGGATTGCGTGAGTCACCTGTTGTTTCGCGTACGCGATCCGGTGATTAATAGCCGTCGAAACTCGGGAAGAATCTGCGAGCATCAGGAAAGCCACCGTCAAAGTCGCGCAAGAAGATGACCATGCATGCCTCTTGGACGAAAGAACCCTACAAGCCCATGTGCGCGTGTCCGAATTCGGACACTAATTCACCCCGAATTGATCCGCGTATCGCGCCATTTTGCTGCGTCCGCTAATGCGTTGCAGAAGCCTCAAGATCAGGCTTATCAGCTTCTCTCGCTGCCTGTCCGAATTCGGACACCCAAGGTCGGGCGCCTCAAGAGCGCTCATTCGATCCTCGCCCGTGGTGCGGAATCATCGGCGTGCAGCTGCGCCCCATAACGGTCGGAGCGCGATCGCCTAAAGTTATGCATACACGCAATGTCAATGCTTCGAGATTTTGCGAGCGTGGCGTCATCCGTCCTGCACCGTAAATTGTGTCTTCGCGATGGCGCGCGATCGTGGACTGGCACGTGTGTCTCGATCTGCAAACTTCGTTCGCGGACGAAACTGTCCGAATTCGGACAGTCATGAGAAGCGCGGGCAAGGTGAGCGGAGTGCGCTGCACGTTAACTAAAGCGCTCGCTAGAATTGCTCATTAGTTGTTGCTTCGTACCAGCGAAACGGCGCCTCGTACCGGTGGTGCGGAGGTCTCTTCAACTCGAATTTGCTTAAAGTATTGTTGGACAGCAGAGTGTTTGCGAGCGTCCACATCGACGCCGGCAGAGTAGCGGAGGGGGACCACCGGCAGGCGCCACGCTAATGCTCGCTGAGCCGGCAGCGTCTGTCGAAACATTTTGCCTCGCGGAAACAGACGATCTATTTCGCGTGTACATTCATCTCACAACGGCGAGTAACCTTTCCGCACTCATCGCGAGAAATTGTTAGAACCTCCGTGCTCTAAAGCGTCGACAATGCGCAAGAAGCACACGAGACTGCGAAGCCAAAATCGCCGCACCCGATCGAGGGTGACCCGCTTCCAAAAAATGTCTTCGTACGCTGAAGTGCGCACGCGTATTCCGAACACTGTCCGAATTCGGACACTTCGATGCGACTTTGGAATGGCTCCCGCTAAAGTAAAAGCTTCGTGCGAAAAAAAACCCGCCAGCGGCGGGCTAAAGAGACTCAATTATCACTCCGACCGAATCGAAAACATTTTCCCAATATGTTCCCTAAGCTGACTTTCCTGTTCCTCGGTCATCACACCAGACTTGAACTTAAACGTAAGTCCCTTCACGTCTTTGGTAATGCTTCCAGCCTGAACCTTCCCCGCAAAAATCTTTAAAATGCTTCTTCCGCCGGCATCCGTAGAAGAACCACGCTGTCCCGCCTGCGCGCTCAAACTAGCCGCGAGCTTTGTTTGAACTAGATCACCCGACACAACCTGCGGCCATAACTCTTCAAGGGCCCGCACTCCAGATTCACCGGTCTTCTTGAGCGCATTAACCGTATCTTGTGCCGATGAAGCACCCAACACCGCCGGATTCAAATCAAGGTCACGCTTCACAAAATCCGGCAGATCGTCATAGGCCAAAAAACGATATAGGTCGCTACGCGAGATACCCATCGCTTGCGCGAGTCGGGTTCGATTAGGAAACTCTGCTTCAGCCCGTCGAATCGAGATTGCGATCTCATAATCGGAAAGATCATCTCGCGTGACATTTTCCATCAGCGCAAGCGCCGCCATGTCTTGATCCGAACACTCGATCACGACCGCCCTGATGTTCTCGCGATTGATCAGCTTGTGAGCGCGAAGCCGCCGCTCGCCCGCAACCAAC
The DNA here is from genome assembly GCF_023631405.1 of Caballeronia sp. GAWG2-1. Taxonomy (NCBI): domain Bacteria; kingdom Pseudomonadati; phylum Pseudomonadota; class Betaproteobacteria; order Burkholderiales; family Burkholderiaceae; genus Caballeronia; species Caballeronia sp. GAWG2-1. Next base: position 49,772 of record NZ_JALQDD010000031.1, read on the forward strand.
TGAAACCCATCACCCAAACGGCGGACGGTAACGGCTTGCAGCAAGCCGACCTCATCAATCGAACGTGCTAGCTCCGAGAGCTTGGCTTCGTTGAACTGCCGACGAGGCTGCCAGGGATTCGGTACGATCTCACTCACCGGAATCTCAGTCTCGACGCCCTTCCCCTCCAACTCCTGAATCCGAAGTTGGGCCGCCGCCAAGGCACTCGTAATTCCCGGCATGGTTTGCGGACCGCGCGCCGACTTGTCCTTCTTCGTCTCGCCTTTGAAGTCTGCCGGCTTCGGCAAGTTGGCCGTCTTGGCCATGAGTTGTTCTCTGATGTTATTGCTCATGCCGACTCCTTCCAGGATTTGACGAACATGTCATCTAGCCACTTGGCATACTGCATCATCGGCTGACGAACACGCTGAAGCGACTTGGCGATCGAGTGCGTGCTCACTACATCGAGCGCAGTCGAAAAGGACAAAGCTCCTCCACTCATGACAGAACTTGCCGGGATCTCGAACGGATCGAGCCACCGTCCATACGCACTCTGTGCCCACTGACGAACGACCGGAGCTGAAGACGTCTTCCCGTAATCGACCTTGGACAACAAGATCGAAATGAAGTCGTAGACCTTGTCTTCCTCATAGGGCAAAAAGTCTTCCGCGACATCGGAGAACAGACGCCAAAATGCGAGCGAACTGATGAAGTCGAGGTTCTCGGGAATCATCGGCATGACAAGCGCATCCGCTGCGAGCAACGCGTTCAGATTCATATACGAGAGCGACGGCGACGTATCGATCAGTATGTAGTCATACTGCGCCTTCAAAGGCTCAAGACCTTCACGGAGGACCGCCCAAAAGCGATATCCCTGAATCGTCTTCTGACGCGCGGGCAGCAAGAACTCCGCGCCATAGAGGAACGTGTGTCCTGGAATGATGTCGAGTCCATCCCAATAGGTCGACTGAACGCTCGCGCCCAGACCGCCTTCGACATTCTGGTCATATATGTAGGGGAGCACGGTGTCGTCTCCGGAGATTTCTTTCTCGGCGTAGAGTCCGCAAAGCTCGGAAGCCGATGCTTGCGGATCCAAGTCAACGAGCAGTACCTTACGTCCCAACAGCGTCAATGCCTGCGCGAGACATACAGTCGTCGTCGTCTTAGCAGAGCCGCCTTTGAGCTGAGCGGTCGTCAGCACTTTCCCTCGGAAATCGCTTTCACCATCCGCGAGACGAGTCTGATAGATGTCGGACGCCATCTTCACCCACAGACGAACCTCGGGCAGCGTGAACGTACGGCTGCGGCCGTTGCCGTTGAGCGTGCCTTGCGGCAAGCCGCCTTCGCCCTTGGTTACAAGATATTGAATCTGCTGCCGCGTTAGATTGCACATCTCCGCAAGCTCGCCGATCGTGTAATACGGCGCAAGTTTACGCGGACGAGGCGCTAGGATCTGTTCGCGAAGATTGTCCGAGAAGGGTTCGAGGTTATCGGCGAACTCCGCGACTTCGCGAAGCGTGACCCTGCGGTCTTCCATCGGTAGGGTGCCTACGTTGGCCATTCTGCGCTTCCTCCTAGTTTTGATGTCGAAGCGCAGAATACACGATAACGCGTAAACAAGGTTGTAGCGAAAATCGGAGCCTGTCGCACACAGACACACGCACGGCCTAACTCCTTGTTTATTAGCGACTTATCGTCGCCGAAGACGCGTCAAACTTTGTCGCCAATGCCTAATCTTGACCAATGAAGCCTGCACACATCGTCCACTTTAGAACGGCTGCACAAAAACCACCCCGGGGTCGCTTTTTGTGCGACACGACTTAATCAATAATTTCAAGGACTTATATACCAAAATTCGAAGATTCCTATTTTCCTCGAAGTCCGGTTTGTTATGTTCTTTTGTAAACTTTAACCCGCAAACCTACAAACAGAGACCGAAAAACCGTTTCGAATCAAAGATCACCCCTGTGGATAGGGACGCTTTTTGTGCTGTACAGGGCGGTTTTTGTGCGCGATAGGCCGGAAAATGTGAACGACAGGGCGGAAATTGTGGCCTGGGGGTCGGAAATTGGGCAAGCCGTCCGACTGCCGGGGTGCTTTTTGTGCGGGTCGCTTCGCTCGCAACCGGGGTGGTTTTTGTGTTGACACGCCTTTGTTGCCTGATAGAGTGCCGGGGAATCGAACCGAACCAAACGCATGCAAGCTCAGGACCTCACCGCTACGCCGCAGCAACTCGCCTTGGACATCTACGAAGACATGTCCTCGCAAGGCTCGGCTATTTGCGAGTCCACGAGGGACATCGGCTTTCTGCGCAACAACATTTTCACGCGGGTCGGTGGCCTCGGCATCGCCGCACGCCGCGTGCTGGACGCCGCCTACTTCATCGTGGCCACCAAGGCGCCCGATGAACTGATCGACGACAAGGTCTACACCTTCACAGCCGACATCAACTACTTCAAGTGGCTGATGCGCTATGACAGCCGCAACCATAGCCACCTGATCGCGCAAATGCGCTCGGCGGCACGGGCGCGGGTCGAAATCATGACGGCGCCGTCTATCGAAGAACTCACCGAGAAAGATTCGTGGGGCACCATCAGTCTGCTCGGCGATTGCTATATCGAGCGCAACGTCGTTTGCATTCTGCTGGCGGGGCGCGTCATCAAGTATCTGATCAGCCCGTACAAGGCGCATTGGCTGAGCTTGCGCGCATCGACGGCATTTTCATTGTCGCTTGCGCGCGCCATCTACGACCGTCTGATTCCCTGCGAAGGGCACGGCGTGACCGAATGGTTTCCGTTCTCGGAAGTGATCGAGTGGCCCGGCAAGGTCGGCGAATCGCGAAAAGAGGTGAAGGAGTTCAAGAAGCGCTTTCTCGAACCCGCCATCGATCAGCTCAATGAAGTATCTGATTTCGATGTCAGCTGGGAACCCAATGCGGAACGCGTATCGGGCGACAAGCTGAAGATTCGCTTTCGCTTCACGAAGAAGCAGGGCGCCGATGCAGCCCGAGCCGGCATTCAGGACTCGATGTATCTCGTGCTCCACAACGAATTCGCCTTCGACACCCCCGACTTCGAGCGCCTCGCGAGCCGCCGCGACCTCTGGACAGACGAGCGTCTTCAGCAGGCTATCGAATACACGCGTTTCAAGCTGAACGAAGGCAAGGTCACGGTCAGTCCGCGCGGCTATCTGTTCAAGGCGCTCGAGGGCAATTACCGGATCGGCGAGGCGGATCGCAAGATGGCGTCGATCAAGGCGAAGCAACTCGAAGACGACAAGAAGACGCGCCGCGATCACACCGACGCGCAAGCGCAACTCGAAGCCAGCATCCAGGCTCAGAACGACACGGCCCGCGCAAAGATGGGCGAAGAGACGAAGGCGGGCCGCGAGTTTTTCGAAGCCGCCGATGCGCCGCTGCGGCGCGAACTGTGTCAGTCGTTCGTGAGTCAACTGATTCCGCAGCGTCTCATCGAGAAGCAGGGCGTCTCGCGTGAAACCCTGAGCGCCGACAATATCCTCACCGTCAATCGCGTGGTCGCGGATGCATTTTGCTCGCACGTTTTCAACAAGATGAAGAAGGTCAGAGCGGGCTTGAAGCCAGCGTGACCGATGCCAGCGGGACAGCGCTCCCGCGTCTCACCAGGAAGCTGTATGCCCGCGAATCAGGATAGCGTCAGCATGGCGCTCTTTTGCGACTTCGAAAACGTCGCGCTCGGCGTGCGCGACGCGAAGTACGAAAAGTTCGACATCAAGCCCGTGCTCGAACGATTGCTCCTCAAAGGCAGCATCGTCGTGAAGAAGGCTTACTGCGACTGGGATCGCTACAAGGGCTTCAAGTCCGCGATGCACGAGGCAAGTTTCGAGCTGATCGAGATTCCGCACGTGCGGCAGTCGGGCAAGAATTCAGCCGATATCCGGCTCGTCGTCGATGCGCTCGACCTTTGCTACACAAAGTCGCACGTCGATACGTTCGTCATCATCAGCGGCGACTCGGACTTCTCGCCCCTCGTCTCGAAGTTGCGCGAGAACGCGAAGAAGGTGATCGGCGTGGGGGTGAAAAACTCGACCTCCGACTTGCTCGTCGCCAATTGCGACGAATTCATTTTCTACGACGACCTCGTGCGCGAGCAGCAGCGCGCGCTCGCCAAACGCGAGGCGAACGTGGCAACCAAGCGTCCCGCCGATGCCGACCGGCAGCCCAAGCAGGAGCCCGACGCGCGCAAGTCGCAGGCGGTCGCGATCGCCGTGGAGACTTTCGAGGCGCTGGTGTCCGAGCGAGGCGAGGGCGAAAAGATTTGGGCGTCGGTGCTCAAGAGTGCGATCAAGCGTCGCAAGCCGGGGTTCAGCGAATCGCACTATGGCTTTCGCGCGTTTGGGAATCTGCTCGACGAGGCGCGTTCGCGCGGTCTGCTGGAAGTCGGTCGCGATGACAAGTCCGGCTCTTTTGTCTTTCGTGCGGCCCAGACGATGAGCGCGGATGCGGGGCAGGGAGAAGCGGTGGTGGCATCGGTGGCGGAGCCTCAGGGCAATCAGCGCCGACGCGATAAGCGTGGCGGCCGTAAGGACAAGCAGCATGCCGTTGCGGAGGCCGTGCAAACTTCGGCCGATGACGACACATTCGAAATCGTGGATGAATTCACGGAGCATACCCGCGAAGACGCGCAATATCCCGCGCAAGAGTCGGCCGACAACGACGCGCTCGCAATTGCCGACGAACCCTCGGGCCGCCATTCGCGTGGACGTGGCAGGCGGAATGATCGCCGAGGCTCGCAGCGTCCTGCGCCCGAATTCGCACGCGCTTCGGCTGACGACGACACGTTAGAAGTCGTGGGCCACGCAGTCGTACCCGGCGATCACGATAGTCGCGAAGACGCGTCGGAGCGCGTGCAAGCGTCGCCTGACAACGACGCGTCCACACTGGCCGACGAACCCACGGGCTATCCACGCGGGCGGGGCAAGCGAAATGGCCGAAGAGACGCGCAGCGTCGCGCATCGAGTGATAACGACGCGTCTGAAGTCACCGACGAACCCGCTGCCCCGATCAACCAGGAACCCACCGTTGCATCTCACACCGAGAAGAAGCCCTCAGCGAGCCGACGCGGCGGGCGAAAGACCGCTGCAAAGAAGGCCGCTGCCGAAAGCGCTATCGCGTCCTCGGATACAGGCGTTTTCGTGCAGCCTGGCGATGCAACCGACATTCCGAAGCCCGTAAAAAAAGCGCGCAAAACGACGTCACGCACGAGCCGGTCGCGCAAAGCCACCACGCCAACCGACGAGCAGTAAGCAACCTCAGTCGAGACGGAGTCGTTTCAGCACACGACTTCGTCGATGACCACTTCAATCGCTCTCGAAGCCCAGTCGATGAGCGCTGACGGCAAGCGCCGCGAGTTCATCGAAAGCAACGCAATCAACACCGCGAGCACGATGAGGGAATGACAAAACGCTTCATCGTCTTGTCGCCCTGATTTCTTTGGCGGCACTTGCGCAACGAGACGCGCACCGCCAACGAACACGACGGCTAGACTGACGTTCGCATTCATCGTCGAGATACACGAAGGGCTCTTTCAAGCGCGAAGTGACACGCGATGGATTCCGGTCGCGCAATGAAAGCGTGAATCGAAGGCGGCTTCCTTCCCGCCGAAACTGATTCGGATGACGAAGAAATAAATCATGCGTCCATCCGTACAATGATTTTCGATAGGGCTGCGGCAACAAACCGAGTGCACGTTTCAACGTCATTTTCACGAACTTGTTGTAATCTAGAATTTCGTTCACCGCTCTGTCATCAGCAGGAAAAAGACGGCGGCACGACGCACTTCAACCATGTCCATGTATGCCGAGTGGAGGAAGCCATGGAGTCAGCCGTTGACGTTTATGCAGGGTTCGAGATTTCCGTGCGCGCCAAGCGCAACGAGCGCGAAGCGTGGGTCGCGGATATCGACGTTCGTCGCGATGGCGCGTCCGTCATCGACGAATGGCCGCAGACCACGCAGCCGGAATGGCGCACCGTCGACGAAGCGCTACGCGACGGCATAGAGTGGGCGCGTCGCACCATCCGGCATCGCTTTCTCAACGATCCTTCCCACTCCGACGTAGCCGAGCGCGAGCGCGCGCAAACCTGGTTCAACGACGAACTCGAGCATCGGCCCGGAGCGGTCGTGGTGCGCGTCGGTTGAAGCCGCTTCGCCTACGACAACATCATTCCTTGCAATCGAATAGAACAGATGCCCAACGAGATTCCGGAATCGCAAGCTGTCTGTAACCCCATTTCGCGCAGCGCGATCTTTATCGTCGCCACGGTGGCGCACGGACGCGAGCACGGCGACACCGTGCGCTCCTGGTGCGGCGATATCGCCGCGCTGGTCCGCGCAGTTGGCACGCGGGCTCCAACCGCGAATCTCTCTTGCGTGTGCGGCTTCGGCTCCGACATTTGGGACTCGCTGTTCGGCTCGCCACGCCCGGCCGCGCTGCATCCGTTCCGCGAGTTCGGTTCGGGTGAGCGGCGCGCCATGTCCACGCCCGGCGACATTCTGCTGCATATCCGCGCGGACCACATGGACCTGTGCTTCGAGCTTGCCGCGCAAATGCTCGAGGCACTCGGCGATGCCGTTACCGTCGTCGATGAAGTGCACGGCTTTCGTTACTTCGATCTGCGCGATATGGTCGGCTTCGTGGATGGCACCGAAAATCCATCGGGCCGCGCGGCGCAGCACTTCGCGATCATAGGTGAGGAAGATGCGGAATTTGCGGGCGGCAGCTATGTGATCGTGCAAAAGTATCTGCACAAAATGGCCGCTTGGAACGCGCTGACGGTAGAGCAGCAGGAGAAGATCATCGGCCGCAAGAAGCTGTCCGATATCGAACTCGACGCAGCCGTGAAACCCTCGTGCTCGCACAGTTCGCTCACCACGCTCGATGAAAACGGCCAGGAAGTGAAAATCCTGCGTCACAACATGGCCTTCGGACGGCCCGGCGCGGGCGAATTCGGCACGTATTTCATCGGCTATGCGCGTTCGCCCGCGCCCACCGAGCAGATGATGGAGAACATGTTCGTCGGCAGGCCGCCCGGCAACTACGACCGGCTGCTCGACTTCAGTCACGCCGTCACGGGCGGCTTGTTCTTCGTACCGTCGGCCGACTTGCTCGAAGCACTCGCCGACCGCGATCCCGCCGCGCAACCCGCGCCCGCATCGTCATCGTCGTCTTCTTCCGATGCAACGCCGAGCCGTGCGGACGGCTCACTGAACATCGGTTCACTCAAAGGACAGTCCTGACATGAATAACCTGCATCGCGAGCTCGCGCCCATTTCGAGCGCGGCATGGTCGCAAATCGAAGCGGAAGTGGCGCGCACCTTCAAGCGCTCGCTTGCCGGCCGGCGCGTGGTGGATGTGAAAGGTCCCGGCGGTGTCGATCTTTCGGGCGTGGGAACGGGACATCAGACGGCGATTGCATCGCCTGCCAAGGGCGTGAGCGCGAAGCGTTACGACGTGAGGACGCTCATCGAACTGACGGTGCCTTTCACGTTGCAGCGCGAATCGATCGACAGCGTGGAGCGCGGTTCGAACGACGGCGACTGGCAGCCCGCGAAGACGGCGGCGAGCGAACTGGCTATCGCCGAAGACAGCGCCATTTTCGATGGTTTCGGCGCGGCGGACATCACGGGCATCCGCGAAGGATCGTCCAACGACGCGACGACACTCCCTGCCGACGTAAGCGACTATCCGCGTGCCATTAGTGAGTCGCTGGAGAAATTGCGGCTTGCGGGCGTGGACGGTCCGTACACGGTGCTGCTAGGCGCGGATGCCTACACGGCGCTCGCCGAAGCCAGCGATCAAGGCTATCCGGTGATCCAGCATATCAAGCGCATAGTGGATGGCGATCTCATCTGGGCGCCTGCCATCAAAGGCGGCTGCGTGCTTTCCACGCGCGGTGGCGACTACGAACTGCATCTCGGGCAGGACCTCTCCATAGGCTATACGAGCCATACGGACACGACCGTGCAACTCTATCTGCGCGAAACGCTGACCTTCCTGATGCTGACGAGCGAGGCGTCGGTGGCGGTGGTCGCTGCATCGGCTTAAAGCGCGGGTCACGCCTTACCTCTCAGGTAATCGACGCACGGCACGGCGCACGCGAAGATGTCTTCACCTCATCAAACGGGAGACATTCGAATGACCGCATACGCCGTGGGCCAACTGCACGAAGTCGAGATGTGCGCGGATATCGTTCAATACCTGGAAGCGATCGATGCGACGCTCGCGCCCTTCGACGGTCACTTCATCATTCACGGTGAACGCCCGGAAATGCGCGAGGGAGAGTGGAAAGGCGATCTCATCGTGATCGCCTTTCCCGATCTCGCGCAAGTGCGCGCCTGGTACGAATCCGACGCTTATCAACGCATCCTGCCGCTACGCACGAAGCACGCGAGCAGCGCGGTGTTCTTCATCGATGGCGTGGATAGGGATCACAAAGCGACCGACATCCTGACTTAACCCGACAGCGGCCGCTCGGGTTCCAGGGCTGCGCCGCCCAGAATGGACGTTGCATCGGCGCGCGCGTGGTTGAGTTGCACGAGGCTCGCCTGACGCGCGGCGAGCGCATCGCGATGCGCTATTGCCGTGAGAATGGCTTTGTGCCGCGGCAGCGACAGCGCATGCGTGTTCGGATGCCGGCTCGTCAGCTTGATCGATTCCGACAGCGCGAGCGACAGCATATTGCCGATATACGCGAGCATGTCGTTGTGCGTCGCGGACATGATCGCGCGATGAAAATACAGATCCGGTTCGAGCAGTTCTTCGGCGGTCTGCGCAGCTTCCATGCTCTTATATGCCGCGCCGATACGCTCGATATCCTCGTTCGTTGCAGAGATGGCGGCGAGCGCGGCAGCGGCAGGCTCGATGATCTGCCGCACCGTCATCAGCGAACGAAAGAACTCGCCTTCACGGAGATTGCCGACGGTCCAGACGAGCACATCGGGATCGAGCATGTGCCATTCGTCGCGCGCACGCACCACGCTGCCCACGCGCGGCTTGGAGACGACGAGTCCCTTCGCCACCAGCACGCGAGTTGCCTCACGCAGCACGGGACGGCTCACGCCATAGGTTTCGCAGAGCGCGGGCTCGGCAGGCAGACGTTGTCCCGGCGCGAACACGCCGCTCACGATCTGCATGCCGAGTTCCTGCACGATCCGTCCGTGCATGCTCTTGCGTTTCGCCGGGTTCCGGTAGTCCATATCGATCCGGCCGATGTCCTGAAGTCGCGCCCGTTGCGTCCGTTGCGTCCGCTACGCGGTGGTCGCCCGCATCGCGCGATATTCCCGCCGCACGATTTCCATCAGCTCCGCCACCGACGTATTCGCGCTGCGCTGCTCATACGTCACGCGTCCGCGTTGCATCAGGATGATGCGATCGGCGATATCGAGCGTCTGCGCGTAGTTGTGCATGATCATGATGATCGGCAGGCCGCCTTTCTCCTTCAGACGCAAGACGAGATCAATGATGAGCGCAGCCTCGCGTGCGCCCATGGCGGCGAGCGGTTCGTCGAGCAACAGAATCTTCGCGTTGGAATTGACGGCGCGCGCCACCGCGATAGCTTGACGTTGGCCGCCCGAAAGACGCTCCACGGGCAGATCGACGGAAGGCACATGCACGCCGATATCGTCGAGACATTGCGCGGCGCGCTCGCGCATCTGCTTGTGATCGAGCAGACGAAACGGGCCCGGCTTCACGATCTCGCGATTCAGGAACATGTTGTGATAGATGCTCAGCGAATTCGCGAGCGCGAGATCCTGATACACACATTCGATACCGAGCGAACGCGCATGATCGACCGAGCGCAGCAAGGTTTCTTCACCGTGTATCTCGAGCTTGCCATCGGTCTGCTGATGGTAGCCCGTGAGTATCTTGACGAGCGTGGACTTGCCCGCGCCGTTGTCGCCCAGCACGCCAAGAATTTCGCCGGAGCCGAGCGAGAACGACACGCCATCGAGCGCCGTCACCGCGCCGAAGCGCTTGACGAGGTTGTCGCCACGCAGCGCATAGCTCGCCGGGGCGGTTTGCAAAACATCGCTCATACCCGGCCTCCCTTGCGGCGAACGCGGCCGATATGGATGTTGAAGATCATCGCGGCGAGAATGGCGGCGCCCAGAATGATGTTGAACGTGAACGCGTTGATGCCGATGAGCGTAAAGCCATCGTTCAGAATGCCCAGCACGGCCGCGCCGATGAGCCCGCCCACGATGGTGCCCGAGCCGCCGGTCAGTGGGGTGCCGCCGATCACGGCCGCCGCGACGGCCAGAAACATGATCTGGTTGCCGCCTGCTTGCGGGTCGATGGACGTAATGCGGTAGCCCTCGAGAATACCCGTGAAGCCCGCGAGCACTGCGGCGAGAACGAAGTTTCCGAGCCGCAGGCGGTTCACCTGAATTCCGGCCTCGCTCGCGCCAATGGCGTTCGCGCCGGCCGCCTGCGTATGCAGTCCCCATCGCGTATGACGTAACAGCACGTGCATGACGAAGCCTATCGCCACCGTCCAGATGATCTCGCTATAGCCCCATCCGCCCATCACGGCAGCGAAGCCCGGTTCGCCCGGCGTGGCCACCGGCGTGCCACGTGAAAGCGTCAACGTGATGCCGTTGATGAGAAACAGCGTGCCGAGCGTGGTGACGAATGAAGGCAGGCGCAGCCATACCGTCACCGCGCCATTCACGAAGCCGATGATCGCCGCCGCGACGAGTCCCGCGATCACCGCGAGCCACATGGGCGCGCCCGCGTCGTTGGCGAACACCATCATGAACGGCGCGAAGGCGAACACCATGCCCGCCGACAGATCGATGTCGCCGCCGATCATCAGCATCACTTCGCCGAACGCGATGATCGCCACCGGCGCGATGAACTGCGAGAGGTTGACGAGACTCGCGTTGCTCAAAAGGAAGTCGTGATTGATGACCTGAAAGTACGCGCACAACAGCACGGCCACGAGCAGGATGCGCAACTCCGCCGCCCAGTTAGACAACAAGGCCCCGCGCGGCCGTGGAACGCGCGCGGGAGCTTGTGTCTTCTGCGGTTCGTTGACCGCGTTCATCATGATTTGATCGCGCCGTTCATCGGCACGATCTGCGGCTTGGTCGACTTGCCTTCATAGCGCGTCGACGTGTTGAGATACGGCTCGACCGTGCCCTTGGTGACGAACTTCAGGCCCGTGTTGATGTTGGCCGGCCCGACGAGTCCACCGGAAGCCAGGAACGTGAACGCTTCCACGACCGTATAAAAGCCCTGCACATAAGGCTGCTGGTCGATGGTGAAATCGAGGAAGCCTTCGTGAATCAACTGGACGGTCTGGGGCAACAGATCGAAGCCGCCGCCGTGCACGCCCTTCGACGGCAGGTTGGACTCCTTCATCACTTGCGCCACGCCTTGCGTGCTGCCTGCATCGACCGCGAACATGCCTTTCAGATCTTGATGGCCGAGATAAAACGCCTTGATCTTCGAAAGCTCTTCGTTAACCGTGGCGCCGGTGGCGACCGTCTGAACGTCGATCTTCTTGCCGGACTTCTTGATCGCGTCGCTCGCGCCATCGAGGCGCGGCTGGATGTTCAACTGTCCCGGCGTCGCGATGAAAAGCGCCACCAGGCCGCTGTCGACGAGACTCGCAATACGCTCGCCCATCTGATAGCCAGAGAGATACAAGTCCTGCCCGATGTACGCGAGGCGCGGGCTCGTCTTGCCGCGCGGCGCATCGGCGTTATAGGCGAACACGGCGATGCCCGCATCGAGCGCGGCCTGGATGGGCTTGTCGAAGGCGGTCGGATCGACGATAGGAACGGCGATGGCATCCGCCTTGGCCGCGATGGCGGAATTCACCGCGCGCACCATTTCGCCTGCATCCGAAGTGGCGGAGCCCGTCCACTGATAATCCATGCCGAGCAGCGAACAGGCGTCCTGAATGCCGTATTGCGTTGGCACGAAGAAAGGATTCGTGGTCACGTGATTGACGAACACGATCTTCCATTTCTTGTGCTGCGGAAATGCGGTTTCCGCGGCCTGCGCCGACGAGATCAATCCGCCCGCGCCGCCGGCCGCGCCGAGAAGCGACAGCGCTGCTCCCAGACCCGCACCCTGCATGAGGCCGCGACGGCCGTTGTTGATCGTGCTCTTGTTGTCTTCCGCGTCTTTTGAATCATGCGCCATGTCTTCCTCCTAGCCCTTTCTCGTTGGTCGATGGGTCGACTGATCGTCGATCATGTTCAGATAGTGAGTGGTGCGGGTTTGCGTCAAATGATGGGATGCTCGTGCAGCTCCGACGTTGTTCTATTTCTTCGATTCATCGCGCTCTCAGGTTCGGCGTGGTGAAGCTCGAAGCACTCGGTTTGCTTCGCTGCAGCATTGCCTCTCGCCGAATTAGCCAAACTATATGCAGCGTTCACGCACGTTTCGATTAGCGTTTTCCCGGTAAGATGAGGCGCAATAGTCATGCTATTTCCAGCATCTCTCAAAGAGTGGGTAAAAGACATGGATGAGCCAAAACGTAAGCTTCGATCGGCCGCCTGGTTCGGCACCGCGGACAAGAACGGCTTCATGTATCGAAGCTGGATGAAGAACCAGGGCATTCCCGATCACGAGTTCGAAGGCAAGCCAATCATCGGCATATGTAATACGTGGTCCGAACTAACGCCGTGCAATGCGCACTTCCGCAAGCTCGCCGAGCACGTGAAGCGCGGCGTATTCGAGGCGGGCGGTTTTCCCGTCGAGTTTCCGGTGTTTTCGAATGGCGAATCGAACCTGCGTCCCACGGCCATGTTCACACGCAATCTCGCGAGCATGGATGTCGAGGAAGCCATTCGCGGCAATCCGGTCGATGCGGTCGTGCTGCTCGTCGGTTGCGACAAGACCACGCCCGCGCTTCTGATGGGCGCGGCGAGTTGCGACGTGCCGGCCATCGTCGTGTCAGGCGGGCCGATGTTGAACGGCAAGCATCACGGACGCGACATCGGCTCGGGCACGGTCGTGTGGCAGCTGAGCGAGCAAGTGAAGGCGGGCAAGATATCGATTCACGAATTCATGTCGGCGGAAGCGGGCATGTCGCGTTCGGCGGGCACCTGCAACACCATGGGCACCGCATCGACCATGGCGTGCATGGCCGAAGCGCTCGGCGTGACCTTGCCGCACAACGCCGCGATTCCTGCCGTCGATGCACGCCGCTATGTGCTCGCGCATTTGTCCGGCATGCGTATCGTCACCATGGCGCTCGAAGACTTGCGACTGTCGAAGCTCCTCACGCGTGGAGCATTCGAGAACGCCATCCGCGCGAACGCGGCCATTGGCGGTTCGACCAATGCGGCCATTCACTTGAAGGCGATTGCGGGGCGCATTGGCGTCGATCTACAACTCGACGACTGGACGCGCGTCGGACGCGGCACGCCCACGCTCGTCGACCTTCAGCCATCGGGCCGCTTTCTGATGGAGGAGTTTTATTACGCGGGCGGCTTGCCTGCGGTGCTGCGGCGCCTTGGCGAAGCGAATTTGCTGCCGCATCCAAACGCGCTCACCGCGAATGGCCACACGATCTGGGAGAACTGCAAGGAAGCGCCGCTCTATAACGACGAAGTCATCCGGCCGCTCGACAAACCGCTCGTGGTAGACGGCGGCCTGTGCGTGCTGCGCGGCAATCTCGCGCCGAATGGCGCGGTGCTGAAGCCGTCGGCGGCGACGGCGTCGTTACTCAAGCATCGCGGGCGCGCGGTCGTGTTCGAAAACTTCGACGACTACAAGCAGAGAATTGCCGATCCCGAACTCGAGGTCACGAAAGACTCCGTGCTCGTGATGAAGAACTGTGGACCGAAGGGTTATCCGGGCATGGCTGAAGTCGGCAACATGGGTTTGCCGCCCAAGATTCTCGCGCAAGGCGTGACCGACATGGTGCGCGTATCCGATGCTCGCATGAGCGGCACCGCTTATGGCACCGTCGTGCTGCACGTTGCACCGGAAGCGCGCGCGGGCGGTCCGCTGGCTATCGTGCGCAACGGCGACTGGATCGAGCTCGATGCCATGCAAGGCGTGCTGCGTATCGATATCGACGAAGCGGAGATCAACACTCGGCTCGCAGCATGGAAGGCGGCGAAGACCGAGACGCCCGCGGACCAGAGCGGTTATCGCAAGCTCTATGTCGATCATGTGCTGCAAGCCGACGAAGGCTGTGACTTCGACTTTCTCGTGGGCTGCCGGGGCGCGGAGGTGCCGCGTCACTCGCACTAGACACGAAGCGCACCGAACTATTTTGATTTCTCGTTGACAACGCGAATTTCGGCGCACTAGTATCGACTCCATTCCTTACGGCCCGACAACGATGTCCGCCTGAGGACCCGGCGTAGAAGCCCCCTGACGAACCGTGCGTTCGTCAGGGGGCTTTTTTTTGTCTGTTTTCCTGGAGAACCTCAATGTTGCCAAAGCCGTCTGGCTGGATGCGTCTGGCCCTGCTTGCAGGACTTGGTCTCTCGTCGCTTGCTGCCAGCGCGGCAGACCCCGTGAAAATCGGCTTGCTCGAAGATGCTTCGGGCAACTTTGCGCTTGCGACCATCCCGAAGATCCACGCGACGCAACTCGCCGTCGATGAAATCAACGCAAAGGGCGGCGTTCTCGGGCGCCCCATCACGTTGATCGCGTATGACACGCAGTCCGACAATACGAAGTTCCAGGAGCTTGCACGGCGGCTCGTTCAGACCGACAAACCCGACGTGATTTTCGGCGCGTTTTCCAGCGCGTCGCGCGAGGCCATTCGTCCGATCATGGATCGCGCCAAGCAACTTTATTTCTACGATAACCAGTACGAAGGCGGCGTCTGCGACAGCACCACATTCGTCACGGGCGCCGTTCCCGAACAGCAGTTCTCGACCTTGCTGCCGTGGATGATGCAGAAGTTCGGCAAGAAGGTGTACACCATCGCGGCCGACTATAACTTCGGCCAGATCTCGGCGGAATGGGTGCGCAATATCGTCAAGGAAAATGGCGGCACGATGGTCGGCGAGGAATTCATTCCGCTTTCTGTTTCGCAGTTCGGCCAGACCATTCAGAACATTCAGAAGGCCAAGCCCGACTTCGTCGTGACCTTGCTGGTGGGCGCCAATCAGGCTTCTTATTACGAGCAGCAAGCGTCCGCGCATCTGAACTTGCCGATGGCGAGTTCGGTCAACGTGGGCCAGGCCTACGAGCACAAGCGCTTCAAACCGCCTGCGCTCAAGGACATGTACGTGACGGCGAATTATGTCGAGGAAGTCGATACCCCCGCGAGCAACGACTTCAAGAAGCGCTTCCACGCCAAGTTCCCGAACGAGCCGTATATCAACCAGGAAGCGGCCAACGCTTACGACGCCATCTATCTGTACAAGGCGGCGGCTGAAAAGGCCAAGACCACTGATCAGGCGGCGGTGCAAAAGGCGCTGGAAAGCGGCATTTGCACGGAAGGCGCGCAGGGCAAGGTGTGTATCGATCCGAAGAGCCACCACGTGAGCCACACGATCTACCTCGTGCATGTGAAGGACGATCACTCGGTCGACATTCCGAAAGTATGGGACGACGTGCAGCCTTACTGGCTCGGCAAGGTCGGCTGCGATCTGCCGAACAAGCCGGATCATCGTCAGTACACGCCGACGAATCTGCCGAAGAAGTCGTAAGTTGAGGAAACGGCGCGCCGCTCGTCACGAGCGAAACGCGCCGGCAACCTGGGTGACGCATTCATGGCCACGGTGTCCGTACTTTATTCGCTCGTTTATCAATTCGGCGACAGCTTCGCTTATCTCGTGCTCGCAGCGCTCGGTCTTGCCGTGATCTTCGGCATGATGGGGGTGATCAATCTTGCGCATGGCGAGTTCATCATGTGCGGCGCGTATGTGACGATCATCGCGGCGAAGCGCGGCGTGCCCTTACCGCTCGCGATGCTGCTCGGCGCGATCGCCGCTGCGATAGCGGGCGTCGTCATCGAACGTCTGGTGATACGTCATCTCTACGACCGTCTCTTCGATTCGGTGGTCGCGACGTGGGCCATCAGCCTTATCGTGCAACAGACCATGCTGCTGGTCGCCGGGCCGTCGATAGAAGGCATCGGCACGCCGTTCGGATCGTTCTATGTCGGCGAATACTCGTTCTCGGTGTATCGCGCCGTCCTGCCGGTGATCGCGCTCGTGATTCTGTTCGCGTTGTACCTCCTGTTCTTCAAGACCAACTATGGCGTCTGCGCACGGGCCACCATACAGAACGCGAACATCGCGCAATGTCTCGGCTTGCGCACGGACCGGCTCTACACGCTGACCTTCGCGCTCGGCGCGGGGCTCGCGGGGCTGACTGGCGCGCTCTATGCACCGACCATGACCGCCGTGCCCACGATGGGCAGCAACTTCATCGTGCAAGCGTTCGTCTCGGTGGTGGTCGGCGGCGCCAACGTCATTGCGGGCACCACGCCTGCCGCTGCCGTGCTCGCGGTGATACAGACGGCGCTCACTGCATCGTATGGTCAGTTGTTCGGGCAGATCGGCTTGCTGGTGACGGTGATCGTCGTCATCCGGCTGATGCCGCAAGGCCTCGGCAATCTGTTCACCCGCTTGCGTTAGGAGCCTCGTGTGAACAAATCAATCGCATTGAAGTGTCTGCCGTGGCTCGTCGCATTTTGCTTGCCGATGGTGATCGACGCCACCGCAAGCGGCAATCTCGCCTACTGTCTCGTGTGGGCTTTCAGCGCGGTCGGACTTGCGGCGATGTGGGGCCACGGCGGCATTCTCTCGTTCGGACAGACCGCGTTCTTCGGGCTTTCAGGCTATACGTATGGCGTCTTTACGCTCAACTTCGGCGACTACTGGTATCAGTCGTGGCTCGGCGTGATCGTCGGCTTGCTGGTGAGCGTCGTGGTGGCCGCGTTGATCGGCTACATGATCTTCTACGGGCGCATCAAGGGTGTGTTCATCGGCATCGTGACCTTGTCGGTCACGCTCGTGCTCGAAACGTTCATGGCGCAGACGGCGGGGCCGCAATGGACCATAGGACAGGCGCCGCTCAACGGCTACAACGGCATGGGCGGCATGCCGCAGCTCACCATTCCGTGGCCCGGCGGCACGCTCACGCTGGAGAACGCGAGCTTCTATTACCTCGTGCTGGTATTGCTGCTGATCGTGTATGCGATCACTAAACGCCTGCTCGACGGAACCTTCGGACTCACGCTCGTCGCGATCCGCGAGAACCCGCAGCGCGCGGAAATGCTGGGCGTGGATATCCGCCGGCATCAGTGGATGATCTTCGTATTCGGCTCCACGCTCGGCGGCCTGTCCGGTGCGCTCTATACGATCTGGGGGTCCTATATCACGCCATCGACGATGGGACTCACCGCAGCCGCAATGCCCGTCATCTGGGTGGCTACCGCGGGCAGGCAGAGCATCGGCGGCGCGATCATCGGCACTGCATTCCTCGTGTGGCTCTCGCAGAACCTCGCGGTGTACGGCAGCCAGTACGCGCTCATTCTGATGGGTGCGATCCTGCTGATCGTCGTGCTCGCGGCGCCCGAGGGCTTGCTGCCATCGTCGGCGAAGTTGCTGCGACGACTCTTCGAACGCGACCGGACGCATTCGCATGGCGCGATCAATGCGCACAAGGAGAGCAAATCTTGACGGCCTTACTCGAAACGCGCGCGCTCAAGAAGCACTTCGGCGGCGCGCACGTGATCAACGGTATCGACTTTCAGATCGATGCGGGCGAGATACGTTGCGTGATCGGTCCCAATGGCGCGGGCAAGAGCACGTTCTTCAAGCTCATTACCGGTGAACATAAACCATCGGACGGCAGCGTGTATTTTCTCGGCCGTGACATGAACCATGTGTTGCCGCATGAGCGCATACGCATGGGCATGAGCATCAAGTTTCAGATACCCGGCGTGTTCCCGGACCTCACCGTGCGCCAGCATCTGCAACTGTCGCTGCATCGCGCGAAAGATGACAGGCCCGAGAGCATCGACGAACTCTTGCAACGCTTCTTGCTGGCGCAGGAAGAGCATGTACCGGCGCGCAATCTTTCGCACGGCAAGAAGCAATGGCTTGAAATAGCGATGGCCGTATCGCTGCGCCCGAAGCTACTCTTTCTCGATGAACCCGTGGCCGGCATGTCGGTGGAAGAGACGCACGCGACCGGCGAACTCATCAAGCAACTACGCGACGATGGTCTCACGATGATGGTCGTCGAACACGACATGACCTTCGTGAAGCAGATCGCAACGCGCGTGAGCGTGCTGCACGGCGGACGCCTTCTCGCCGATGGTCCGCTCGATGAAATCCTCGCGCGCGACGATGTTGCCGAGGTTTATCTGGGGAAGAAGCAATGAGCGCCTTCTTCGAGGTATCGGGCGTGGAAGGCGGCTATGGCGGCGGACGCGTGTTGAATAGCGTGTCCTTCGGCATAGAACGCGGCGAAGTGCTCGCAATGATCGGCCGCAACGGCGTGGGCAAGACCACGTTGATGCGCGCGTTGATCGGACTCGTGCCGTTGAGCGCGGGAAGCATTGCGCTCGATGGCGTCGAGCTCGGGCATGCGAAGCCTTACGTGCGAGCGCAGCAAGGCATCGGTTATGTGCCGCAAGGGCGCGAGATATTCGGCATGTTGACCGTGGCCGAGAATCTGCAGGTCGGTGCACAGGCCAATCGCGCGCAGGCTGCCGAGATGAAGGCGAAAGTCGTCGAGTACTTTCCGATTCTCAAGGCGCGTTACCGGCAAAAGGCGGGCACCATGAGCGGCGGCGAACAACAGCAACTGGCGATTGCGCGCGCGTTGATCAGCGCGCCCAAGGTGTTGTTGCTCGATGAGCCGTCCGAGGGCATTCAACCGTCGATCGTCACGCTCATCGGCGACACCATTCAACGGATTGCGCGGGAGGCGCGTATCGGCGTATTGCTGGTCGAGCAGGACATGGGCATGGTGGAGCGCATTGCGTCGCGCTGCTGCGTGATGGACAAGGGCCGCATAGTCGATACCCCGAGCCCGGCGCAACTCGGAGACGAACAACTGATTCGCCAGTATCTGGCACTGTGAAGGAGCATCGGACATGAAATGGCTTGAAGATTCGATCATGATGAAACGTGGCGTCGGCGCGAGCCGCGAGCCGGTTGAGCACCATCTCACGGAAGAGTTGCAGCAGACATTCCACTACACCATCGGTCCTTATTCGCAACCGGTGCTGCATGTGAAACCGGGCGACCGTATCGTAGTTGAAACGCGCGATGCCTTCGAAGGCAAGATCAAGGAAGAGACCGACAAGCCATCCGAACTGCTGACTGTGCCGTTTCTCAATCCGCAGAACGGACCCGTCATGATAGAAGGCGCGGAGAAGGGCGACGTGGTGGCCGTGTACATCGAAAAGATGTCGCCGCGCGGTGACGACCCGCACGGCTTCTGCTGCATGATCCCCAACTTCGGCGGCCTCACGGGCACGGACTACACGGCGCTTCTCAACGAGCCGCTGCCCGAGATCGTGCGCAAGATCAAGATCGACGAAGAGAACGTCTATTGGAGCAAGCGCAATACGTTGCCGTACAAGCCGCATATCGGCACCTTGAGTCTTTCGCCGGAGATCGACTCCATCAACTCGCTCACGCCGGATTCGCACGGCGGCAACATGGATGTGCCCGACATGGGGCCAGGCAGCATCACCTACTTGCCGGTGCGCTCGCCAGGCGGACGGCTTTTTATCGGCGATGCACACGCCTGCCAGGGCGATGGCGAAGTGTGCGGCACGGCGGTGGAGTATCGAAGCACGACGACGGTGCGCGTCGATCTCATCAAGGGCTGGAAGATCGATTGGCCGCGACTCGAAAACGAAGACGCGCTGATGAGTATCGGTAGTGCGCGTCCGTTGGAAGACGCCACACGCATTGCGTACCGTGAGCTCGTGTTGTGGATGGCCGCCGAATATGGCTTCGACAAGTGGGATGCATATATGATGCTGAGTCAGGTAGGCAAGGTTCGGCTCGGCAACTTCGTCGATCCGAAATACACGGTGGGCGCCATGGTCGCGAAGCGCTACCTGAAATAACACTCAAATAAAGGCGTGCGACGCTCGAGTTCACGCGTTGCGCGTCCGTACATTTCCGGTGAGCGTGTCACGCTATGGCTTTGTCCGATCCCATCAAAGTGGGCCTGCTTTCTTCCACGAGCGGCGCGACTGCACTGCTCGAACGTTCGCAATGGCGCGGGGCGGCGCTTGCAATGGCCGAGATCAACGCGTGCGGTGGCATTGGCGGGCGCGAACTCGTGGCGGTTCATTACGATCCCGCGTCCGACCCGGCGGCATTCAGAGAGCGGGCGGAACGGCTCATCATGAAAGACGGCGTGAACGTGATCTTCGGCGGTTATACGTCCACGAGCCGCAAGGCCATGTTGCCGGTGGTCGAGAAGCACAATCGTCTGCTCATTTATTCGCAGCAGTATGAAGGCTTCGAGTATTCGGACAACATCATTTATAGCGGGGCATCGCCGAATCAGAATGGCGTGCAGTTGGCCGACTTCATGACGGAGACGTTCGGTGCGCGTGTGTATATGGTCGGCTCGCGCTATGTCTATCCGTATGAGTGCAACCGCACGATGCAGGAGTTGCTGTTGCAGCATCCGGAAGGCGCGATTCTCGGTGAACGTTATCTTCCGCTCGATGTATCGCGCGAGCCGTTCGCCGAAGTCATCGCGGACATCAAACGCAAATCGCCCGACTGGATTTTTTGCACGCTGATCGGCGCCACGGTGCCGTATCTCTACGAAGCCTATGCGCGCGCCGGCCTCGATCCCGCGGTGATGCCCATTGCCAGCCTCAACACGTCCGAGACCGAGATTCATGCAATGGAACGAGGAATCGCACAAGGACACTACACGGCCGCGCCTTATTTTCAAAGCATCGATACGCCGGAGAATCACGCCGCCGTGCGTCATCATCAGACGCGCTTTGGCGCCGATACACCCACCGATATGAACTGGGAGGCTGCGTACTATCAGATGCACATGTTCGCCGAAGCCTGCGCGCGCGCGGGCTCGGACGAGATCGGCACGATCATGCCGCATCTGCTCGGCGCGGAGTATGCGGCACCGCAGGGACGCGTGCGTATCGACCCGGTGAATCATCATATGGCGTTGTATCCGCGTATTGGCCGCGCGAATGAAGACGGTCACTTCAGCGTGTTGCGCGAGTCGAAGATCGCGGTCGCGCCCGATCCTTATATGACGCACCAGACGCTCGGCGATTGGGTGACCAAGCTGAGCTTGCGGGACTACTGACGTGAGCACGCGAGGCGACAGAGGACAGCGCAGTCTGACCGGCTCCATTCTGGAGCGCAGTCCGCGCGTGATCGTCGTGCATCCGGACGATGACGACGGCCTCACGTTGACGAGCCATTTGCGACGCATTGGCTTCGAGGTCGAACGCGTATGGCCGCCCACGGATGTGCTGCCCGATCACGTGGATCTCGTGTTTCGGGCGTTGCGGCCCGACGAACGCGCGCCGCAGGACGAATGGCTCGGTCCCGACGCGCCGCCGCTCATCTGCGTCATCGGCTACGAGAACCCGACGTTTATCGATCAGGCCATCAAGATGGGATCGGACGGCATCATCACCACGCCCATACGCGCGTCAGGCTTGTTGTCGGCCATCGTCATGGCGCTCTATCACGCACGACGCGCGCGTCAACATACGCAGCGTATTGCGAAGCTCGAACAGAAGCTGCTCGACAGTCGGCATTTGAGCGAGGCGAAGAGCATCCTCATGCTCATGCATCAGATCAGCGAGAGTCAGGCTTACGACATGCTCAGGGCGCAGGCGATGGAAAAGCGCGTGACTATCGACGATATCTGTCACTCGGTCATTCAAGCGGGCGAAGTGCTGCAGCTCAAACGCTGCGCCGCGCCCGGAGAGGAAAGTTAGGCACAGGAGCCACGGACATGGACTTGCAACTCAAGGGATTGAAAGCGATCGTCACGGGCGGGACCAAGGGCATTGGCCTGGCCATTGCACAGACGCTGGCGAAGGAGGGCGCGGATGTCGCCATCTGTGCGCGCGATGCGGCAAGCGTGGCAAGCACGGCGGATGCGCTCGCGGAACTGAGCGGTGCGCGTTCGCTGGGCGCAGCCGTCGATGTCGCCGACGGCGCGGCGCTCGAGACCTGGGTGCAAAGCGTTGGAGAGGACTGGGGCGGTATCGATATCATCGTCGCCAATGTGAGCGCGCTCGCTATCGGCAACGACATCGAATCGTGGCGCAAGGAGTTCGAGACCGACTTGCTCGGCACAGTTCATCTCGTCCATTCCTCCATGCCCTACCTCGAAAAGAGCGCGGCTGCATCTATCGTGGCCATTTCCAGCGTGTCGGGACGCGAGATCGATTTCGCGGCGGGACCGTATGGCGTTTTCAAGGCGGCGCTCGTTCACTACATGCAGGGGCTTGCGAATCAGCTTGCCGGGAAGGGCATTCGCGCGAACACGGTGTCGCCCGGCAATGTGTACTTCGAAGGCGGCGTGTGGGACTGGATCGAGCATAACGATCCCGAGCTCTTCGCCAAGGCGCTCGCGTTGAACCCGACCGGACGCATGGCAAAGCCGCAGGAGATCGCGAATGCCGTTGCGTTCATCGCGAGTCCGGCGGCAAGTTTCGTGAGCGGCGCCAACTTCGTCGTCGATGGCGCGCTCACTCGCGGCGTGCAGCTTTGAGCGGCACAGCGGCCCTTACATTGGGTTCGCGGCGACGAAGTTCTTGAACGCCGTGTACTTCGGCTTGATGGTCCTGCCGTCGTTCTGCATCAGGCCGTAGGGACCTTCGCCGCCCACCGGGTCGTCATAGAGCTCGTAAGTCTGGATGGACTGGATGTTGTATTGCCTCGCGAGCAGCACGAACTCCGCCATCATAAGGTTGCCGACCAGATAGTTCGCGGTTTGCGTGTCCGTGCCATAGCTCGGACGCACACCGAATTCGTTGATCCAGATGGGCTTATTGAACTGGGCGAGCGCCGCGAGCACGTTGTGGCATCCGGTGCCGCCGCAAGCGTTCACGATGTCGCCCTGATCCGAATACCAGTGCCATGCGGTGATGTCCCAGCTCACGATGGGGTGATTCGTGGTGCCGTCGGGTTGCGTGCCGTTGGCGAGCATCTGATCGAAGCCGTAGTGCATCCACGCGCCGCCGCCCATGACGATCTTGCCCGCCGTATCGACGGACTTCACGCCCGCGATCATGCCGCGGATCACGCCGCGTGCAATCTGAAACTTCGCGTTGTCGTAGTGCTGCGGATAGATGCCGTCCACGTTCCCGGTGAGGCATAGCGCTTCGAGCTCGTTGCTGACTTCATAGTACGGATAGCGATATGCGGCCGCCGTCTGCTGACCGAGCGTGAAGGCCGCGTTATAGGCATCGGCTTCGCTGCTGTAGTTCAGGTCCATCAGCATGACGGGGTAAACGGTCACGCCGCCTGCGGCCATCGTCGTTGCGATGCCGGCGAGCTTGGTCGCACCATACGCGCTGAACACTTCGTTGCGATACATCTTCACGCCTAGATCCTGCAACTGCGAGAGTTGCAGCGCGGGGCTCGATATGTCGTAGGCGCCGCCTTCGTTGTTGTGGCCGTTCGCGCCATAGAAGATCGATTGCACGGTCACGGGTGTGACGGGCGTGACGATCGTGCCGGAAGCGGGGGAGCCTGATGACGCCGGAGGGTTGTTTGCAACGGGCGGGACAATGGGCGTTACGGGCGTTACGGGCGCTGCGGGCGCCGTGGGCGCGATGACGGTCGTGTCGTTGCTGCTGGTCGAGTTGCTGCCGCTGACCGTATGCGCGGACGACGTCGTGTCGCTCGTGGATGCCGTCGTCGTCGTGGTGGTCGCGGCCGAAGCCGATGCAGCGCCGCTTTGGGTCGTGGTCGTGGTTGTAGTCGTCGCTGCGGAGCCGGACGAGTTAGTGCCTGCCGCCGAGGTGCTCGACGCTTCCTTTGCATCGCCTCCGCCACCGCCGCCGCCACACGCCGCGAGAACGAGGCTCGCGGCGAGCGCTGCTGCAAGCTTGATCGCGCTTGGCGCGGTAAAACGGGTTGCAGAGAAAAGAGGCGCGGTCTTCATAACGATACAGAATCCCTTAAAGAAGGCGTGATCATCCGCACGGACCAGACGCAACGGAAGTTAGTCGTCCGTATAAACGCAAATCCGAGGACGAACGAAACCGTCCGACACGAAGATCGGTGCTGGACCACTAAAGCGGTATCACGTCAGCCTGCGTCTTCCACGACGCGCGGCCCTGGGCGGCGAGCGTCGGACAATCGTTTGCCTCGAAGCTCGCATTTGAGAAAAGCTTGAAAAGTCTCTTGAACCGATGTTGCAAGAACGACCGATCGTCCTATAAGCATCGCTGCAACAAGTACGTTATCGGCGCGGCAGTGGCGAACTTTAGGCATTCAGGGAACGATGACAACGAAGTTCATCACGCCGGTTTCAAAGTCCAAAAAAACCAAACCCCGCTGGGCCATCGGCCGAACGGGGTTTCGTCGTTGCACTTGCTCATTGCTCACTTCCTGACCATTGCGCTCAGGCCTGCATTACGGCTACAGCGGGAAAACGTGCTGCGCTTTGTTGCGATAAAGATAACGCGTTGGTTTCAGACAACTTCTGTTTGCAACTGCTTCAAGCGAACCTTGGCTTGGCTGCGCTTCGGTCAAGGTAGGTAGGTGAGGCCGTGTGTTCAGCACTCGCCGGGTCCGCTTTCGTGCGGTGCGTTGATCAGCACCACGGAACAAAGTTTAATGCTTGTGCTCGCCTTTCAATCGGTGAAGGTGATGCCTTTTCGACTTTCTGTTCAGCGCATATGCGGCACTCAAGTCCAGCGAGATACGGCCGTCTGATCGACGCCGCGCAACTAACCGCCGAATCCTGGTGCCCCGGCCTTCGCTGACGCCATCCTAGGGACAACCCGCATTGTTCTGACGGCCGTTTGATTGATACCTTCCAAATCATACGTATGATCTAGAGACATAGAAAAATGCCGACTTTGCATAGTCAAGTGCTCAACGAGATGGGCGAACAGATTTGCTCCGGCAAATTCGCGCCCGGCGACATCCTGCCCGCCGAGACAGAACTCGCGGAGCAGATGCAGGTGAGCCGCATCACTATCCGCGAGACGATGAAGTCGTTGTCGGCGAAGGGCATGCTTCAGGTGCGCCGCCGCCACGGCACCATCGTGCTGCCGCGCGCGCAGTGGCAGCTTTTCGATCCCGACGTCATCACGTGGCGCGCACGCGCAGGCGCAATCGACGACGCGCTCATTCAGGACCTGATGGAGTTGCGGCTCATCATTGAACCGAATGCCGCGAAGCTCGCCGCGAAACGGGCGACCGCGCAGGACCGCAAGGACATTCGACGCGCATTCAAGGCAATGGAGCGGGCTGTCGCGGGCCAGGGCGAATACGTTCCCGCCGACCTTGCTTTTCACGGCGCGATTCTCACCGCTTGCCATAACCAGTTCATCCAGCAGATGCAGAACGCGCTGTCGGCCATCCTGCGCACGAGCTTCGAATTGAGCTCGGAGATCGCGGGCGGTCCCGCGCGTTCGTTGCCGATGCACGAAGCGCTCTGCGTCGCAATCGAACAGGGCGATACCGCCGCCGCCGAGCGCGCGGTGCTTACGCTCATCGAGCGGGCGGAGAAGGACTTCGACGATCGCGCCGCGATGACGCGCACGCTCAACGACAAACCGCTTTGAACCTGCAACGCGAAACGATTCAACCGAGGACTTACGCATGACACAGTTGTTCGACTTGAGCGGCCGCACCGCGCTCGTAACGGGATCGGCGCGCGGCATCGGCTTTGCGCTGGCGGAAGGCCTGGCGCAAGCGGGCGCGGGCATCATCGTGAACGGCACGCAGGCCGATACCGTCGATGAAGCCGTGCGCCGTCTGCGCGAACGGGGCGCCACGGCGCAAGGCCGTGCATTCGATGTCACCGACGAAACCGCGGTCGCCGCCGCCTTCGAGGCGTGGGACGCCGAAGGCGTCGAGGTCGATATCCTCGTGAATAACGCGGGCATCCAGTTTCGCAAGCCGCTCGTCGAACTCGCGCTCGCGGACTGGCAACGCGTGATCGACACCAATCTCACGAGCGCGTTCATCGTCGCGAAGGAAGCGGCGCGGCGCATGATCGCGCGCGGCAAGGGTGGCAAGGTCATCAACATCGGGTCGCTGACGAGCGAAGGCGCGCGCGCCACCGTCGCGCCTTATACGGCGGCCAAGGGCGGGGTGAAGATGCTCACGCGCGCCATGAGCGCCGAATGGGCCGCGTTCGATATTCAGGCGAACGCCATCGGCCCTGGCTACATCCTCACCGACATGAATCAGGCGCTCGTCGATAACGTGCAGTTCGACGCATGGGTCAAGGCGAGCAATCCGTCGCAACGCTGGGGCAAGCCCGAGGAACTCGTCGGCACGGCGGTGTATCTCGCGTCGCCTGCATCGAGCTATGTGAACGGCCAGATCATTTATGTCGATGGCGGTTGGCTCGCCGTGCTTTGAAGTATCACCATGAATCTTGGAGACAACATGGATAGCGTCAAAACGGTGGCACCGCAAAGATGGTGGTATCTCATGCCCATCATCTTCATCACATACAGTCTTGCGTATTTGGATCGCGCGAATTACGGCTTCGCGGCTGCGGCGGGCATCGACCGCGATCTCGGCATCACGCATGCGACGTCGTCGCTCATCGGCTCGCTGTTCTTTCTTGGATACTGCTTGTTTCAAGTGCCCGGCGCGATCTACGCGCAAAAGAACAGCGTCAAGAAACTCATCTTCATCAGCCTCGTGCTCTGGGGCGTGTGCGCCGCGTTGACGGGCATGGTGAGCAATATCCCGATGCTGATGGTGCTGCGCTTCGTGCTCGGCATCGTCGAGGCGGCGGTGATGCCTTCCATGCTCATGTACATCAGCCGCTGGTTCACGCGCACCGAACGCTCGCGCGCGAACACGTTCCTCATTCTCGGCAACCCCGTGACGGTGCTGTGGATGTCGGTGGTTTCGGGCTATCTCGTGAAGAGCTTCGGCTGGCGCGAGATGTTCATCATCGAAGGCGTGCCGGCTATTGCATGGGCCGTGGTGTGGTGGTTCACGGTGAAGGACCGTCCCTCCGAAGTCACCTGGATGAGCGACGCCGAGAAAGCCGAACTGCAAGCGCGTCTCGTCTCGGAACAGGCGCACATCGCACCCGTGCGCGATTACAAGTCGGCGTTTCGGTCGTCCATCGTGCTCAAGTGCTGCGCTATCCACGCGCTGTGGAGTATCGGCGTGTACGGCTTCATCATGTGGCTGCCGTCCATCCTGAAGGCGGCCTCGACCATCGACATCGTGTCGGTCGGCTGGCTCGCGGCGGTGCCTTATCTCGCGGCCATCATCCTGATGCTGCTGGCATCGTGGCTCTCCGACAAGACGCGTAATCGCAAGCTCTTCGTGTGGCCGCTGCTGCTGATCGGAACGATCGCGTTCGTCGGCTCCTATCTCGTCGGCAGCTCCAACTTCTGGCTCTCGTTCGGCTTGCTCGTGATCGCGGGTGGCACCATGTACGCGCCCTACGGACCGTTCTTCGCGCTCGTGCCGGAACTCATTCCGAGCAACGTGCTTGGCGGGGCGATCGGACTCATCAATGCGTGCGGCGCACTCGGCGCGTTCTGCGGTTCGTGGGTCGTCGGCTATCTGAATGGCGCGACGGGCAGTCCGTCCGCATCGTATGTGTTCATGGCTGCGGCGCTCTTCGCTTCGGTCGTGCTGATGATGCTCGTGCCCGCCACCACCGGTGAACGTTCCACGCCCAAGGGAGGCGCGGGCAAGTCCACGCCTTCCGTTCTTGCAAAGTAACCTCATGGCCATCCTCATCACCGATGTCAAAGTCATACTGACCGCGCCGGAAGGCATCAATCTGCTCGTCGTGAAGGTCGAGACGAATCAGGACGGTCTCCATGGGCTCGGCTGCGCGACCTTCGCCTACCGGCATCTCGCGGTCAAATGTCTGATCGAAGAGTATTTGCGGCCGCTGCTCATCGGGCGCGATGCGCAAGCTATCGAAGAGCAATGGCAGCTCATGCATCAAAACGCTTACTGGCGTCACGGGCCGATAGAGAACAACGCGATCTCCGGCATCGACATGGCCTTGTGGGACATCAAGGGCAAGCTCGCGAACATGCCGCTCTATCAGCTTTTCGGTGGCAAGGTGCGCGAAGGCGTGCCGATCTATCGTCATGCGGATGGTCGCGATCTTAACGAACTCTGCGAGAACATTCAGCGATATCGCGAGCAAGGCATCACGCATATTCGCTGTCAAAGCGGTGGTTATGGCGGCGGCGGTTTCGGCAAGGCACCGCAGAGCGCACCGCGCGGCGCGCCCGATGGCATCTATCTCGACAGCCGCAAATATATTCGCGATACGCTGAAGCTTTTCGATGGAATTCGCAGCAAGATCGGTTTCGATGTCGCGTTGTGCCACGACGTGCATGAGCGCCTGAAGCCAGTGGAAGCAATTCGCTTCGCACGCGAGCTGGAACCGTATGAACTTTTCTTTCTCGAAGATGCGATCGCGCTGGAAGAAGGCGAATGGATGCGCCAGCTACGCGCGAAGACCACGACGCCGCTCGCGCAAGGCGAGTTGTTCAACAACCCTTATGAATGGCGTTTTCTGATCACTGAACGGTTGATCGATTTCGTGCGCGTGCATCTGAGTCAGATAGGCGGCATCACGGCGGGACGCAAGCTGCAGATTTTCGCGGAGCAGTTCGGCGTGCGCACGGCATGGCACGGTCCAGGCGATATGTCGCCGCTCGCGCATGCGGCGAATATTCATATCGATCTGGCATCGCGTAATTTTGGCGTGCAGGAATGGTCGGGCACGGAACCGCCCAATTTCGTGATCCAGAATTTGAAAGGGCCGCGTGCCGCCTTGCTCGATGTGTTCCCCGGCCTGCCGGAGTTTCGCGACGGCTACGTTCATGCGAACGACAAGCCAGGCTTGGGCGTCGATATCGACGAGAAGGAAGCCGCGAAATATCCCTGCGAGGCCGACGTTACCGTATGGACGCAAACGCGCCTCATGGACGGCGGCCTGCAAACGCCTTGAAGCTAACTCGAGGCGCGGCGTTGCTGCATCGGTTGATACGCTTCGCCAGCCTTGAAGCGGTCGAGGCGCTCGCTTGCCGTCGTCAGGGCGGCGAGCGTGGCGCGCTGCAACTGATGATCGTACAAGGAGACGATTGCCGCGATCTGCTCGAATGCTTCCGGCGCAAGGGTCCACGTGCCGGATTCTCGGCCGCCGTCGAATACTTCGGCCATGATGCGGTCCGCGGCCATCAGCGCGTCGTGGGAGAAGTCGCCGTGACCCGCTTCGGACAGGAAGCGCGCGAGCAGCATCGCTTCGGTGATCTGCTGGGCAGGTGCGATGTCGGTGGCGCCGGCACGCAGCGCTTGCAATGACAGATGCACTTGCAACGCGAGTTCGTTGGCTACCGAGCGAGGAATCGGCAGCAGTTGCGCTTTGGACAGCCGCGCGCGCGAAGCCTGCGGCGAACGCTGAAAAGGAAGGGTGCGTGACATGCGTATAAGCGAAAGAAGCGCCGTCGTGGTTGACTTCTCTCGTTAACGTTCGTCCCACGCGTTTTCTGAAGGGTTGTTTTGGCGTGTGCGTGCAAATTCTTCGAGGATCGCAATGGCGCGCTCGCACTGCGCCGCGTCCAGCGAGTGGATGGACGGTTTTACCGTATCGGCGCCGATTTGCTGCGCGAGCCACTTCAGGCCCTTTGCACGGGCTTCGAAAATATTGCACGCGTCGCGGCGCACTTTTGCCTGGGCGAGCGGTTCGAGGGCAGCGTGTAGTTTTGTCTTCAGATCGCGTAAAGCGGCATCGGCCAGACGCCCGAGCGGAACCTGGCGCGTGCTGCGCGGGAAAACACCGATCCACGCCTGACAAGGCGCACAGACCCAGAGCGGGCCGTGATCGTCGCGATACGGGTAGATTTCATCGTCCGAGCGAACAAGCGTCGCGGGCGCGCCGCAATAGTCGCAATCGGGATGAGGCAGAGGTTTGACCGGGCGGCCGACTCGCATTGTTGAATAAGTCGAGGGACGGAAGCGGCCAATATATCAAACGCAAACTGCGAAATGAAACGATGCCGGCAAGTGAGCGCGAAGCTCTCGTGCCGGCATCAAACCTCTACTTGCAGGGAGCGGCTCAAGGCTCACTCCTGGAGGCATTTAGCGACTTAGCGCTGGTCCTTCTTCACTTCTTCCTTGACGTCGCCGTATTGCTTGCGAGCTTCGCCGGCGCCTTGCTGGACCTGACCCTTCACTTGCTGGGCGGTGTCGCCAGTCATCTTGCCGACCGCCTCATTCGCCTTGCCCTTCACCTTTTCGGCGGTACCCTTAACTTGATCCTTGTTCATGGTGAACCTCCTTGAATGGTTGCGTGGGACGGTTTGCCTCCACAAATATCGTTATCGCAAAACACGGGCCTGCCCTGCGAACGATCGGTCGTTTTTCGTTCGTGCCACACTACACTGCAAATTCAACTGAAAGAGGAGACTTTCGGCGTATGGCAAGAACCAACGAGTACCAACAAGCTATCGGCGATGCCGTGACCGACTGGAAAACGCGCGAGCGGCCCGCGCGAATCGTCGTCGAAGGCACGCACTGCAAGATCGTGCCGCTCGATGTCGGCGCACATGCGCAGGATCTTTTCCACGCGTACAGCGAGCCGAGCGACTGGACCTATCTGTTCACCGGTCCGTTCAAGGAGTTTGCGGCGTTTCGCACGTATTTGACACAAGCGGCGGCATCGGCCGATCCGTTGCACTACGCCGTCATCGATAAATCCAGCGGCAAGGCAGTCGGGACGTTCGCGCTGATGCGCATCGAGCCGGTTCATGGCGTGATCGAAGTGGGCAGCGTGACGTTTTCGCCGCTGCTCAAGCAAACGCGCATCTCGACCGAAGCGCAGTATCTGCTGATGCGCTACGTGTTCGAGGCCCTGCAATACCGGCGCTACGAATGGAAATGCGACAGCCTGAACGCGCCATCGCGCAAGACGGCGCTGCGACTCGGCTTCGAGTTCGAAGGCATCTTCAGGCAAGCTATCGTGTACAAGGGGCGTAACCGCGATACCGCGTGGTATTCGATCATCGATAAGGACTGGCCCACGGTGCGCGCCGCATTCGAACGCTGGCTCGCCGACGACAACTTCGACGCCGACGGCAAGCAACGCGCATCGCTTGCGAGCTTGAGAGTCAACGCATCTGAATGACAGGCGCGAGAAAATTGCGCACGTAAGGCAGCCAGATCGGAATGGCCGCGCGGGACGCGAACATTCCGTGACCGTTTTCACCGTAGGGCGGCTCCATCACGAACTGCCCTTTGCCGCCTGCTTGCTGGAATGCGTTGAACCAGCTTCGCGTGTAGTCCGGGCCGAAGTACTGATCGTTCTCGACATAGTGCCAAAGCACCGGCACGCGCACGGTGCCCGCGAAGTGCGTGATCGCTCTTAGCATGTTGTCCGGGGCGCACGGCACGGTTGGATGCCTCGCCGGATCGCCGCCGCGTCCGCCCGAGAAGTTGAGCACCGCTATCACGCCGGGCGGATCGAAGCTCGCCGCCGCCAGCGAAGAAAACCCGCCCGCAGATTGCCCCGCCAGCACGATCCGGTTGCCGTCCACTTGCGGCAGGGTCTTCGCATACGCGATGGTCGCGAGAATGTCCTGTGCGGCTGCATTGCCGGATGCTTCGTAGTCGGCAGTGGCGCACTTGCCAGTGCTCTCGGCATACGTGCCGCCCGTCGCGCCATAGCCTCGGCGAATCGGCACGATCACGGCGAAACCCATCTCCACGAAAGTACGGATCTGCGGAATCAGCCGATAACGCCCGGTCTTCACGCGATTGAGCGGATCGGGCGGACTGCCGTGACTCAGCACGATGAGCGGAAACGGCCCCGCGCCATCCGGCTGATAGAGCGTCGCGACCAGCTCACGGCGCGAGTCGCCGAACAAGCCTTTCTCGATCATCGGAACCTGCACGACGGTTTCATGCAGATCGGCGGCGAGGCTTTCGGGTTCGTCCGCGCGCGCGACGGAGACGGCGGCAAGCGCGACAAACACAAGGGCTGAAAGGCGCATGAGCGGAGTTCGAGCGTCTGGGTGATGCGCAATGTATCAGATCGTCTCCTTAGTTAATCATCCATCGGTGAATTCGTTTATCACCGCGCCGTCACTTTTCTAAGCCAGGAAAATTGGTTTGGCCTCGGCATGCCGGCTCTTATTCTTTTTGCTCTGCGACGACGCGTCTCTCCAGTGCTCGTTCCATTCAACCGGCGCGGCCACGCGCTGCATCTCAGAGCGTCCATGGCAACGGTTCAATTGCATAGCGTCATCAAGCGCTACGACGGCGCACCGGTCGTCGATGCGGTCTCGCTTTCCGTGCGCGACGGCGAATTCCTCACCTTGCTCGGCCCGAGCGGATGCGGCAAGACGACGTGTCTCCGCATGGTCGCGGGCTTCGTCACGCCGGATGCGGGCTCGGTCCATATCGGCGGCGAGGATGTGACGCAGGTTCCGGCTCATCGGCGCAATACGGGCATGGTGTTTCAACAGTACGCGCTGTTTCCGCATCTGACGGTCGCGCAGAATCTCGCCTTCGGTCTACGCGTGCGCAAGCTGCCGGGCAAGGAGATCAAACGGCGCGCCACCGAAGCGCTCGACCGCGTGCGCCTTTCGGGTTATGCGGATCGTTACCCGGACCAGCTATCGGGCGGGCAGAAGCAGCGTGTCGCGCTGGCACGAGCGCTCGTCATCAATCCGCGCGTGCTGTTGCTCGACGAACCGCTCGGCGCGCTCGATCAGAAACTGCGCGAGGAATTGCAGGCGGAGATCAAGCGCATTCAGCGCGAAGTGGGTATCACGACCATCTTCGTCACGCACGATCAGAGCGAGGCGCTGAGTCTTTCGGATCGCATCGTCGTGATGCGGCAGGGCGGTATCAGTCAGATTGGCTCGCCGCAGGAACTGTACGACCGGCCGGTGGATCGATACGTCGCGAGTTTCATCGGCAAGATCAATCTCGTCACGGTGACGGCGGGCGCGCTCGGCGCCGATGGCCGCTTGCGCGTGCAAAGCCGCCAGACGGCCGAACCATTCGATGTCGATCTCGCCGGCGGCGCAACGCCCGCGCCCGGCGAACCGCTGTTGCTCGCGTTGCGGCCGGAGCGCATTCAGATCGGCGCGGGTTTGCCGAACCGCGTGCAGGGCCGCGTGGAACTCGCCACGTATGCGGGCGACGGCTGGTATCTCGAAGTCCGCACGCAGGCAAGCGAGCCGCTCATCGTGCGCACGTCGGGCCGCGCGGCACCCGCCGCTGGCGATACCGTCACGCTCGGCTGGCACCACGGCGATGCCGTCCTCTTGCGCGACGAGGCCGCCACATGAGTAACGATGCCTTGCTGACAGGTGGCGATCTCGCCGCGACGCCTTCGCCGCTTTCGGCGACGAAGCGCAGGGGCGCCGCCTACGGCGCGCTCGCCTTGCCGGGACTGGCGTTTCTTGGCGTGTTCTTCGTCGCGCCTATTGGCTATCTGCTGATTTTGTCGCTGCACGGCGGCGGCTCGATGGGCCGTGTCGACGACACATGGACGCTTTCCAACTACGCGCGCTTTCTCTCCGATGCGTACTACCTCCAGATCCTGCTCGACACGCTCGTCTTCGGCGCATTGACGGCGATCATCTGCGCGGTGTTCGGCTTTCCGTTCAGCTATTACCTTGCGCGCACGCGTTCGCGCTGGCGCACGCCGCTTTTGTTCGTGACGGTGTTGCCGTTGCTCATCAGCGCCGTAATCCGCAATCTCGGCTGGATTCCGGTGCTCACCGAACACGGCATGCTCAATACGCTCTTGCTGGGTTCCGGTCTGGTGAAGGAACCCGTGCAGTGGATCTTCAACTACACCGGCGCGCTCATCGGCATGGTGCACGTGGAGTTTCCCTTCATGGTGCTGATGCTGACGAGCGCCATCCGCAAGATCGATCCCGCGCTCGAGGAAGCCGCCATCAATCTCGGCGCGACGCCTTTTCTGGCGTTCGTGCGCGTGGTCTTGCCGCTGTGCCGGCCGGGACTGGCGGCGGGCGCGTCGATGGTCTTCATGGCCGCGATCAGCGCGCTCGTCACGCCGGGCATTCTCGGCGGGCATCGGGTGATGTTCATGGCGCTCTACATCGATCAGCAGATGCACGGCGTGCTGAACTACACGGTCGGGTCGACCGCCGCCATCCTGACGATGATCGCCGCGCTCGCATCGATGCTGCTCGCCGTGCGAATGAGCGGAGCGCGGACATGAGTACCCAAGCGAGTACGTCGGCCGTCGTGTGGCATCGCGATGCCGCATCGAGCGCGTTGAAATGGCTGCTGCGTATCGCGACCTTCGCGGTGCCCGTGTTTTTGCTGCTGCCGTTTATCGGCATCGTCAGTGCTTCGTTTTCGAAGAGCGGCGCGCTCGCGTTTCCGCCGAGCGACTGGACGCTCCACTGGTATCGCTCGATCTCGCCGGACTATTACGCCGCGCTTCGCTACAGCGTCGCGCTGGGCACGGCGACGACCGCGCTCGCCACGCTCGTCGGTGTGCCGCTTTCGTTGTCGATCGTGCGCGGACGTTATGCGGGGCGCGGAATCGTGAATGCGCTATGCGTTGCGCCGCTGGGCGTGCCGACTATCGTCATTGCGGTGGCGGGCTTCAAGTTCTTCATGCTCGCCGCCGACTGGCGCGACATCGGACTCAACGGAACGAGCGCGGCCATCGTGCTGATGCAGGCCGTGTTCACCTTGCCGCTCGTCGTGCGCTCGGTGGTCGCGAGCTTCGCGCACTACGACAATGCGCTCGATGAAGCCGCGCAGAACCTTGGCGCCACGCCTTGGCAAGTGTTTTGGCGCGTGACCGTGCCACTCGTTTTGCCCGGCGTGATCGCGGGAATGCTGTTCGCCTTCGTGCTTTCGTTCGACGACGTGGTGGTCGCATGGTTCATGGGCGACCCGAGCCGTCCGACCTTGCCCGTCAAGCTCTTCAACGCGATGGAAGTGGAGTTCGATAACGCGGTCACCGCGCTGTCCACGCTGATCGTTGCGTTCTGGGCCGCGCTCGCGTTGCTGCTCGATCGTTTCTTCCGTCTCGAACGTCTCTTTTCGCGGCGTTGAGCCTTCTCCTTCTTTCCTCACGAGGCCATTCTTGAAAGTTATCGCCAGGCTCGCGCTCGGGCTCTTCGCACTGACCGCATCCCTCGTTGCCGGGCTCGCGCATGCGCAGAGCGCAGACCCCAAAGACATCGTGCTGCGCGTGTCGTCGTGGGGCGGCAAGTCCACGCAGACGCAGATCAAATACGCGGGCGACATCTTCACCAATAAAACGGGCGTGAAGGTGCAATTCATCGATGGCGCGTCGATCGATCACGTCGCCAAGCTCGTCGCCGCGAACGGCCGCAACGTGCCCTATGACGTCGTGCTGCTCGACGGCGACGTGCGCGCGCAAGCCATCAAGGCAGGCGTGCTGCAAAAGCTCGATCCGGCGAAAGTGCCGAACGTGAATTTCGCGCTCGATCTCGCGAAGAACGCGCAGGGCTATGCGCCTGACTTCGATTTCGTCTCGGCGATCTTCGTCTACAACGCGGACAAGTTTCAGCAAGCAGGCATTCCCGCGCCCTCATCGTGGAAGGACTTGTGGAACCCGAAGCTCGCGGGTCACGTTGCGTTGCCCGATCTCGCCAATGGCGCGGGCCGCGCGCTGCTGATCGAAACGTCGCGTCTGAATGGCGGCGATGAAGGCAATCTCGACAAGGCCGTTGCGGAGATTGCGAAGATCAATGCGCGCACGTTCTGGCAGACCTCGCAACAGGCGGAGCAACTCATCAAGTCCGGCGATATCTGGCTTACCGTCATCGCCGATGGCCGTGCCTACGCGCTTCAGGATGCCTACAAGCCCGCGCGCGCGGTGCGTCCGAAGGAAGGCTCCATTGCGTTCGCATCGACGGCGGATATCGTCAAGGGCACGCCGCATCCCGAACTCGCGGCGCAGTTCCTGAACGAGATCTACGGCGCGCTTTATCAGCTCGGCAACGCAACGGACTTCTACTACGGCCCGACCAACCGCCTGCTTGCGCCCGTGATCGAAGCCGACCCGCAACTCGCGGCCAAGCTCATCTACAAGCCGGAGCAAGCCCAGGCGCTCTATCACCCGGACTGGAACAAGTTCTGGGGCGCGTTCGATCGCGCGCAGGACTCGTGGAACCGGACCATCGTCTCCAGAAAATGACCCAGCACATCCACTTCAACGCGTTCCACATGAACGCACCCGCGCACTCGTGGGCGGGCTTCTGGCGGCATCCTCGCGACCGCTCGCTCGAACACAACACGCTCGGCTACTGGGTCGAACTCGCGCAGACGGCCGAGCGCGGTCTCTTCGACGGCGTGTTTCTCGCCGATGTCTTCGGCATCTACGATGTCTACGGCGGCGGCACCGACGCCACGCTCTTCGCGGCTGCGCAAGCGCCTTCGCACGATCCGTTGCTGACCGTACCCGCCATGGCTTATGCGACGAAGCACATCGGCTTCGGCGTGACGGCGAACCTTACCTACGAGCATCCGTATCAGTTCGCGCGGCGCTTTTCCACGCTCGATCATCTGACGAGCGGCCGTGCGGGCTGGAACGTCGTGACGGGTTATCTGGAAAGCGCGGCGCGTGGCATGGGTCTCGCGAAAGCGCGCGAGCACGACGAGCGATACGCGGCCGGCGAGGACTTCCTCGAAGCCGTCTACAAGCTGTGGGAAGGAAGCTGGGCCGAAGGTGCGGCGGTGCGCGACAAGCGTGCGGGACATCCTTATACCGACCCGTCGCGCGTGCGGCGCGTGAAGCATGAAGGCCCGTATTACCGTGTCGATGGCTTCAATCTCACCGAGCCTTCGCCGCAGCGCACGCCGGTGTTGTATCAGGCCGGTGCGTCGGGACGCGGCAAGGCGTTCGCGGGCAAGCATGCGGAATGCGTGTTTCTCGAAGGACAGACGCCTGCCATCGTCGCGGCGGCGGCGCGCGACATCCGCCAGCATGCAGTCGATGCAGGCCGCGCTGCCGACGATGTGCTGCTTTATCTTGGCGCGACCGTCGTGGTTGCGCGCACGTCGAAGGAAGCGCGCGAATTGCAGGCCGAGTATGCCGAATACGTCGATACGTTGGGACAACTCGCGCTGGTGTCGGGCTGGACCGGCATCGACTTCGGGGAACTGGATCTGGACGAACCGATTCGCTATGTGAAGAGCAACGCGCTGCAGTCGACCGTCGAGAATCTCACGAAGCGTGCAGGCCGGCCCATCACGCCGCGCGACATGAGCCGCTTCGATCAGATCGGCGGACGCGGGCCGTTCATCGTCGGCGATCCGCGCGAGGTGGCGGATCAATTGATTGCATGGATAGATGAAACCGGCGTCGATGGCTTCAATCTGCGGCGTCTCGTGATGCCCGAAAGCCTGCATGCGTTCGTGGATCTCGTCGTGCCGGAACTGCAGAATCGCGGGCGTTATCTCACCGAGTATGCCGAGGGCACGCTGCGCGAGAAGCTCTTTGCCGGGCGCGGACCTCATCTGCGAGCGACGCATCCGGGCGCGCAATATCGCGACCTTTGAGCCAGCCGACATGAACCAGATCGATCGAACCATTTTCTCCGATGCCATCGCACGCCTGCATCGTGGACTTGCCGAAGCCACGCCGGTGCTCAAGCAACGCAGTGCGCAAACCGACGAAGCCGCGACGTTTCCCTACGACAACATCCGCACCTTGCACGATGCGGGTCTGCTCGCAGCCGGTCTGTCGCTGGAACGCGGCGGAGCGGGTTTCGGACGCGGCACGAGCTTCACGCATTTCTTCGATGCGGTGACATCGATCGCACGCGCCTGCAGCAACACCGCGCAGCTCTATACGGTGCAGACAGGCGCGCTTTTCACGCTGGAATTGCTGGCCGATTCCGCACTTGTGGATGAACTCGCCGCCGCCGTGCGCGACGATGGCGCGACCTTCTGCTTCACCGCCGCCGAACCCGACGAGCGCTTCACGTACGACAACAAGCGCACGAACCTCAAGTCGTATGCCGAGCGTCTCGACGACGGCCGCTGGCGCGTCAAGGCGGAAAAAGCCTTCGCGACAGGCTCGGTCGGCTGCACTTACGCGCTCTTCCAGTGCGCGACCGTGACCGATGACGAAGGCCGTCCGCCCGAGTCCGTTCTCGTGCTGCTGCCGCGCAGTCACGAAGCGGTGAACGTGCTCGATACGTGGGACGGCATCGGTCAGCGGGCGACATCGAGCGGTCGGCTCGTCGTGAACGAAAGCGTGATCGATGGCCGCTGGGTTGCGGGCAATCCGGCCAGCGTGCCTGCTGCGGCTATCTTCGCGCCGCTCTATCAACTCGGCTTTGCGGCGATTCTCGCGGGCATCGGCGAAGCGGCGCTCGACGATACCTTGCACTTCGTGAATCACTTGCAGAAGCCGACCAACGGTTACGCACGCGCCGCCGAGGAGCCCGCGATTCAGGCGCATGTCGCCGATATCCGCATCGCGCTGAGTGCGAGCCGCGCGCTGATCAACGAAGCAGCCCGTTCGATGGACGCCTTCACGCGCGGCGAAGCGGATATTGCCGAGGTGCTGGTCGCCGTTTATCAGGCGAAGGTGCATGCGAGCGGCAGTTCCATTGAAGCGGGTTCGCGGCTCTTTCAGATCGGCGGCGCGCGTTCGGCTACGAGGCGCGCCGCGGCGGACAGGCATTGGCGCAACGCGCGCACGCTGACGCTGCACGATTCGATCGACAAGCAAAAAGGCGTGGTTGCGCGACACGTGCTCGGCGTCGAGCGTCCGAACGTTTCCACGCGCTAAACAAGGACACGTATAGTGCTGCTTGCATTCTTTCTGTCGCATTCGGCTTCGCCGCACACGGTCGGGCAATGGCGTCTGCCGCGCTCGTTCCAGGGCTTGCGCTACGACCGTCCGGCGTATTGGGAGCACGTTGCGCGCACGGCGGAGCGCGGCGGCATCGACACCATCTTCTTGTCGGATTCGTATTCGATCTACGAGACGTATCGCGGCGACAGTGACGACACCTTGCGCTGGGCCGTGCAATGTCCGCGACATGACCCGCTGCCGCTCATTCCGATCATGGCGCGTGTGACGCAGTCGGTTGGCATCATCACGACGCTGAGTACCGCGTTTCTGCCGCCGTACTGGGTCGCGCGGCAGTTCGCGACGCTCGATCATCTGACCGAAGGGCGCGTGGGCTGGAATCTCGTGACCACGGCGGGCGAACCCGAAGCACGTCAGTTCGGGCAGAAGCTCGATGAACACGACACGCGGTATCGGCGCGCGGAGGAGTATCTCAAGCTGTGCCAGACGCTATGGGATAGCTGGGAGCCGGACGCGATCGTCGCGGACCGCGCGTCGGGCGTGTTCGCCGATCCATCGAAAGTCGCGAAGATCGACTTTCACGGCGACTTCTTCGCGAGCCAGGGGCGCTTCACGGTGCCGCGCTCGCCGCAGGGCAGGCCGTTGATTGCGCAGGCGGGTTCATCGAGCGCGGGCGCGGCATTCGCGGGACGGCATGCGGAACTCGTGTTCGGCTTGCGGCATTCGGCGCGCGGCATGCGCGAGTTCGTCGACAAGGTGCAGGGCGAAGCCTCGAAAGCCGGACGTAGCGCGGGCGATGTGCGCATTCTGTGGGGTATCGTGCCTATCGTCGGGCAGACTCGCGAAGAAGCCTTGCAGAAGCAGAAGGCCATTCGCGACAACGTGACGGTCGAAGCGGGCCTCACCATGTTGTCCGCGTTTCTCAACACCGACCTCTCGCGCTTCGACGCCAACGCGCCGTTTCCCGATATCGGCGAAACGAGCGGCATTCGCGGGCATCTTTCCACCATCACCGAAGACTTCGCGCCGCATACGCCGCTCGGCGAGATCGCGCGTCATTTCGCTGCGGGACAGGGACCGCATGTCGTGGGTACGGCGTCGGAAGTCGCGGATCAGTTGCAGACCTTGCTCGATGAAGGCGGCGGCGATGGCTTTATCTGCATCACGCACGCGTTGCCTGCCTGCATGGACGAGTTCGTCGATCTCGTGGTCCCCGAATTGCGGCGACGCGGCTTGCGGCCCGCGTCGTATGAACATGCGACGTTGCGCGAACGCGTGAAGGCGGGTTGACTTGCACGGCACGCGAGCATGATTCAGAAGTAGGAGAGATTGGGCAGCGGCGTGCCATGCGCCGCCTGCCTGCCGATTGCAAGCGCCTTGAAGATGAGCGGATTGTGGGCCGTCACCGTACGCAACGCGCGCCAATGCCGGTCGAGCCGCTGGCTCACGCGCGTGCTCGAAGCGCCACCGAGTTCGAACAGTTCTCCCGCTGCGCGCAAGGCGAGTTCGTCGATCACCACTTTCGACTTCGCCGTGCTGTTGGCGGCGCGCTCGAACGCATGCGAGGAGACATCGCCCGATGCGGCGCTGTCGAAGCCGCGTTCGAGCCATTGCGCCGCTTCAAGCACACTCACATGCGCCAGATGCGCCACGCTTTCGATGCGGCCGAGCACTGCTTGCAGAAGCGGGTCGTTGGCGGGTACTTCATCGACACCGTGATAGAAATTGCGTTCGCGCGACTTCAGCAAGTGCGCGGCATCGGAAACAACGCGCTGCAAAATGCCCGCCACCACCGCCGAGAGATACAACTGCGCGAAGGTCGCGACATACGGCAGCGCGGTGACGCGGCTGTTATCGACGATCTCGTCGGGCAACACCTTCACGTTCGTGTAGTTGGTCGAGCCGCTTGCCGTGAACTGCTGACCGAAGCCGTCCCAATCGTCCGCTATATCCACGCCTTCGCGCGTGGCGGGCACGACGACCTTGATCTGCTTGCCGGCCTCATCGACTGCAAAGACGTAGATGTGGTCCGCATACAGGTTGCCCGTGCTGTAGAACTTCTTGCCGTTCAGACGCAGGCCGTCAGGGCCGGAAGTGACCGCTGTGTCGTAATCGAAGTTGCCTACGTTGCGCTTGCCGAGTTCCGTCGCCGATGCGCCATAAGTCTCGCCACGCGCGACGCGGTCGAGATAGGTATCGAATGCGGGGAGGCGTTTATGGTCGATCAGCAGGCTCTCCACCAGATTCAGATGGTTGCGGAACGCGTGCGCGACATTCGGATCGGCTGCTGCAAGATCGATCACGAAGTCGAATAACTGCGTGAGCGTCAACGCGGCGCCGCCACGTTCGCGCGGCAAACGCAATGCGCCGATGCGCGCGTCTTTCAGGCGCTGCATCGTGGCCTTGAAGGCGGCCGTGTCGCGGCCGGGTTGCGCTTCCTGATCGGCGACCCAGGGCAAAAGCGCGCGCAAGTCGCGGACATCGAGTGCAGATGGTGCGGTGTTGGTCACGTTGATCTTCCTTGAACGATGAGAGGGAAAGATGTCGGATTACGCGTGCGCTTCGGCGGGCACGCCGAGCGTCGCGAGCAAGCGGTCGCGTAGCGCCGCAAACGCGGGATCGGTGGACACGCGCGGGCGCGGCAACGCGATGTCGATATCGCTGCCAATGCGGCCATGCTCCAGAACGAGCACGCGGTCGGCGAGCAGCAGCGCTTCATCGACGTCATGCGTGACGAGCAGCACCGTCGCCTCATGCGCTTTCCACACGTGCGCAATGAGCCGCTGCATCTGGATGCGCGTGAGGGCATCGAGCGCGGCGAACGGTTCGTCGAGTAGCCAGACTTTCGGATCGCGGACCAACGCACGCGCGAGCGCCACGCGTTGCGCTTCGCCGCCCGACAGCGTCAGCGGCCATGCATGCAGCCGATGCCCGACGCCCACTTCGTTGAGTGCCGCGGCGATCACGGCGCGCGCGTCGGGCTTGCGCAAACCGAGCGAAAGATTTTCCTCGACGGTTTTCCACGGTACGAGACGCGGCTCCTGAAACACGACCGCGCGCTTGTCCGGCACGTCGACCGTGCCGGCGGGTGCTTCATCGAGGCCCGACAGCGTGCGCAACAAGGTGGACTTCCCCGAACCCGAACGGCCGAGCAACGCCACGAAAGAGCCGCGTTCGATGTCGAGATCGAGCCGGTCGAGTACGGTGTGCGCGCCGAAGCGCCGCGTCAGTTCCCGGATACGGATGATGGGATCGCGTGTGGTCATCGCTCAGTCCTTGATCGTGGATGGCCGCCATGCAAGCAGACGTTTTTCGGCGCCGCGCACGAGGGCATCGGTGACGAGTCCGAGCAGTGCATAGATCAGGAGACACGCCATAATGATGTCGGTACGCATGTAGTTCTGCGCCGTGATCGCGAGATAGCCGATCCCGCTCGACGCGTTGATCTGCTCGCCCACCACGAGCGAGAGCCACGCAATGCTCAGCGAATAGCGCAAGCCGACGAGAAACGAAGGCAATGCGCCCGGCAGCACGATATGGCGAATCTGCTCGGCACGTGTGAGGCCGAGCGTGCTCGCCATCTCGACGATCTTGGCATCGACGCTGCGGATACCCGCGAACAGATTGAGGTAGACCGGTATCAGACAGCCCAGCGCGACGAGCGCGATCTTCGGTGTCTCGCCGATACCGAACCACA
This sequence comes from Caballeronia sp. GAWG2-1, assembly GCF_023631405.1. Classification (NCBI taxonomy): domain Bacteria; kingdom Pseudomonadati; phylum Pseudomonadota; class Betaproteobacteria; order Burkholderiales; family Burkholderiaceae; genus Caballeronia; species Caballeronia sp. GAWG2-1. Next base: position 92,421 of record NZ_JALQDD010000031.1, read on the forward strand.
GGATGAACAGCGGCACGAGCGCCAGATGCGGCAAGGTGCGCGTCATTTGCAAAAGGGCATCGACGGAATCCTCGCCACGGCGCGAGAGACCGCTAACGAGCGCAAGCGCGACACCGAGCGTGAGGCCGATGGCAAGCCCGCTTCCCGCGCGCGCCAGCGACGCGAGCAGATGCGTGCCGAGTTCGCCGCTGGCCGCGAGTTCCCAGAGCGTCGTGGCAATCTGCGCGGGCGACGAGAAGCGCCGTTCGTTGACGAACCCGGTTGACGACGCCAGTTGCCATGCCGACAACAACGCCACCGGCACGACGAGCCGCCGCCAGCGCAATCCGGCGGCGCGTCGCGGCGCGGGCGCGGCTTGGCCTTCGACGGCAAGTGTTGGATGCGACATGAGACGACTCCTTCGGAAAGTGTTCATGCCCGCGTCGCGAGCTGGCCGTCGAAGGCCGTGCTCACGTTGCCGATCGACTGCTTGATCATGCCGTAGCGATAGAAACCGTCAGCGGCGTGCTGAAGCGCGTTGCGCACGTTGGAATCGAGCGGCGCGGGCGTCGGCTTGTACTCGGCGAGCAAGGACTTCGCGGTGGCGGGATCGAGGTGCGTGTCCTTCACGAGCGCGGCGGCGGCCGCATCGACATTGGCGAGCGCCCAACGTTGCGCGCGCTCGCTGCGAGCGAGGAAATCGCGGATCGCATCGCGCTTGTCGCGCGCCGCTTTCTCATGCACGAGCAGAAAGTTGTTGCCGCTATAGAGATAGTCGACGTCGCGCAGATCGGCGATGGGATACGCGCCGTTCTGCTGGATCGCAAGCGTCGAATATGGCGCCCAGGTGAGCCACGCATCGACGGCGCCGGCGGCAAATGCGGGCTTTGCGGCACCGGGATCGAGGAACACGAGGTTCACGTCTTCGCGCTTCAACCCCGCCTTTTCGATGAGACCGTAAGCCATCAGTTGCGGCCCGCCGCCTGCATTGACCGCGAGTTTCTTGCCCTTCAGGTCCGCGACCTTGCGGATGCCCGAGTCGCGTTGCGCGAGCAGCGGAATGAAGCTCGGCGCGAAGGTAATCGCGCTGACCGCGCGCGCCGGGCAACCCGCCGCATATGCAAAGAGGAACACGCTGTCGCCGGTCTGACCGACATCGAGTGCGTCGGCGTTGAAGGCCTGCAATTCCGGCTGGCCTGCGGGAAACTTGCTCCACTCGATTTCGTACGGCAGATTCTTCGCTTCGCCGGAGGCTTCGAGGAAGGCTTTCCAGCCGATGGAATTCATGTCGCCCACGCGCAGCACCGGAGCCGCGCGCGCGGACGTGCCTATCATGAAGCCCGCCGCCGTGGCGAGGCCGCCGAGAATCAGCTTGCGGCGAGTCGAAGAGCCGGGAGTGTCGTCGGATAGAACGGTGTTGGTCGATTGGTCGGTCACGTGGGTATGTCGGCAGAAGAGTGGCGGGAGGTCAGAGGGCGTAACCGGGATTGCGCTGATCGAGCAGACGCTTGAGCGCTTCGAAATGCAGCACGTGGTAGGGCTTGCCGGACCAAGCCGCGCCTTCCCTTGCCGCTTCCGTGTATTGGCGATGCACCTTGTCCTGCTGCTCTTGCGATAAAAGCCGCAGCGGTTTGCCGGTTGAATACGCGAGCACCTGAAAGCGCGCCGCGCGTTCGAGCAGATAAAGACGGTCATACGCCTGCGACACGCTGCGCCCCGTGACGATCACGCCATGATTCGCCAGGAACAAGATGCTCTTGTCGCCGAGACGGTCGGCAAGACGCCGCCCTTCCTCGATGTCGTAGGCTAGCCCGGTGTATTCGTCGTCGTAGGCAATGTGCTTGAGCAGCAGCAATTCCGCCTGGCCGATAGGCAACAGCCGCTGATCCGCAAGACGCGTGAGCGCGGTCGTGTAGGGCATATGCGTATGCAGCACGGCGGCATGACGAACTGGATCTGCCTGATGGATCGGCAGGTGAATGCATAGCGCCGATTGCTCCACCACGCCTTCTCCGGCAATGCGGTTGGCGTCGTAATCGAGCGTGAGGAAATCGCTGGCCTTGACTTCTGACCAATGCAAACCGAATGGCGCGACGAGAAAGCGCCCGCGCGGATCGGGCAGCGACAGCGAGAAATGATTGGCGATGCCTTCGTGCAGATCGTGCATGACCGCTGCGCGATGCGCGGCCGCAAGATCGATGCGTCCTGTCTGTTCGAATCGTTCGATTTCCGCGATTTCCGCGATATCCACGAGCGTCGCGCTGTCCGCTTCGGCCATTGCAGTCACCTTTCCTTGCATTCGATGGAGAAGGGTATTCTGCTGGCGTGCAGGTGCGCGAACAAACATCGAAAGGTGATTCGCTATTGAGCGCGCGGCTTGATTAGTTATGCGATTGGGAGAGCTTTGTAAATAATCGCGCGTGAATGCAGGACTATTTGAGACGCGGCGTGACAGTATAATTAGCGCCCGCGCCCGTAGCCGGTCGCATCAATGCTCTCGCAATCAGCCAGATTTTTGCAATTCGACCGTCCTTCAGGACAGGTCGCAGCAACAAAGGATAAGCCTGCGTGGAAAATCTTTTCCAATCCGTGAATGCGTTCTTCGCATTCATCGCGCCCATCTCCGATTTTCTCTGGGACTTTCCCACCAACTTCAAAGCTTATTCACAGATTCCGGTTCTCGGACAGTTCCCCTTCGCAATACTGCTGCTGGTTGGCGTCGGCATTTACTTCTCCATTCGCACGCGCTTTGTCCAGACCATGAATATGCGCAAGATCGTGCGTATCATGTTGCGCCGGCAGACATCGAGCACGGGCGTAAGCGCGCTTGCATCGTTCATGCTGGGACTTGCGATGCGTGCGGGACCGGGAAATATTGTCGGCATCACGGGCGCGATTTCCGTCGGCGGACCAGGCGCATTATTCTGGATGTGGGTCGCGGCGTTCTTCGGCATGACGACCGCTTTCATGGAATCCACACTGGCGCAACTCTTCAAGGAGAGAAAGCAGAACGAGTTCGTCGGCGGCTTGCCGTTTTATGGACGCCGCATTCTCGGCGACCGGCGAATTGTCGGCACGTTTCTGTCGCTCGTGTTTATCGTCTATGCGCTTTTCAACGTGCCGCCGCAAACGTTCAACGTGTTCACCGCGATAGGCACCATTGCCGATACCGTCGCCGGCACGCATCTCGCGCGGCAATCGGCGGTGTATTACTTCATTGCGGGCGGGTTGATCGTCGCGTGTTCGTTCATCATCATGGGCGGCATTCGGCGAGTCACGGCTTATACGGATGTACTCGTGCCGATCAAGGCCGCGCTCTTCTGCCTGATGTCGCTCGTTATCATCCTCATTAATCTGCCGCTCATTCCGTACTTCTTTCGCGAAGTGGTGGTCGGGGCGTTCGCGCCGCATGCATTGTTCGGCGGCGCTATTGGCACGGCGCTCGCGCAGGGCGTGAAGCGCGGGCTGATGTCGAACGAAGCAGGACAGGGCACCATTACGATGGCGGCCGCCATTGCCGATAACGATCACCCGTGCGAACAGGGTTTCGTGCAAAGCCTGGGCGTGTTCTTCGACACCATGGTCATCTGCACGATGACGGGCTTCATCGTCGTGATGGCGCACGTGTGGACCGGCACGGTCGATGGTCAGGCGTGGGAATCGGTGAGGGCATCGAAGATCACGGTTTATCTGGCTTCCGTGCAGGCGCTGGTGCCTGAGTCGGTGGGCCACGTGATCCGCATCGTGATGTGTCTGTGCTACGGCCTTTTTGCGTTCACAACGTTGCTAGGCATGATCTCGTTCGCGGAGATTTCCGCGAATTTCATCTCGCGTGGGCGCGCCTTCATCGTGGGGATAAGAGTCGTGGGCTCGCTCGTGTTCGTGCCGTTCGGCGCGTTGACGGTGCTCGCAGGCCTCGAATTGCCGAACCTGTGGGCGTTGTCGGACCTGATGAATATCGTCATGGTGCTGCTCAACGTTCCGATCGTGCTGGCCGGGCAACGGCTCGTGTATCGCGCGCTGGCGGATTATCGGAAGGGAAGCGGCGGAAGGTTCGTCTCGGCGAACATCGGCGTGAAGACAGAATATTGGCTGGACGATCGGAAAAGCGCCACGCCGCCGCAGCAGACAACCCGCTGACGGCGGCGTGATCGAAGGTCCTCTCGCGAGGACCCGTTAACGCTCAACTTAACGCATACCGCCGCTGGCGATCAGTTGCTCGCCGGTGATCCACTTCGAATCATCCGAGGCCAGGAATACCGCGATCGTCGCGATATCGTCCGGGCGGCCAACGCGGCCAAGCGGCGTTTGAGCGACGATCTGAGTCTCGAAGTCGGAGCCGATGATGCCGTTGCTCTGCGTGCCTTCTGTCACGATCATGCCGGGGTTGATGGAGTTCACGCGGATCTTCTTCGGGCCGAGTTCACGGGCGAGGGAACCGGTGATGGCATCGACCGCGCCTTTCGTGCCGCTATAAACCGCGCTTTGCGGCGGCGTGATACGCGACACGACCGAACTCACGTTGATGATGCTTCCACCTTCGCCGAGGTGCGCCGCAGCGAACTTGGTCGTCAGCAGCACACCGAGCACGTTCACGTTGAACTGCTTATGGTAATGCTCCTCGGTGATTTCCTCGACTGGTGCGAACTCGTACACGCCCGAGTTGTTCACGAGAATATCCAGCCGTCCGTAGGTTTCGACGGCGGCATTGACGATTCCTTGCGCATCCGCCGACTTCGACACATCGCCGCCCACTGCGGTCGCCTTGCCGTTTGCCGCGGTGATGGCCGCGACCACTTCATCCGCGCCCGCCTTGCTGCTTGCGTAATTCACGACGACGGAAGCGCCTTCTGCCGCGAGCGCCTTGGCGATTGCCGCGCCGATTCCCTTCGATGCACCCGTTACGACTGCAACCTTGCCGGTGAGCTTGCCCATGTCTGTCTTCCTTTATCGATGATTCGCTGAAAGTTAAGCCGGCGTTGAATCAGGTTCAGGCCGGCTTGCGTTGAGAAGCAATGTATCCGTGAGCGGCATCTTGAAAAAGCCCGATATGACGAATTGATTTGCGGGATTTAACGAACAATCGAACGCTGGTTATTCATCGAACGATGAATTACCACGCGGCTTGCGCATTCTTCAGAGGTGAAGGGACCCAATGGCGAGCGTTACCGATTCTGAAACATCCGGCTAGCAATCGGCGTACTTTCGCATACTCTTAAGGAGCACAGAAGGTGCGATCTCGGCGGCTGCTTATTCAACAGCGGCTCCACATACTTCAGATAGATTGGTATTACTTACTAAACTGCGACTAACCTGCGGAGAAAGGCCATGCCTCTACAGAATCGAATGTTAGCGGAGTTCGTCGGAACGTTCTGGCTGGTGGTGGGCGGATGCGGCAGCGCGATCATCGCGGCAAAATTCTCGACTGTCGGAATCGGGCTCCTTGGTGTGTCGCTCGCGTTCGGACTGAGCCTTCTCACGATGGCCTATGCCGTCGGTCCCATCTCCGGATGCCATGTTAATCCCGCTGTCACAATCGGCCTGACGGTTGCGGGCCGTTTTCCCGCGCGCGATGTCGGTCCTTATATCGTCGCTCAGGTGCTTGGCGCCATAGCGGGCGCGGCCGTGCTCGCATATGTCGCTGCGGGTGCGCCAGACTTCGACCGCTTCGCGGGATTCGCCGCCAACGGATACGGCGATCATTCACCCGGCAAGTACACGCTAGGCGCAGGACTCGTGTCCGAAGTCGTGATGACGTTCATGTTCGTGTTCGTCATTCTCGCGGCCACGCATGAGCGCGCGCCGGTCGGCTTCGCGCCGATCGCCATCGGACTCTGCCTGACGCTCATTCATCTGGTAAGCATTCCGGTGACCAACACCTCGGTCAACCCGGCGCGCTCGACCGGTCCCGCGCTTTTCGCGGGCATGTGGGCAATCCAGCAACTTTGGATGTTCTGGGTGGCGCCAATAATAGGCGCGGTATTCGCGGGCCTGATCTATCCAGCGATGTCCGGGTCGTTGTCGCCCACCGCGCCTATCGTGGGCCGCAAGGTGAGCTGACGCCAAGCCCCAGGCGCGCGGTGAAGCTACCGCGCGCTGTCGGCCTGATAAGCCTCGAAGAAATCATCCGATGCGACCTTGTCCGCAAGCGTCCGCAACGTCGCCGCAGCGCCCGCTCCGAGCACGCGATCCACGCGCCGGTTCGCAGCCACCCAATACGCGAGCGCGGCCTTCAATTGCTTTCTGCCCAACGCCGTAAGCACGCAGCGCTTCGAGCGCTTGTCCTCGGCATCCGCGCGTAATTCCACCAGTTCGTCACGCACGAGCGGACGCATGGCATGCGTCACCGCCGACACCTGAATGCCGAGCCGCGACGCCAGTTCCTGCAGGGACGGTCCTTCGCTCGCGTGCTCCTTGCAGTATCGATCGATCTGCGAGAGCAGCGCCATTTGCGTCGCCTTCATGTCGAGCGGCGCGAGCGCCTCGTCATAAAGCTGACTCAGTCGACGCGATGCCCGGCGCAGCGCCGTGTTCGTGCAGGCGAGCGGTGCAAACACGTCCGCGGCATCGGACTCGATAGTCGGAACGGACTCGGCACGCTTCGTTCGTGCCTTAGATGTAGCTTTCTTTTCCATACGCATAGGATGGTTGATTGCCTCGCGCTTGACAAGCTTCGGGCAAATACACATATACTTGAGCCCTCAACTAACTCCAGTTTATTCCTTCGTCAGGGAGAAGTCATGGTGAATCAAGCATCCCGCAAGATTGCGGTTGTCACGGGCGCGTCGTCGGGTATCGGCGCGGTGTATGCGCAACGTCTGGCCGCGCGCGGCTACGACCTGTGGCTGGTCGCGCGTCGCGCCGACCGTCTGCGCGAACTGGCGAGCGAGATTGGCGGCGCGCATGGCGTGAACGTCGAGACGGTCGTCGCAGACCTGACCAGCGAGGCGGATCTGCAACGCGTCGAGCAGCGCATCGCGGCCGAAGCGAACATCCACGTGCTCGTCAATAACGCGGGACTCGCGCGGTTGCGGCCGGTGGCGCAGTCATCGGTGGCGGATACGGCCACGCAGATCGCGCTCAATATCACCGCGCTCGTTCGTCTGACGCAAGCCGTGGTGCCCGGTTTCGTCGCGCGCAACGAAGGCGCGATCATCAACATTGCTTCGGTGCTGGCGCTCGACACCTTGCCGGTCAGCGCTGTTTATAGCGGCACGAAGGGCTTCGTTCTGAACTACACGCGCGGCTTGCAACTGGAACTCGCGAACACCGGCGTGAAGGTGCAAGCGGTGCTGCCCGCAGCGACGGCCACGGAAATCTGGGACGAATCGGGCGTGCCGCTCGACTCGCTGGCGGCGGGCACGGTCATGCGCACCGAAGACATGGTCGATGCCGCGCTCGAAGGTTTCGATCAGGGTGAAGCCATCACCATGCCGTCGGTACACGACGCGCAGTTGTTGCACAGCTTCGAAGAAGCGCGTCAAACGCTATTCCGCGCATCGCAGAACGGCACCGCCGCGCCGCGCTATCGCGCCTGATCGCCGGAAACGGAGAGGAGCAGATCGACATGCGTTATCGCATTTTCGGAAGTACGGGGCTGAAGGTATCGTCGCTGGCTTTGGGCACGGGCAACTTCGGCACGGGTTGGGGATACGGCTCGGAGCGCGACGAAGCGAAGACGGTCTTCGATACGTATCGTGCGGCAGGCGGCAATTTTATCGATACCGCCGACAGCTATCAGTTCGGCGATAGCGAAACCATCCTCGCCGAGTTCATCAAGGCGGAGCGCGAGGACATCGTGCTCGCGAGCAAATTCTCGCTCGGGGCGTCGCCGGACGCGGGTCTGCAGCGCACCGGCAACAGCCGCAAGGCGATGGTGCAGGCGGTCGATGCAAGCCTGAAACGGCTCGATACCGATCGCATCGATCTTCTCTGGGTGCACATGCCCGACGGCGTGACGCCAAGCGAGGAGATCGCGCGCGGGCTCGACGACCTCGTGCGCGCCGGCAAGATCCTCTATGCGGGGCTATCGGACTTTCCCGCCTGGCGCGTCGCGACGGCGGCGACGATCGCCGAGATGCGCGGTTGGGCGCCGATCAGCGCGTTGCAGATCGAGTACAGCCTGGTCGAGCGCACCGTCGAACGCGAGTTGCTGCCAATGGCCGCGGCTTTCGGTCTTGGCACGGTGGCCTGGTCGCCGCTCGGAGGCGGGCTTCTGAGCGGTAAGTATCGGCAAGGCGAGACGGGGCGCAAGCAAGGACTCGGTGTCGTGATCCACGACGAAAGCGACGCGCGCAAGACCGCCACGGTCGACGCGGTTCTCGCCATCGCCAATGAGCTGGGTGTATCGGCGGCGCAGGTGGCGATTGCGTGGGTGCTCGCGAAGGGCGTGTTGCCGATCATCGGACCGCGTACCTTGAAGCAGCTGGACGACAACCTCGGTGCGCTCGCGGTCACGCTTAGTGCGGAGCAGCTCGCGCGTCTGGATGCGGCAAGCGCCACGCCGCTCGGTTTTCCGCATGACGTGGTGAACGCGGAGAGAACGCGCAGCCGGCTGGCGGGCGGCAAGGCGGATTTGCTGGATTATCCGCTGACGCCGGTTCGATGAAGAAAAGGGCGCGAGCCTCGGCCCCAAAAAACAAAAAGCCTCGCATTAAGCGAGGCTTTTCAAAGACCGCACGAGGCAGCCGTTACTTGCAGTGGCGTTCCCAATGATGATGCACGCGCACCTTGTGGCACTCGGCATGATGGTGGGGGGCCGCGAAAGCGGTGGTAACGGAAAGGAACGTGGTGGCGGCCAGCAGTGCGGCGAAAACAGCTTTCTTCATGACGTCGATTATCAGGGGATTGAGAGGAGGCGCCATCGTATCAACCGAACTTTACGATTACGTTATGTGATGCGTTTTGCGCAACAAGATTACTTTGTGGCGGACTGCTTCGCGAGAAATCTGTCCAGTTCGCCCGCGAACTTCTTGCCATCGCGCGGAGCGTAGGGCGGCGGGCCGCCGGTCTGCACGCCGGAACTGCGCAACTGATCCATCATCGCGCGAATGGAGAGTCGCTCCTCGATATTTTCCGCGTTCATCCATTCTCCGCGCGGGTCGAGCACATGCGCGCCTTTCGCGAGCGCGGCGGCCGCAAGCGGAATGTCCGCGGTGATGACGAGATCGCCGGCTTGCGCCATTTCGACGATGCGCTTATCCGCGACGTCGAAGCCCGCAGGGACTTGAATGGCGCGCAGCCACGGCGACGCGGGCGTGCGCAGAAATTGATTGGCGACGAGCGTCACGCGTACTTCCACGCGCGGCCCGGCGCGGAACAGAATGTCCTTGACGATGGCAGGGCAGGCGTCGGCATCGACGAAAATTTCCATTGACTGGCGTCCGCTCGAAGGAAGACGCCGATCATACTCCCGATGCCAACGCTCAACGAACGGCGTCGCGCAAGTCGGTGAGATCGCGGCCACGGGTCTCGGTGGACATGGCGACGCCGACGAGCGTGAGCGCCGACAACACGGCGGTGTATGCGCCCATGACCCAGAAGCCGCCGCCCGCGCGGCCAATCAGATAGATGCCGAGAATTGGCGCGAGTCCGCCCGACAACACCGCGCCGATCTCGCGCGACAAGGCCACGCCCGAGTACCGATAGCGATTGCCGAAGAGTTCCGCGAAATGCGCGCACTGCGCCCCGAGCATGCTGTTTGCGCCGATGGCGAGCCCGCCGAACATCGCGAGCGCGACCCACCAGAAGCTGCCGGTGCTCACCATCCACCACGCGGGGAACGCCCAGAGCAGCATGAAGATCGCGCCGCCGCGATACACCGTCTTGCGCCCGAGCCGATCCGACAAAGCCCCGAAAAGCGGTGTGGTAATCACGCTCGACAAAGTAGCGATGAGCGCGCCGCTCGTGCCCACGCGCGCCAGTTCCGCTGGCGGCACGCCGTGCCGCGCCGCCACGGTGCCGCTGAGGAACGCGATCACGATGGTCGTATAGATGGTCGAGCCGCCTTGTTCCGCAAGCCGCATCAGCACGGCCGCGACGACGGTGCGGCGCGCGTCCTTGATGACGAGCCGCATCGGCGAACGCGCGACCTTGTGTCCGCCTTCGAGCGCGGCGAAGGTCGGGCTTTCGCGCAGACGCAAGCGTATCCAGATGGCGACGCCGATCAGCACGACGCTCGCGAGGAACGGAATGCGCCAGCCCCAGGCGAGGAGCGTGGCCTGATCCATCGAGTGCTGCATGATGCTGAACGTCGCCGTCGCAATGCCGAAGCCCGCGAAGATGCCGACGAACGGAAGCGCCGCGAAGAAGCCACGCGTCTTCACGGGCGCGACTTCGGCCATCAAGGTGGATGCGCCCGCCTGTTCCGCGCCCGCGCCGAATCCTTGCGTGAGGCGCAGCAAGACGAGCCCGACCGCGCCGAGCGGACCGGCGGGCAGCAAGCCGACGAGCGTCGTGGATACGCCCATGATCGCGATGGTCAGCAACAGGACGAACTTTCGGCCTTTCCTATCCCCGAGCGAGCCGAAGAACAAGCCGCCGAGCGGACGCGCGAGAAAGCCCACGCCGTAGGTCGCGAAGCTCGCGAGCAGACCTGCGCTCGCGTCGAGCGTGGAAAAGAACACGCGGCTGAAGATCAATGCCGTGGCCAGCCCGAAGATAGCGAAGTCGTAGTATTCGAGCGCGCTGCCGACGGCGCTCGTGAGAATCGCGCGCCGAAGCTGCCTCGCGGAAACGGGCGCGGAAGCGCCGTCGGAAGGACGATCGAGCGGAAGCGCGCCGGCATGCGCCAACGCATCGTGGTGGGACGTCATCTTCTCGTGTCTCCTGATTCCTGCGCGGTGTCTCTCTGACGACACTCGATCTGAAAGCCGGACGAAAACCGGCATCTTCGGATAAACCCGGTTATCGGTAACCGTCAACAAAATCTAACATGGAGGGATGCCGATCTACAAGAAAGCGTTAATGGGCATTTGCCCGAATGCGCGTAGGCTGTAACCCCGTCGTCAACGTATCGCGAGTACTGTCATGACACCAACGAATAACTCAGCTCCCCAATCCGAAGACGCTCAGAACAAGAAGCGCCTGCGCAGCCGCCGCTGGTTCGACGATCCCTCGAACCCCGGCATGACCGCGCTCTATCTCGAGCGCTATATGAACTACGGCATCACGCGCGAGGAATTGCAGTCGGGCAAGCCGATCATCGGCATTGCACAGACGGGCTCCGATCTCGCGCCCTGCAACCGGCATCATCTGGAACTGGCGACGCGCGTGCGCGACGGCATCCGCGATGCAGGCGGCATTCCACTCGAATTCCCCGTGCATCCGATCCAGGAAACCGGCAAGCGCCCGACCGCCGCGCTCGACCGCAATCTCGCGTATCTCGGGCTCGTCGAAATCCTGCACGGCTATCCGCTCGATGGCGTGGTGCTCACCACCGGTTGCGACAAGACCACGCCCGCGTGTCTGATGGCCGCGGCGACCGTCAACATTCCGGCTATCGTGCTGTCGGGCGGTCCCATGCTCGACGGCTGGTGGAAGGGCAAGCTCGCGGGCTCGGGCACCATCATCTGGGACGCGCGCAAGCGTCACGCCATCGGCGAGATCGACTATGAGACGTTCATGGACGAAGTGTCGTCGTCCGCGCCTTCTGTCGGGCATTGCAACACCATGGGCACGGCGTTGTCGATGAATTCGCTCGCCGAAGCGCTCGGCATGTCCTTGCCCGGTTGCGCCGCGATTCCCGGGCCGCATCGCGAACGCGGCTGGGTGGCGTATCGCACGGGGCAGCGCATTGTCGGCATGGTGCACGAGAATCTGCGGCCTTCGGACATCATGACCAAGGGCGCTTTCGAAAACGCCGTGGTCGCGGCGGCGGCGCTCGGGGCATCGTCGAATTGTCCGATTCACATGATCGCGATTGCGCGGCATATGGGCGTGGATCACACGCTGGATGACTGGCAGCGCCTCGGTCCCGAGATTCCCTTGCTGGTGGACTGTCAGCCCGCTGGCCGCTTTCTCGGTGAGGCGTTCCATCGCGCGGGCGGCGTGCCGGCCGTCATGCGCGAACTGCAGGCGGCAGGCAAGCTCGACACGAGCGTGCGTACGGTCACGGGCAAGACGCTCGGCGAAGACCTGGCCGCCGTCGCAGACGTGGATCGCGAAGTGATTCGCGCGTATGACGATCCGCTTAAGCCGGCGGCGGGCTACGTCGTGCTCTCCGGCAATCTGTTCGACAGCGCGGTGATGAAGATCAGCGTGATCGACGACGCCTTCCGCAAGCGCTTTCTCTCCGATCCCGAGCATCCGAACGTGTTCGAAGGCAAGGCGATCGTCTTCGAGGGACCGGAGGATTATCACGCGCGTATCGACGACCCCGCGCTCGAGATCGACGAACGTTCCGTGCTGGTGATTCGCAATTGCGGGCCGGTGGGTTATCCAGGCGGCGCGGAAGTGGTGAACATGCAGCCGCCCGCCGCGCTCATCAAGCAAGGCATCACGCAGTTGCCGACACTGGGCGATGGCCGCCAAAGCGGAACCTGCGCGACGCCTTCGATTCTCAACGTATCGCCGGAAGCGGCGGTGGGCGGCAACCTCGCGCTGCTGAAGACGGGCGACCGCTTGAGAATCGACTTGCAGAACTACAAGGTCAACGTGCTGATCGGCGATGATGAAATGGCGCAGCGCCGCGAAGCGTACGTGCCTATCGAGTTGCAGAACAAGACGCCGTGGGAAGAGATTTATCGCAGCATGGTCGGGCAGCAGGGCAGCGGCGCATGTCTTGAGCCGGCGCTCGGCTATCAGGACATCATCGAGACGCGCGGCGAGTCGCGGCACAACCACTGAGCCGTAGCGAGGTCCTTACGCGCTTTCTCGCGGGATGACTTCGTAAGGCACACGCATGAACGTGGGCACGTCCTGCCGGTCGGGACGCGCCTGCGCGATTTCGCGCCGCGACGCGTTGGGTGTCTCGGACTCGTCGAGCGCGGCGAGCAGCGATTCGCCGGTGGCGTGACCGATCCCGTAGGCATCGACGGATACGGTGGTGATGGTCGGATAGCAATGGCGCGACACTTCGAAGTCGCCGAAGCCCGCCACCGCAATATCGCGCGGCACCGACATACCGCGCCGATGACACGCCATGATGACGCCGAACGCGTGGATGTCGCTCGTGCACATGATGGCGTCGGTATCGGGCCATCGGTCGAGGATCTGTTCGAGCGCCGCGCCGCCGTGACCCATGGCCGCGCCGTGCGCCATGTCCGTGGTCCAGTCCGTGTGCGCGATTTCGCGGATGTCGTGCAGACCCGCTTCCTTCACGGCGCCGAGATAGCCATTGCGCCGCGCGACGCCGCGCAAATCCAGGTGCGATGCGCTGCTCACGAAGCCAATGCGCCGATAGCCGCGCGCATAGAGATAGCGCATCATCGCGGCGGCCGCGTCCGCGTTGGAGAAGCCGACGACGCGATCCACGGGTTTCGCGGGAATCTCCCAGATTTCGACCACTGGAATGCGCGCCTGTTTGAGCATGGCGCGCGCCTTGGACGTGTGCTGACCTCCCGTGATGACGACGGCACGCGGCTGATGACTCAGGAGCGCGCGGATGAGCGCTTCTTCCCTTTCGAGCAGATAGTCCGTGTTGGCGAGCAAGAGGCGCAGACTGCGCGCCTCGACGACATCGTTGATGCCGCGCACGGTCTCCGCAAAATTCGAACTCGATAACGACGGCACGATGACCGCGACGACATTCGTTCGGCCGGAAGAGAACGCACCCGCGATGGCATCGGCGACATAGCCGGTTTTCAGCACGGCATCCATGACTCGCGCGCGCGTCTCTTCGCTGACGTGCTGGCCTGTCAAAACGCGCGACACCGACATCTTCGACACCCCGGCGATACGCGCGACATCGGCCATGCGCACGGGGGCGGCGGTGGGTGATGTGGGATCGTTGACTGATGTCATGCCGGGGCGTTGCGCGGTGATGATTCGATGGGGGTAATCATACCGGCTTGTGGGGGGGGCAAGTTCGCGTTCAGACGATGAGCGTGACCTTAGCTACTTGAGACTATTCCTATTTGTCAGCCGATCGATTGACGTTCTTTTGTTGCAACCCTAAATTCCTGCGCTAAAAAGCTCCAGGCGCGACGGTTCCATTCGTTGCGTCCAACTGAACGGGATGCGAATGAATGCTGTAACGAAAAAACTGACGGACGCGCTGCAGCATCCAAGCGCGCGACTCACCCAGCGTTTGAGCATATGGGTCGGTACGCTCGAGCTCAATCTCGACGTGCTCAAGTTCAAGGTCAAAGCAGGATTATGCGATGACTACAAGGCGGAGGTCACCGTTACCTCGCCGCGTCTCGATATCAATGGCAAGCTCTGCGTGGGTCGGCGTGCGGGCTTGCAGATCGACGAGCGAGTAGCCGTCCCGTCGGTGAATTATGTCCAGCCTGTCGATCACGAGGCGGCCACTTTCAATGGCATCGTCACGCGCTTCGAACGCATCAAAGCGAGCCGCGACGAGGCGACCTACAAACTCCGGATCGAACCTCGGTTCGCCGCGCTCTGCAAGCGCGTGCATGGCTCGGATGTATTCAAAGACATCACCTTTCAGGAGATGGTGACGCGACTGCTCGTCGACCGGAAGAACATCGATGCCTTCGATATCGAGTTCCATCTGGAAGGCGCGCAAGAGAAGATGGAGCAGGTTGTGATGTACGAGGAGTCCGTGTGGGCCTTCGTGACACGTCATGCAAAACGTCGAGGCATATGCTGGTTTTACAAGCAGGGTCGAGGCAAGGATGGTCAACTGGACACGCTCGTGTTCACGGACAATCCGCGCGGGTACGTGCGCTCGATCGACGTACCCCTGCTCTCTGACTCGGGCATGAACAGCAACTGGCATGAGGCTGCACTCTCCGTCAGCGAGACGCGTACGCTGGTGCCGGCCGCCATCGAGTTGTGGGAGCGCAATTACCGCACGCCGGAAGATCCGCTGCGGGCAAGCGCGAGCGTTTCCAATGAGGCCAATGACCAATCGGTCTTCGGGCGAATCAGCGGTAGCGCGGAATTTCATCTGACGCCTCAGCAGGGTGAGTCGCGAGCACAGACGCGGCGCGATGAGCAGATTGCAAAGCAGGTAAAGCTTTCGGGCAAGAGCAACGCGAAGGGCATGGCGCCAGGCGTGGTGGTCAAGCTGACCAATACGAAGCTGGCGAGCGCTCCGTATGGATTCGTGGTCGAGTCGATGACGATGAAGGGCAGCCGATCGAAACCGGCGCATGTCCGCTTCAAGGCGATGCCCGCGCATCTGGCCTACCGTCCCGACTTCGTTTATGAACGCGACTGGAGATTTCTGAAGGGACCGGTCGTTGGCGTCGTCACGACGTTTGACTCGTCGCCTTATGGCTGCATGGACGAGCATGGCCGATATCCTGTGTTGCCGAAGTTCCTGCAGGGAACGGCTAACACTGACAAGCAGTTGCTGAAGCTGCGGCTGCTTCGTCCGTCTTCGTCGTATCAAGGTGGCTTCCATTCGCCTTTGCTGCCGTCCACGGAGGTTCTGCTTGGTGCGGCGCATGCCGATGTAGATCGCATGCATATCGTCGGAGCGCTCCATGACTACTCGCATCCGGACGTGGTGCACGGCGCCGATGCGATGTTCAGTTACGCAATCTGGCGCGCGCCACTGCTCGGCGCCGAGGTCGTCTTCAATGATCTGCGAGGCAAGGAAAGCGCGCGTATCGCCACGGTCTACAGCCAGACGGCGTTCAATCAGGGCTATCTGCTCAACAGTAAAAAGCTTGCGCGAGGCGAGGGCTTTGAAGCGACCACCCAGGCTTGGGGGACCGTGCGCGCAGCGAAAGGACTGTTCTTTTCGGCCGATGCGGCGGCTGGCGCTGATACGCCGCACCTGGAGATGCCCGCTGCGATCCAGCAATTAAAGGTGGCGTTCGAGCGCGTGACGGCTCTCGTAGACGCGAATAAGCAGGCCAACGCTGACGCGGCTGACAAGGACACGCAGGCGGCGCTCGTGGACGGGTTGAGCCAGCTTCATGATGCCGGGTTACTCGCGAGCACACCGGGCGGCATGGCCTTCGTTACGCCGAAATCGGTCCAGCATTCGGCGGGCGAGAACGTGATTGTCACCGCAGGGGAGCACATGGACGTGAGCATCATGCGGCGGCTGCGCATGGCGGCTGGCGAACTCATTTCGCTGTGCGCGCATAAGCTTGGGATCGAGTTAATCGCCGCGAAAGGGAAGGTCAGGATCGAGGCGCACAGCGACGAGATGGCGTTGACGGCCCTGAAGGACGTCACCGTCACGAGCACGGAGGGCCGATTGGTCCTCGCCGCGAAAAAGGAAGTGTGGATTGGCGCGGGCGGCTCGTACATCAAGATCAACGCTAGCCAGATCGAGAACGGAACCATGGGCGCCATCCTGGAGCGAGGTGCCTCCTGGGACCGACCCGGCCCCGCGTCAATGCAGCCGGAACTCCCGTTGCTGCCCAAGTCCATCTGCATTCCATGTCTGCTTTCGGAATTCTCGCAAGGCGCACTGTTGGGTACGAAATGACACCGAACAACCCAGAACTCGAAGCACAGGCGCTAAGTACGGCGATTCATGAATTTCAGCAAGCCAATCAAGATATTCAGACCTACGCGTTGGTATATGGCGTGGCTTTTCCGCCGCTCTATCGCGAGCTGCGTCAGTGGCTGGGGCAGGACATCAGCAATCAGCGGCTGTCGTTAATTTTCGATGCGCAGTCGGAGGATGGACGCAGTCAGTATGGTCCGTACCTGGTTCGTATCGCGCGAGGGGCCGAGAAGCCATCGAAGCTCCTGACGCGGCTGGCGCACGCCTGCGTAGATGATTACCGCGGCGTGTCGTTCCTGTTCTCTCGCCTGCCAACCGACGATCTGATCTGCGGCCTGAGCGAGCGGCTAGATGCATTGTGCGAGGACGGCAGTGAGTGGCAGATGAAATTTTTCGATACGCGCTCGCTCGCCGTGCTTGACCGCGCTTTGTCTGCCGAGCAGCGTCGGGCGTATCTCGGACTCGCAAAACAATGGTGGTATCTCGATAGGTATGGTGAGACGCAGAAATTGATCTTGGCTGACGAGACTGAAGACTCATACTGCGGTCCACTTCGGCTAAGCGAGCAACAGACTGAGGTCTTTGTGGACGCCGGTTTGCCTGATTCCGTGTTGCATTCGCTGCAGCTGAGCGATGACGATCTCCTCGCTGAGTTCGATGCACAGACTCGCTACCGGGTCTGCGAGGGGATTGTCGCGCAGGCAACAACCGAGGAGTTGCTCAGTCATATGTTGCTGACTAACCGGGTGAGATCGGCTTTGCTCGCAGCACATAAACAAGAGGAACAAGAGGAGCCGAAATCATGCTGAAAAGGCGATTTAAACGTATTGCATTGGCAAGCTTGCTGGCGCTTACGAGTCTCGGGGGGTGCACACAAGATCCATACATGCTCGGAATAATTGGATACAACTACACCGATCGCGCCTTCTGGAACTTCGGAGTGAATGGTCAGGGGGGAGGCAGTGTTGAGCTAAGCACGCCGACTTCTGGCGGTGGAAGTGTTTCCTGCTGCGTCATTATGAGTCGCAAGACAAAAATGCCCTTTTGGGTCGAGGTTGGATACTCAATGGACGCTCTCGAATCCTATCCTTCAAGGAAAATCGTCGATCCGCCCAAGCCAGCCAAAAAAGTACGAGTCGAAGTAAGAGGCTCTATTCCTCCTAATCCGAAATATCTTGAGATTCACTTCTACCCGGACGGTCATATTGAGGCCGCCATATCTGGTTCGGATGGACCCTCGCCGCCGCGATTGAAGCTTGAGCGACGAATGCCCTTTGTACGATAAGAGAATAAATAGCCATGTTGGACATTACTCAGGTTCCTTCCTCGGCTGGTCTGCGGCCGTTGACTTCGAGTGAGCGTGAAAAGCGTGCGGAATCTATGGCTTGCTTCGATGAGAAAAAGCGGCCTGGTACTTCAGACTGTTCCCAATCGCTTTGGATTTCTGTCTTCTTCGACGGTACAGGAAACAATCTTTACATTGACACAGAGAAGTCGGCACATAGTAACGTTGCACGCCTTCATGCGGCACATGCTGAAGATGAAGAAAGGACAGGCACATATCGAATCTATATTAACGGGCTCGGCACACCTTTCCCTGAAGTCGGCGAGATGACAGCGAGCACGCCGGGACTTGCGTTCGCTAGCGGTGGAGACAAGCGTTTGCGGTGGGCAAGGACTCAGTTCGATCAGAGAATCTCCAAAGCGAAAGCTCGCGCGACGAACCCTAAGCAACCGATTCGAATGATCAACGTCGCGCTGTTCGGCTTTTCACGAGGCGCAGCCCTGGCGCGTGCTTTTGCTGTTCGCCTGTCCAAGGATTGCCGACAGGACTCCGCCGGATGGCGCTATCAAGGTTACCCGATCCGGGTGTACTTCATGGGCTTGTTCGATACGGTTGCCTCCGCAGGGTTACCCGCTAGTGCCAAATCCGTCGATCATAGTCCAATCCTGAAATTCGCCACCTACGCCATATCGCCGGCTCTGAGCGTCGGACTTAGTATTGCACCGAAAGATGGTCACTACGATTGGGCGAAAAGCCTAAAGATTCCGGCAATGGTAGAGCAGTGCATTCACTACGTCGCCGCGCATGAGGTCCGCGATTCTTTTCCCTTGGATTCCGTGCGTGACGGAAAGCACTATCCTCCGAATTGTTTTGAGATCGTCTATCCCGGAGTGCACTCAGATGTGGGTGGGGGCTATGCGCCCGCAGAACAGACCAAAGCGCTGGAAGACGCGGAAAAGCTAAGTCAGGTGCCGTTGCTACACATGTATCGTGCGGCTCGAACTGCAGGCGTACCGCTGCGATCTTTAAGCACGCTTGGTGCAAAGGTCCAAGCGTCGTTTAGTCTTTCTCCCAAGACCGCGGCTCTGTTCAATCGATATCAACGGCGCGCTCGAGCCGCCGGACCACTTGAGAAAGCTGTCTCCGATCATCTTTTCCCGCTTTACGTCGCACGTAGTCACCTCTCCAAGCTGACCAACGATTCCGCCGCACGCGCACGTCTGCCTAAGGCAAAACAAATACTTGCAAAGACAAATAACGGCGACTTGGTGCCAAAGCAGGACGAGCAACTACGTTTTATCACCAAAGGCGGTCTTGCGATCAATAGTGCGACGGCGGAAGCAGAGACTAAGAAACTGAATGGGAAGACCTTGACCCTGAGGGAATTGACGTTGGCCCGTGCTTATGAAGACGTGTCTTTAATCATCGGCGAACCAAGCGACGCGCAAGCTGAACTCGATTTTTTCGACTACTTGGTACACGATTCTGTAGCCGGCTTTGGAAACGATTTTTCAAAGCTTCAGAACTGGCGAATGATGTACTTCGGCGACGTTTCCTACATGCCCGAAAACGACTGGAGCATTGCCTCAGCGCGTGAGCGTTCGGATAACACTGAGGCAATTGCATAAATTGGTTCGAAGACAAGTAAAAGGAGCACGAAATGATTGATCTCATCCGTCTTGGCGACGACACCGATCACGGTGGCAAAGTCATTACCGCCTCGAAGACCATGCGCTTCGGCGGTAGCTATGTCGCGCGCAAAGGAGACGAGGTAAGTTGCCCTTTGCACGACATCAAGCCTAACCTCGTCATCGACGGTGACGATGGCACGACCGACGGCGGGGTTCCAGTCGCCCGGCACGGCTTTCGTGCTATGTGCGGCTGTCGCCTTATTTCTAGCTTGCGGTAGACGGATGCCCGTCGTTTTACCCCCGGCAGAGTCATCCGAGACCCGTCCCGAGCCGCCACGGATGATTATTTGGCTGGTGCTTCTTGCTGTTGTCATGGCGGGAGGCGCCGTCTATACCTTCGTCGCGTGGCCCAAGAACGAATCGACGCGCACAGCATGGTTCTGGATCCAGCTGTTAGGCATTCCTTTTCTGATTTGGGCGCTTGCCTACGGATTGCGCTGGCTCTATCACGAACAGGAATGTGATCGGATCGACGCAGTGAACGAAACACTGCGCGCAGACCGAGAAAAAGCAGTGGAGTTTGCCCGCGATCCGCTCGCGGTGCTCGGCTATGCCTATCTAACTGGCGCCGGCACGTCGAACATGGCGAGGCTCATTGCGGAGCCTGCGAACACCGCCGAACTGCCGGCAGGGGAAATCGCAGTCTCGGTTAGCAACTACAAGGAACTGCCGCTGGTCGGTGACGACGATGATCCATCACGCTATCGCGCCTGCTTCGGAGATCTGATCGAGGCGATGGTCGATGTAGTCCGGAAGATTCCCCATGACGCGCCATTTGCCGTTCGTCTGCAGTTGCCCAAGGAGGCGGATCGTGACACCTCGCTTGCGGCATGGCAAGCTTGTTGGACCGCCGCGAAACTTCGACCGACCACTGCCATTCTGATCGAACCCGAACAAGGCGTGATGGCGCTGGATGAATGGCTCGATGTCCGAGGTGGGCCAAAGTTGGAACGGTTCGTCCTTTTTGCTGCTGTACAGCTTCGTGAAGCGCCATTCGACGACAGCACCGAAGCTGCGGTCGCCTTGCTGCTGTCATGGGCGCCGCTCGCCTATCGTTATGAGCTTTGTCCGCTTGCAATACTGCACCGGCCGATCGAAGGTGAGTCGGAGGAGTGCAGGGCTGTACTGACAGCCCCTTTGCGGTTTGGGCACGCGACAGGCGATCAAATTAGTGATCTGTGGGAAGCTGCTCTGGAGTCTGACGAGAAATCAACCATTTCCCGAGACATTTCAAGCTTGGTGGCCGGCGTGTCAAAGACTGAGAAATTGTCCGGTATTCACGACGTTGACAAGACATTCGATCGCCTCGACGGCGCGACCGGATGGCTCACGCTCACGCTCGGTATCGAGCACGCGGCGGATACCAAGCGCCCACAACTAATGGCATGGAGAGAAGGCAGGTTTCGCGTTGCAGTCGCGCAGCCGGGAGGCCAGACATCGACACGCGACGGAATAGAAATTGCCTAAATCTCGTTATTGGATTTTTGTGGGAGCGCTGACCGCGCTCGCTTCACTTTACGCTTGGTCCCATGGCTCGGAACTCGATCCATCTGCTGCCCGAAGGGTGATTTTTGTGTGCATGATGGGCGCGATCGTACTCAGTGCACGGGGCGCGCTGTCAAGCACATGGCGCTTGACAGCGCGTTTTGCCCTGCAGCGCAAGCAGGAGCAATTCGAACGCGATCCGCTCGCCCGGCTGAGTGCGGCCGAGACGGTGCGCAAAGAGTCTGTGCCGATCAAACGGGAAGCACTGAAATTAGCGCTTCGCGACCGCCATGGCAGGTGCTGGCGGTACCGCGATCGCTGGATTCTTGTGAGTGGCGACGAGTCGATCGTCAAACGCCTTGCGCCAGGGCTTGCCAAGAACGGCTATGAGATCACCAGTGGTGCGGTTCTGATTTATGCGGCGCAGACAATTGATTTTATCGATGCCGACTGGCTCGACCAGATCCGTCGGTTCCGTCGCCGACGGCCCGTAGATGCGATCGTAGCCGTGATGTGCAATCGGCATTACAAGGACGCTCCATTTGATTCGGAAGAACTCGCACAGCGGCTCACGCGTCAGGCTCGGACGCTGGGCTGGGCGGCGCCTGTGTATCTTGTGAATGCAACGGATTTCGAGGACAAGCTCCCTGTCTCGGAGGAGGCGATTGGCATTCTTTGGTCCGATAGGCGTCTGAAAGCCGATGCGGTCGAACCCTTGCTCAGCGCGCTTGCTCATCGTCTTGCGGACAGTGGTGTAAGACGCCTCGCTCAAGATGCCCACGATCGGTATGCGGCGCAGGTATCGCAACACATCAGCGAGTTGCATGTCGGGCTGCTCAACCTCGTTTTACAAACCGCTCAGTCTCGCCTTTGGCGTCACCCGGTGCACGGGCTGCTCTTTGCTCCGCTCTTTAAGGAGCGGGAGCTAATCGCATTTCAGCGCGGCGAAACGCAAGACGGCGTGGTGCCGCGCCAGCTCGAGCGACGCCTCATTTGGCAGACCGTTGCAGAACATAATGCAGCACCCTATGGACGTCGGGTGGGGTTCTACTGGCCCAACGCGCTCGCGGCCCTGGTAATGGTTGGAGCGATAGGCTGGTGCGCGGCGCTGACCGTCTCGTTCATCGGCAATCGCTCCGTCATGGCCGATGTACGGGCCGCGGTCGACACGGCCCTTGCCACGAAGCTAGGCACGCCGGCAGCGATACGCGCTCAACTCGCCCTGCAACAACAAATCGACACACTGGAATATCGCCAGCAACATGGCGCACCGTGGTACATGCGTGCAGGCCTGAATCACAACGATCAAATACTCGCTGCGCTCTGGCCGACCTATGCAAGCATCGCGGCGCGCAACCTGCGCGATCCGTCCACCCATCAACTCGAAGCCACGCTCACGCAACTCGCTCAGTCTCGCGCCGACGCACTGCCCAGCACCGAGGAGCAACAGCGCGACTACGACGCGCTCAAGACGTATCTAATGCTGGCGCAGCCTCAACATGCAGACGCTGCCTACCTCGCCAAGCAGTTGCCGACCACGTGGCCCGCAATCGCCGGCATGAGCACGGGCGAATGGCTCGACACCTCGCAACGGCTCGCGTCGTTCTACGCGTCGCACTTGCGTGCGCATCCCGAATGGCGCATCAATGCGTCCAGCGATCTGACCCAGGCGTCGCGCAACATGCTCGTCAATCAGATCGGCCTGCAGAACTCCGACGACACGCTCTACCAATCCGTGCTGGAGCAGGCGAAGGGCAAATACGCCGATATGTCGCTCGTGACGCTGATCAACGGAGCGGACGCACGCGGCTTATTCACGACGACGCAAACCGTACCGGGCATCTACACGCGCGCCGCATGGGACGGCATGATCGGCGAGGCAATCGACAAGGCCGCCAAGGAAGGGCGCGTGGCGGCGGACTGGGTGCTCGCCGACGAACGCGCCGCGCGCGTGCCGGGCGCGGCGCTCGAAGCGCATCAGGACATCGAGGAAGTGAGGCAGCGCCTGCGCGCGCGCTATTTCGCAAGCTATACCGCCGCGTGGCAGGCGATGCTGAACAGCCTGCAATGGCAGAATGCGACCAATCTAGGCAGCGCGATCACGCAGCTCACGCGCTTGACCGATGCGCAGACCTCGCCGCTGATTGCGCTGATGAAATCGGTTCAGTATCAGGCACAGGCGGGACGTCCCTCGCAGGCGCTCTCGGACACGCTAGTGCGCAAAGCACAGGACCTGATTGGCAACAAGACAGGCATCGCGAGTGCTCAGGAAGTCAATCCGCTGGACAAACCTTTCGGCCCGCTGCTCGCGTTGATGGGCGATGACGTGGTGACAGGCACGGCCAGCAAGTCGAACGGCAAGCCCACGAAAAGCGTCGCCGACTTCAGCGGCGTGAGCCTCGCGCACTTCCTGACGGTGGCCACGACCATGCGTCTGAAGCTGCAGCAAATCGCCACCAGCACCGACGCCCAGGCGATGGCCCGACAGATGGCGCAGGCGGTGTTTCAGGGCAAGCTTTCGGAACTCACGCAGGCACGCGACGATGCCGCGCTTACTGCCGCAAGCCTCGGCTCGCAATGGTCGGGCTTCGGCGACGCGCTGTTCTCGCGGCCCCTCGACGTGGCGTGGCAAACCATTCTGCAGCCGGCTGCGGCCAGTTTGAACGAGGCGTGGCGCTTGTCGATCGCCGCGCCGTTTGCGAGCAGCTTCAACGGGCACTACCCATTCTCGGACACCGACGCAGATGCCTCGTTTGCCGAGCTGGGTCGCTACATCAAGCCCGACACCGGACTGATCTCGCGCTTTGTGACGACACAGCTCGCAGGCACGCTTCAGCCTGAAGGCAATGCGTGGGCGCCGAACGAACTCGCGCCACAAGCATTGCAGTTCGATCCGGAGTTCCTCTCGGCACTGCGCCAGTTGTCGACGCTCGGCGCGCAGTTGTATGCGCAGGGCGATGCCAGCTACCGGTTCCAGCTCATGCCGCATCCAAATCCGGACGTCACCCGCAACATCCTGAGCATCGACGGCGCGAAGATCGAGTACTTCAATCAATTGGAGACATATACCTCGATTGTGTGGCCGGCGATCGGGCAAAGCGGCTCCAGCGGCCAGAACGGCCGTGTACAACTGACGTGGGAGTCGCTCGACGCGGGAGCACGCATTGCTTTCGCCGCCAACGGTGACTGGGCATGGCTGCGCTTGCTCGCTACTGCTCAAGTCAAGCCGCTTGACAGCATCACCTATGAGCTGACCTTCAATCAAGGCAACGGTTTTCCTCTGCAGTACGACCTCAAAGCGCAGGTCGGCGCGGGGCCGCTCGATTTGCTCAAGCTGCGCGGCTTCAAGATGCCGCAGCGCGTGTTTCTCGTCGGCAAGGGTGTGATGATGCCCGCCGGCGGACTGTCCTTGCCACCTCTGCCGCCGGAGATGCGACCATGACCGCGCCTTGGAAGCATTCCGCGCTTGAGCACGAGAATCCGTTTCTCGAATACTTCGACGCGGAAATGCGCTACTTGCGCGCCGCATCGGGCGAGTTTGCCAAGGCCCATCCTGATGCTGCCCGTCGTCTGGGTATGCGCTACGGCGAGGTGGGCGACAGCGTGCGCGCCACCTTCGAGGGCTTTTCGCTGCTCATGGCGCGTTTGCGCATGAAGCTCGACGATGGCGGCCCGGAATTCACCGAAGCGCTGATCGACAATTTGTACGAGCATGCGGCGCGGGCGATTCCCTCGCTGTCGATCATCGAATGCTCGCCGCTTGGACACGGCACCGAGAGCGCGGTGCAGATTCCTGCGGGTGCCGTGGTGCGCTCGGCGCCTGTCGGTCCCGATCAGATAAAGTGTCTCTACCGGACGACGCAGGCCGTCCAGCTACTGCCACTTTCAGTCGAGGACGCGGAGGTTGCGGTGCGCGACGGCGGGCGCACAGTCATCCGCCTTACCTTCCGGCTGTGGCTCGGCGAGCAGCGCGAGGCTACGGACCTGTCGCGCATTCGGCTGTATCTGCACGGCGAGCGGGCCGCCGCGGCCGCGCTCTATGCGGCGCTAACGCGTCAGGTCACCTCGATTAGCCTGCGCTTGCCTTCGGTGCGCAATGGCGAGTTGCAGCCGCTCGAGGGCGTTCAATTCGAAGGGGCGGGCTTTGGCCCGACTACGCGGCTGTGGCCGGTCACCGAGCCCGAGCGCGACCGAGCGCTGGACCGCGAGCAGACGCTGCTGGAATACTTCGTGTTTCCGCAGAAGTTTCACTTCGTCGATCTGTGCGGCTTCGACGCCTTGATGCTGCCGGCGGGCGAATCGCAGATGACGTTTGAAATCGAACTGAGCGGGCGCGTACCGGGCGATTATCCGGTGTGTCGCGAGAGCTTCCGTCTGTTCTGCACACCAGTGATCAACCTGTTCGAAGTGGATGCGCTGCCGCTGCGACCCACGGACTGGCATGATCGCGAACATCGCGTTCAACCCGGCGTGGCGGGGCACGTCGAGCCGTATCACGTGCTCGCAGTGACCGCCGCAGATCCGGAGGACAGCGCACGTCACGCATATAGCGCCTTCACGAGCTTTCGCCATCGCGGCTGGACGCTGCAGTACGAGAAGCCAGAGCGCTATTTCCATACCTCGATGCGTTTGGGCGTGACGGGCCGGGAGCTTTGGCTGACGCTATCCGGGCAGTTGTGGGAGCGTCTCCACGCGGACGCTGCGCACGATGAGAACCGTCCGCAACCGGATCGCCATCTGACGGTGAGGGCACTGGCGAACAATGGACGCTTGCCGCGCATGGCGCTTTCCGAGGCGACGATCACCGAGACAGTGTCGGGCTTTACTGGTATCGCGTCGGTGCGCAACCTGAGCGCGCCGACGCTGCCGTTGTATCCGCCGCGCCATCACCCGGAGTACGACTGGCGCTTGCTCGGCCATTTCACGGCGGGCGGCGCGAATGAATTGAACATGATCGGGATGGTGGGCGCACCTGCATTTCGCGAGGCGCTGGAGCTTTACGACTGGTCGCCTGACGACAGTACTCAGCGGCGCATCGATGCTATCGAAGATGTGTGGTTGGCCGAGCATGAGTCGGTGGGCAAAGGACATATGCGACGCGAGGTTCGCGTGTACGTGCGCCTCGACGCTAGGGCATTCGACGGGCCGGGTGACGCAGCGCTGTTCGGTGATGTGCTAAGCCGGTTCGTGGGCCGCTATGCAAGTTTTCATCATGCGATGCGGTTGGTGCTGGACGTCGAGGGTAAGCAGACCGTGTATCCGGTGATGGAGTTCGAGGGGGCGCCATTCTGATTCGCGTTACCGCAGCGCGTCAATCACTACGGTCGTCGCCCGCGTCGTCTGCCGGCGGCTTGCACAATACCTGTGTTGTCTGGAATTGTGGCGTGGCGCTGCCGGTCGACGACGGCTTCGTCGCACACTGT
This sequence comes from Caballeronia sp. GAWG2-1, assembly GCF_023631405.1. NCBI lineage: Bacteria > Pseudomonadati > Pseudomonadota > Betaproteobacteria > Burkholderiales > Burkholderiaceae > Caballeronia > Caballeronia sp. GAWG2-1. Next base: position 118,881 of record NZ_JALQDD010000031.1, read on the forward strand.
CCGTACTTGCGTGAGAGACCGCTTCAAGCCGCTCTCCGCACTTCCCTTTCCGCCGCGAACCTGACCACCACAACCAGCCCATGCGGTTCCGCATCCCTTAACACAACTTCCGCGCCGATCCGCGCCGCCACCGTGGCGACGATCGACAAACCAAGACCCGAGCCTTCGGTATCCGTGCCGAGCACGCGATAGAACGGATCGAACACACGCTCCCTTTCTTCCGCCGCAATGCCGGCGCCGGAGTCCTCCACGCGAATGAACGCGCGGCCATCGATCACGCCGGCCGATAAATCCACGCGCCCATCTTCCGGCGTATAGCGGATGGCGTTATCGACGAGGTTCTTCAGCAAGATCGAAAGCTCGGCCTCGGGCACGTCGATCACCACGTCATCCTCCGTACTCGACACGCCGATGTCCAGACGCTTCGCCTCGGCAAGCGGCATCAAATCCTCGAGCACGTTGCGAAAAACTTCCTGTACACGCAGCCTGCTCGGCTTGCCCACGGTCTTGTCCTGCACGCGCGCGAGCGTGAGCAACTGATTGAGCAGCGCACGCGTGCGCGCGAGACCTCGCCGCAACGAGAACAATCGTTCGCGCGCGGCGGCGGGCATCTCCGAGGCGTCGAGGCGCTCGGCTTGCAGCGAAAGCGCCGTTAGCGGCGAGCGCAGTTCATGCGCGGCATCGGCGACGAAGCGGCGTTGCATCGCCAGCGAAATGTCCACTCGGATCAGCATGCGATTGATCGCCACGACGAACGGCGTGATCTCGGAAGGAACCGTATCTTCCGTGAGCGCCGAGAGATCGTGCTCGGGACGCTGATCGAGATCGCCCGCCAAAAGCGCGAGCGGACGAAACATGCGGCGCACGAGCCAATGAAGCGTGATGAGCAAAACCACCGCGAGCGTGCCGAACGGAATGACGGTGGCAAGCGCACTGTTGCGCGCAATCTCGTCGCGCCCCATGGTCTTCTGTCCGACCACGACACGCACGCCGTCTTCGAGCGTCTTCACGATGATCCGCCAGCGCAGGCCAGCCACGTTCGCATACTGAAGGCCGTCCCGCAGGTCGGCGGAGAGCGCGAGCGGCGCGCGTTCATCGAGTGTCTGAATCACGATCTTCGATGCGAAGTCCACACCCGGCACATCGGCAAGCGTTTCGCGGCGCATGACGGCGAGACTGCGCGGCGTCACGAGCGCGGTGATCTGCTTGAGCTGCCCGTCCTGCAACTCGTTCGCCTCGTGAAAAGCCGTCTTGAACGCGATGAAGCCGCCGATGAGCGCAATCGCCACGATCAACACCGACAGCCATGCCGACAAACGAAACTGGAGCGAACGGTTCATGTCTGCTTCGAGACCATCCAGCCCACGCCGCGCACATTCTTGATCGCCTGCGCGCCGAGCTTCTTGCGCAGCGAATGAATCAGGAATTCGACGGCGTTGCTTTCGACTTCCTCATTCCAGCCGTAGATGCGGTCTTCGAGTTCCGTGCGCGAGAGAATGGCGCCGGGGCGCAGCATGAGCGCCTGAAGCAACGCAAACTCGCGGCTCGACAGACGCGTGACGTTGCCCGCGGCCGTGACTTCGCGCGTGGCGGGATCGAGCGAGATGATGCCGTTCGACATGACGGGCGCCGCCTGACCGCTGCGCCGCCGCACCACGGCGCGCATCCGCGCGAGCAGTTCGGACATCTCGAAGGGTTTGAGGATGTAATCGTCCGCGCCTGCATCGAGGCCACGAATACGCTCTTCCACCGCATCGCGCGCGGTGATGATAAGTAACGGAACCAAATTGCCGCCGGCCCGCACCGCGCGCAACACGTCGATGCCGTCCTTGCCCGGCAAGCCCAGATCGAGCAGGGCAACGTCGTAGCTGTGCGTTTCCAGGCTCGTCAACGCAAGCCGGCCGTCACGCACCCAGTCGACGGCGTAGCTGCCGTCCTTAAGGGTGTCTTGCACAGCTTCGCCGATCATGCGGTCGTCCTCGACCAGCAACACCCTCATGCCATTTCTCCGTGGGCTCACCTTCGCCCCCGCGCGCAAAACATCTGCGAAAAGGGCGGCAAAAGCGACTTTACACCGAGTGAGAAGGGGGATGGGGACATCGGCATGGAGGATGCGTCTTCTTGACTGAGTCTGAAGTCTCGAAGCGTAGACTTAGCTGGTGCTTAGGAATAAAAGACCAGGCGAATCGTTTGCTCGACGGGCCATGCCATCCGCGAAAACCCGCATCGCCGCCAATCCTAAGTTTGAGCTAAGTCTCGGCTGCAACGGTGTCGCTCTGCACGGAATCATCGCCCGCCCGTTCGCCCATAAGACAGACATGACCACCACCGCGCCCACGAAAAAAGCCCCGCGACGGCCGCCGTCCGCCGTTCTCGCCCGCCCGTTAGCGTGGGAACATTACGATCTCTCGCAATCGAATGTAATGTTCGAACGGCTCCCCGCGCCGGGCGAACTCGCGCTCTGGCTCGTGCCTACCGAATTCCGCTTCGTGTCCGCATCGAACGTCGGTCTTTGGCTCACGGTCGCCGAGCGCAAACGCGCGCGCATTCATCCAAACGCGGCGGTGGGACGGCGCTTCGGCGTCGGACGGGCGACGCTTCGGCTGCTGCTTTCCGGGGTGCTCGCGTGCCGGCAACACGAAGTGAAGCTGGAGGAAGGGCCCGAGGAACGCATCGTGGTGGCGAATCTGCGCGATGGCCAGTCGGTCGGCGTCGACATCGCTTATTGCGGTATCTGGATCGTCATTGCGATGGCGGCTGACAGAGTAGGGCTGAAGATAGCGCCGAATCTGTTCGCGCCGCGCGATACGAAGGATTTGTTCGCAGCCGCACGAGCGCGCGCGGAACGCGGTGAGGTGCGATCGCTGCAAGAGCGGGCCGCGCAGGAGACGACATGGCATACGCTGCCGCTGCTCTTGCCGGGCGAAGCGCGTGGCGCTGTCGTGCTCGAAAGACCGTTCGAACGCGTGCGAGCGTTTGGCTGGGAGCGTCCGTTCGATGCAATTTGACCAACGGCGCTAAGCGTCCGCTAAGGAATCGATTGTTATTCTGCGGAGACTCACGGCTCTCACGGAATACTTCGACATGCAAATCAATACGGAAACGCAGGACCGACACGACCTCAAGGTGCCCGCCGTCACGCTCGGCTTCTGGCTCATCAAGATCGCGGCGACGACGCTCGGCGAGACCGGCGGCGATTGGGTCACGATGTCGCTGAATCTCGGCTATCTGGTGGGCTCCGCGATTTTCGCGATCCTGTTCGTCGGCTTCGTCATGGCGCAGGTGCGGGCGAAGGGCTTCCATCCGTCGTTCTACTGGATCACCATCGTCGCGACCACGACGCTCGGAACCACGCTCGCCGACTTTGCCGATCGCTCCGTTGGGCTCGGTTATCCGGGCGGCGTCTCGTTGATCGTCGTGTGCCTGGTGCTGTGCATCTTTCTTTGGTATCGCGTGGAAGGAACGGTCGCGGTGTCGAGCGTGACCACCCCGCGCGCCGAATGGTTCTACTGGATCACGATCCTGTTCTCGCAAACGCTGGGCACCGCCGTCGGCGACTGGCTCGCAGGCGACGATCGCGGCGGTCTCGGCCTCGGCTACGAAGTGAGCGCGCTGATTTTCGGCACGCTGCTGCTTGCGGTGTGCCTGATGTACTTCTTTACGCAGATTTCCCACACGCTGCTCTTCTGGCTCGCGTTCGTGCTGACGCGGCCGCTCGGCGCCACGCTGGGCGATTTCTTCGATAAACCCGTCGACCAGGGTGGACTCGCTTTCAGCCGCTTCACGGCTTCGGTCGTTCTCATCGTGGCCATGGTCGCGGCTGTGTGGATCACGGATCGAGTCGATAAGCGCAAGGCAGCGGCGTATCCGTGACCTGAGTCACGCAAAAAAGAATTTTGACGCGCTATCATCCGGGAAAACCCGTATTTGTCCGAGTGCCGGCGATCCCGGCCGACGACGAATCGGCATTGTCCCTTTGCATCGGCGCCGGCCAAAAGCCGTGTCCGATCTCCGACCGGATGTCGACCCATGATTGCGATCGTCTTTCGACGAGCGGCTGACCGCCTGCTCGTAGCAGATCCCGGCCTCGCGCGCTTCGTCACGGCGCTTCGTGCGACGCTCGCCACGTTGATTAGCGTCTTCATCTGCACCGAAGTGGCCGCGCGATTCGGGTCACCGCCGGTGGTCGCCGGACTAGCCGTGCTGTTCTGCATGATCGCCCCGCTGTTCTTGCGCGATCACACGCTGCACGGCTGGTTAGTCTCCCTCTCTTCCCTCTATCTCGTCGCCGTGTCGAGCTTCGCCACGGCGGCCGCGCTCGATGTCGTGCCGTTCGTCGCCGATGCGGTGTTCATCGCGCTGCTCTTCGCCGGCATGCTGGTGCAGGCTTGCGGACCTCGAGCGCTTGGCAGCGCGCTGATCGGCATCGTGGCTTTTTACTTTGGCGTGTATCTGCATCCATCGTCGAACGAGGCTGCTTTGATCCTCGCGCTGTCGATGGTGGCGCCGTGCGTGATCGTGTGCGTCGCGCGCGGAATCGTGCCGCAACGCCGTATCGCCGCGATACAACTGGCGATTCGCACCGTCGCCTTGCGCGCAAGAGACGTGCTCCGCGAAACGCAGCGCGCGGGGCGCATGCACACGGCGTTGTCCTCGATGAACGAAGCGGCCATCGCCTTCGAAGACCGGCTCGCGCTTCTAGACCCGGACGACGCCGGCGCGCTGCGCGAAGCGCTCGTGGAACTCGAAGTCGCCGCAGGCCAATATGTCTTCGATGCAACGAGCCGCCCCGCACGCGAAAGCGCCTTCCGCTCGGCGATTGCGAAGCTCGAAGGCATCGAGACGACGGATTCGAAGCGCAAGAACGCGCCGCCGCCGCGCAAGAGAATCGACATGAGCCAGCTACGCACGAGCCTTTCATGGCTGCCCGCCTTGCGCACGGGCGCGGCAGCGCTGATGGCCATGCTCGCGGGTCACGTGCTCTCGTCGGAGCGCTGGTTCTGGGCCGTCATCACGGTGTTCGTCGTGTTCCTCGGTACGCGTTCGCGCGGCGACACGCTGTATCGCGCCATGCAGCGCATTGCCGGAACACTCGCGGGCGGACTGGTCAGCGCGCTTCTGGTGACGAGTCTGCACGATCAGCCCGCCGCGATTGCAGCCGCCATGCTGCTCTGCGTTTTCGGTTGGGCGTACTTCATCATGAGCGCATACGGGCCGGGCGTGTTCTTCATCACCGTGCTCGTGGGTCTGGTCTATGGCGGTCTCGGCCTTGCCGTGCAACCGCTCGTCGAACTGCGGATCGAAGAAGTGGCCATAGGATGCCTCGCCGCCTTGATCGCCGCGTTCACCGTCAAGCCGCTCGATACCACGAGCCATATCGAGGCGCGCTTCGTCGGCGTGGTCGATGCCTTGATCGAAGGCGTGAGCGCGGCTTCAGCCAATGCGGATGAAAACCAGGGACGTGCCGCCGCCGCGGTCAGAGCGCTGGATCGTCAATGGCACGACTTCCGCGTTGCATTGCGTCCGCAGCGCGTCTTTGTTTGGGAGCCGCGTTACGAGCAGATCGCCGGAGCCTTGCAGTGCTGCGTCCACAACGTGCGCGCCATGCTCAGCGAGCGCTCCGATACGCGACAGGATGCAGGCAGCGAACACAGCTTCGGCTCGGTGATGGCGCGGCTGGAAAGCGTACGCGCGCGTTATGCACGGCCGATACGTAACACGCTGCCTATCGATACCCGCACCAGCGATGCGCTCGTCTCGCTCGATGGCGCCGTCGCGATGCTTGCGTCACGCATTCGCGATGCGCAAGCCAGCCGCGATATCTCCGTCACGTGGCGCACGCTTGCTTCGTTACGGGCGCGAATCGGCTTCCATTGAGGCAGACGGCACGTGCGGTTAATTGTCGAGATAAGGCGCGAGGTCTCGCGTCGCATCCGCGAATTTGGCGCTCAGATAATCGAGCAGCGCACGCACGCGCGGCGCCATGTACTGACGCCGCTGAAACAACGCATGCACGGGCGTGTCGGGGCAACGCCATTCGGGCAGCAGAACCTCGAGCCTGCCAGCCTGCAGATCCGCGCCGATGTCCCATATGGACTTCATCGCCACACCATGTCCTTCGAGCGCCCATTGCCGCGCGAGTGCGCCATCGTTCGTCTCGCGTGCATGCGTGAGCGGAGCGGTGAAATTCTCGCTGTGGGCATCGCGCATGAAACGCCATTCGTTCGCCACGCCAGCAGCTGAACTCAGCAAAATGAAGCGATGCCGAGCGAGCGCCGCGACGTTCTCTGGCCTGCCATGCGCCTCGATATAAGCCGGTGACGCGCATAGCGTGCGACGGTTCGGCGCCATGCGCTTGGCGATCATCGTGCTGTCGGCGGGCACGCCGAAACGGATCGCGAGGTCGATATCGTCGAGTAGCAAATGCGACAGCGAGTCCGACAACACCAACGCAATACTGACCTCGGGATGCATCTCGTTGAAGGCGTCGAGCCATTGCGTGAGGACATGGCGGCCGAAATCCGACGTGGCCGAGACGCGCAACTTGCCGCTCACCACGGCGCGTCCGGCGTGCAGCGCGGCGTGGGCGTCGTCGAGTGTTTGCAGCGCGTGCTGGCAGTGCGACAGGTATGTGCGGCCTTCGTCGGTCAGTCTCAGACTGCGCGTGGTGCGCTCGAAGAGTTGCACGCCGAGCGCGCTTTCGAGTCGCACGAGCCGCGCGCTGGCCGCAGCCGGCGATAGATCGAGCTTGCGGCCGGCCGCCGAAAGACTGCCGAGCGCCGCTGCTTCGACGAAAAGCCGGATGTCACCCAGGTTATCCACGCGCTGCCGCTCCAGGTTTGGTAGGTGGGACGATCGCGCCGAGGTGCGCGTGGGTATCATACCCGCGCCCTTATTTGCTCACCACGCCAAGTTGCTGCAGGAAAGCGAGGTTGTCTTCGAGATGCCAATTGTCGGTAATCTTGCCGTCGCGGATACGGTAGATATCGGTCGCGATGAAATCCACCGGCTGTCCGTTGCCCTGCACGCCGTTGAACGTGCCGGTGAAATGGCCCGTGAAGTGCAGATGCGTGACGACGCGGTCGCCCGTGACGATCATCTGTTCGACCGCAGCGTGGACGTCCGGCACGGCTGCATGAAACGTTTTCGATGCAGCCAGCGGCCCGGCAATGCCCTGCGGGCGGCCGGGCGGCAGCGTGCGGTCCGTGAAGTCGTCGGCGAGCGCGGCGCGTGCCTGCGCTTCGTCACCGGTGGTCCAGAACGTGTCGTAGGTGCGGGCCGCGTGAATCTGCCGCGCCGCCTGCTGCTTCGACAGAGTTTTGTCGACGATAAGCGTCTGCGGCTCGACGAGGTTATCGGCAGCGGACGCCGGCAGCGCACTTGCAACAAGTGCTGCACCAAGGGCAGCGGACACGATACGTAAGAGCGACATGATGTTCTCCGTGAATGGCTGTTCGTATGAGGTTTAAGCGGCGCAACGCGGACTCGGTTATTGCTTGCAATGCGCCTTGCATGAAAGCCATTCTGCGTTCATCGATGTCGCTTGATAATGGGTCTGCCTCTTGAATGATTCTTCTGCGAAACCAAAAAGTGCCGCGCGTCTTCAAGCCTTCGCGGCCGGCGGATAAAGCGTGATGCCGAGCGCGACGCGGCCTCGCGCATGCGGGCCTTGTCCGCGTCGGTCGGGTCGTGCGGGACGACCTGGCCGCTTTGCGCATCGGCACAAGCATCGACGAAGCGGTCGAAGCCTGCGGGCGTGCAGATCACGAGATAACGGGCTGTCTGCGCGCCGGAATTGATGAGCTGATGCCGCGAGCCACGCGGCAGCACCACGGTCGAGCCAGCCAGCAAGCGATGCCGCGTACCATCGACGATGGCATCCAGTTCGCCTTCCAGCATCAGCAGCGTCTCTTCCTCATTCTCGTGACGATGCATGGGCGTGGCGCGTCCGGCGGGCGAGAACATTTCCAGCATGCAGTAAGCATCGTCCGTATGATTGCCGGACACGAGCAGGCGAGCGCGGGAACCGCCGAAATCGTATTCGACCGGGTTATCGTTCAACATGAACATGCAAAATTCTCTATATAGTTCGTATGACGTACTAATTAGACATGAGCCGAAATCGCTCTCACCGCGCTACTCTAAGCGAATATCGGCCATGCATTGGAGGCAGCCGTGCCACGTCTTTCACGCTAATCTGTCGCGAATGACGCCATGAAGAATCTCAGCCAGTTCGTTAATTTTTCTGCTGTCGCGCGCCACGGCAGCTTTGCGCAAGCAGCACGTGAACTCGGGCTTGCGCCTTCATCCGTGGCGAAAAGCGTCGCACGCTTAGAAAAGGATCTCGGGGCGCGGCTTTTTCACCGGACCACGCGCGCTGTCACGCTCACCGAAGAAGGACGCGCGCTGTTTGCGAAAAGCGCGCGCTTGCTCGAAGAAATCGAAGCGCTCGATCTGGACTCTGTCAGCGACAACGACGAGCCCGCAGGCGTGCTGCGCATTGGCGCACCGATAGGCTATGGCGTGCGTGTCGTGTTGCCGGTGCTCGCGCGTCTGCGCGAACGTTATCCGCTACTCGAATTCGATCTGCGTCTTTCCGATGGACGCGTGAGTCTCACCGACGAAGGACTCGATGCGTCGATCCGCTTCGGCGAGCTCGAAGACTCGTCGCTGATTGCGCAAAAGATCGACGAGCAGGCGCTCGTGTTGTGTGCGAGCCCGACGTACCTCTCGCGGCACGCAAGAATTCGCGCGGTGAAGGACCTCGAAGATCACACGTTGATTGCGTTTCGTCTGCCGACGAACGGGCGCGACCGGCCGCTCGAATTCATCGAGAACGGAGAAAAGGTATCGGTGGAACCGCAAGCGCCGTTTCGCATCAGTCACGGCGAGGCGCTGGCGGAGGCGGCGTTGCTCGGTATCGGCCTTGCGCAGATGCCCGAGTTCTTCGCGCGTCAGTATCTCGCGGCGGGCGCGCTCGTCGAAGTGCTGGCGAGTTGCCGCCCCGCGCCGCTTGCCGTGAATCTCGTGCTGCCGGGCTCGCGTGTGCGGCCCGCGCGGGTACGCGCGTTGATCGAAGCATTCACGGCAAGTGCCTGACGCGCAAAGCCTCAATGGCCCGTTTCGCGCTTGCTCTGCTCGGCGACGGTGAGAATGGCTTCGGGCATGACCTCGAGGCGCGCCTTGGGAATGGGGTCGCCGCTTTCGTCGGAAAGACCGTAGCTGCCTTCCGCGATTTTTTGCAGCGCGCGCTGGATGTCGGCGATACGCAAGTCGTTCACGTTGCGCAGTGCCTGATTCGATACGTATTGCTCGCGTCGCTGTGCGTCGTCTTCGTATTCCTCGGCTTCGGCGCCTTGTTCTTCCTGTAGATTTCGCTCGCTCGCAATCGTGCCTTCTTCGTTGCCGAGCAATTCGCGCTGCAATGCTTCCAGACGTTCGCGCTGCTTTGCGATGAACTCGTCACTCAAGCCGTTTTCGTCGGTGGCCATGATGGTGCCTCGAGTAAGTGTTCATCAAACGTACGCTTCGGCAGTCGGCATTGTCAAGGCAACTTGTTCGTGGCCGTGCTCCGACAAAAGCAGGGCCGCTCAGGTCTCGCTCCACATGCGCAGCAGATTGTGATAGCAGCCGACGAGCGTTCGCTTTGCGGCTTCATCGCCTTGCGTGGCGTTCAGGCGTTGAATGGAGTTGTCGAGATCGAAGAGGAGGGCGCGTTGAGCGTCGTCGCGCACGAGGCTTTGCGCCCAGAAGAAGCTCGACACGCGTGCGCCGCGCGTCACGGGCCGTACTTGATGCAGGCTCGTCGCGGGATAAACGATCGCATGTCCCGCGGGCAATTTCACTTCCTGCACGCCATACGTGTCTTCTATGACGAGTTCGCCGCCATCGTAGTCTTCGGGACGGGACAGGAAGAGCGTGACGGAGACGTCGGTACGCACGCGTGCGCCATGACCCGGCACGATACGGATTGCGCCATCGACATGACTGCCGAAGTGCATGCCGCCTTCGTAGCGATTGAAGAGCGGTGGATACACGCGATTGGGCAGCACCGCGCTGATGAAGAGCGGATGCCGTTCGAGCGCGCCGACGATGGCGTCGCCCATTTCATGCGCAATGGGCGAGCCTTCCGCGATCTGCCGGTTATGTTTGACCGGCGCGCCCTGATAGCCAGCGGTTGCGCGGCCGTCGACCCATGAGTCCGTGGCGGCTTCAAGCCGTGCGCGCATGGCGGCGGCATCTTCGGGCGTGAGAACGCCGGGTATGGAGAGGATCATCGTTCTGGCTTTTCAACTGCGCGCGCCGCGCCTTGATTCGGCGTGGCGCGCGCAGGCACATCAACGGAAGCGGTAATTCAACGTCGCGAGGAAGGTGCGGCCGTAGCCCGGCACCGCGCGTCCGCCATCCGACGGGATCAGCGCGTCGTAGTAACGCTTGTCCGTCAGATTCAGCACGTTGAACTGGATATCGTAACGCTTCTGATGATAGGCGGCCATCGCGTCCCAGCGCACGTATCCGCCCACCTGAACGAGATTGTTGTTGGCTGCATAGCGCGAGGACACATACGAAGGCCCGCCGCCGATCTGCCATGCCGGCGTGAAGTCGTAGGTCGTCCAGAAGTTGAGCATGTGATGCGGCGTGTTGGCGAGCGTGTTGCCGGTCGTGCCGTCGAGCGCCTTCTGCACGGTGCCGTCCATGTAGGTGTAGCCGCCGAACATCTGCCACTGCTTCGTGATGTGGCCCGCGACGCCCAACTGATAACCGCGCACGCGGACGTCGCCATCGAGCGTGTATTCGCCGGTCGAAACCTGCGTGCGAGCGTTGGTCTTCTCGATGTTGAAGAGCGACTGCGTCACCGAAAGGCCGCCGTTCAGCAAGTCCCACTTCGAGCCGACCTCGTACGAACGGTTCTTTTCAGGCGGCGTGTTCTGCTGATTGTTGGTGAGCGTCAGTGCTTCGAGCGACGGGTTGAACGACGTCCCGTACGACACGTAATACGATTGCCAGTCGGCCGGCTGCCACACCACGCCGGTACGCACGCTCGTGAAGAAGTTGGTCTGCGTGGCGTAACCGGGCGCGTTGATCGAATTGTTGATCGACGCTTCATAGCGGTCCCAGCGCACACCGCCAATCCACTTCCAGTTCTCGCCGATGGACACCGTATCGTTCAAATAAAGACCGATGCCGTTCGCGCTCGATTCGGCCAGATTCGTCGCGACTTCACGATAATTCGCCGGGCGCGGCACGTATGCCGGATCGACGAGCGGCACGATGGCGAGCGTATTCGATGGCAGGCCGGGCGTGGTCGCCGTGAAGCTCTGGTTGCTGTAGGTCTCGTGACTCAGATCGACGCCGACGAGCATGTCGTGCTTCAGGAAGCCGGTTGCGAACTTGCCCTGAAGATCGGTCGTGTTATAGACCGAGTGATCGTTGATGTTGCGGTCCTTGCCCTGCAGCCGCACGAATAGCGACGACAGCGGCAGTGCCGTGTAGTTGCCGTTCGCAAGCGCGGTCGAGGTTCCGAGCGGACCCGTCAGCACGGCCGCTGCGTTGGTCGCGCGCGCCTCGGTGCTGTAGTGGCTGAACTGCGTCTGGTTGCGCAGCGTGAACATGTCGTTGAAGCGATGTTCCACACGCGCGTTCACCGTCTGCACGTCCTGGATCGTGCGGTCGTCCGTGAAGCCGTAGAAGGTTTTTCTATCGACCGGCGCGGGATGGCCGTTCAGCGGCGGAATACCATAGTCGGGCTGATCGTAGTTATGCTGGATCAGCGCGGACAAGGTCACCTGCGTAGGCGTACCGATGCCGAACTTCACTTCCGGGGCCACGCCGTAATCCTTGTTCTTCATCTGATCGCGGGTCGAACCGAGATCCTGTCCGAACGCGTTGATACGGAACGCGGAGGTATCCGTGAGCGGCTGGTTGATGTCGACCGTGCTGCGATAACGGTCGTGCGTGCCCGCTTGCACGGAAACATCGGCGCGAGGCTTCAGGTTCGGCTGCTTGCTGACCTGATTGATGACGCCGCCCGTGGAACCGCGCCCGAAGTACAGCGACGACGGGCCATACAGCACGTCGATGGATTCGAGATTGAAGGTGTCGCGGTAGTACTGGCCGCGGTCGCGGAAGCCGTCGAGATAGATGTCGGTGCGCGCCGTGAAGCCGCGCAGGTTGATGTTGTTGCCGATCTGGCCGCCTTCGGCCGCGCCGAGGGTCACGCCCGGCACATTGCGCAAGGCGTCGGAAAACGAACTCACCGCTTGCGATTGCAGCACTGCTTTCGGCACGACCACGACGGCCTGCGGAATGTCGCGCAGCGCCGTCGGAACCTTGGCGCCGACGCTCGAGACTTCCGGCTGGAAGTCGGCTTGCTGATCGGCCTGTCCCGTGACCTTGACCGCCGGCAGCGCGGCGGTTTCCGGTGCGGATGCGTTGCTCACCGGGGCATCGGCCTGGGTCGTCTGCGTCACTTGCGGGGCGGTTTGCGCGTAAAGCGGCGCCGCAATCGGCGCAACGGTAAACGCGGCCAACGCCGCGGCAAGCGGTGTTTTCCTCAACATGTCGTTCCTCAAATTTTTTCGACCGCATGCGTGTCGCTGACGCATGCGCAATTGACTTGTTCTTGGCTCGGCATCCACGAATCAGAAATAAGCCCTTAATTCAGGTGAATGCGAATCACTATCATTACACAAAGGCCGAAATATTTGGAAAGAATTTCACAATTCCAGGGAACTTTTTCCGAAATAGTCAGGCGATTGTAAGGGTGCGTACAGTGCCTGTACTAGATGCGTAAGAAGCAAAACGCCCGCAACGCGCGGCGCTGCGGGCGTGAATGCGGGCCAATCAGCGACGGCATCCTTTTTCGAGAACGATGGTTTCGAACAACTCGTAGTCCGCGGTGGGCGTTTGGTCCGCGCCCGGCGCGTGGTAGTAGTTCATCGTGATCGATGTCTTGCCGCCATGCTCGCCCGGATCGCAGTCGAAAACGGCGATGCCGTAGCCCGTGCCCGTATCGCGTTGCGCGGACCAGATGGCGTCTTCCACCGCATCCGCTACGGGACGCACGAACGTGCCCGCCGTCGCGCCCGGAATGGGCCGGTTGCGTTTCGTGAAGACCTGCGCTTGCGGATTGCCCGTGCCCGCATCCGTGCCGTAGACGTCGAGCGGCGCGCTGGTGCCGCCGCCGCCGAGAATCAGATGGACCGTGCCGTGCGAAGTATCGATAGGATCGTTCGCGCGCTGCGCTGTCATCACCGGACGCGGTTGCAAGGTGTCGACGCGTTCGCCCGTCGTCGCATCGCGGCCTGCGTGATGATTGCAACCGCGCACGGGATGGCTGCGCTCGTAATCGTGATCGTGGCCGCACAGCACGAGGTTCACGCCGTATCGGTCGAACAAGGGCAGCCATGCTTCGCGAATGCCCTTGTCGGAGCCATTGCCCGTCTTCGACGAACTCAGCGCGTCCTGATGCATCTGCACGATGATCCAGTCGATGTCGTCGTCGCGCGACGCATCGCGCAGCGTCTTTTCGAGCCAGCGCGTCTGCTCCCCCTGACTGTAGCCGCGAATGTAGAACGACGTGCCCGGTTCAATGGCCGGATTGCCCGTGCTCGCGGCAGGCACGAGCGGAGCGGGACCGGCGACGAATGCGGCGGCATCCTGATACACGACGTCGTCGGCATCGAGCGAAACGAACAGCACCGAACTCACGCGGAAGCTATACCAGCGCCCCGGAAACTGCGTGCCGTTGTCGGGCAACGTGTAGCGCGTGAGATAGGAATCGAAGCCCTGGCGGCCGTTGTTGAACTCGACTTCGTGATTGCCCGGACAAGGCATCCACGGACGATTCGCGGCAGAGACCTGCGCGTTATTGCCGAAGTCGCGCCACACTTCAGGCTGATGAGCGGCGTTGAGATTCGCGTAGCAGAGATCGCCGTTGAGCAAGTGAAAGAGCGGGTCGAAACGTTCCACAGCTTGCACCGCGAAACGGCTTTGCGGCGACGACAACACCCAGCCCGTGTTCGGCGTCGCGAGGTCGCCATAACTCGTGAAGCGGAACTTGCGACGGCCGCGCGGCGCCGTGCGAAAGCTCGCGCTGAAAGGCTGGGCCGCGTTGCTGTCGTTATCGGCGGTGACTTCGTAGTGATACGTCGTGTCCGGATGAAGGTCGCCAAGACGCGCATGATACGTGCAGACAATCTCGCCGTTCAGACCATCGGTATAAGTGCGTTGTACGCCGTGAATCACGCTTGCATGACCTTCGTGCGTTCTGATGCGAACACGCGGATGCACGGCCTGCGCAAGCGATGCCCAGCTCACGACGACTTCGCGCGTCGGGTCTTGGCCCCAAGTCAGATGCACTTGTTCGGGCGTGCCATCCGGGCCGGGCGATGCCGCGTTCGCCGTCGCGCTCATGACATTGGCCGCGGTAGCTATGCCGGACGCACCGGCGAGCTTGAGAAAGCCTCTGCGCGATGCAATAGATGCGGAGTCTTGCGGGTTCTTCGTTACCATGGACGGGCCGTCTCCTCGTTTGATCAGGACGCGATGTGTCCGGAGACATTATTACTATCGGTATGACCCGGCTATGACAAACGGCCTGCACGACCGGCTTAGGTGAAAACAGGAGCGAAGAATGGCAAGCAACGAGTACGTGGTGTTCAAGGGAAAGGTAAGGCTTGGCGTTCCCTTTCTGGACGGTTACAAAGGCGACCCGCACTATGTGATCGTAAGCGACGACGAGAAGGGCAACGAGTTTCGCATCGTCACTAACGTGAAGTCGGATAGCTCGCTGACGGGACCTGCGGGTTACCTCGTGTTGTATGTGCTGAATCAGAACTTCGACAACGCGATCACGGCAGACCTCGCGAAACTGAATGCGGGCGTCACCACATCGAGCTTTCCTAAACTCGACTACGTGCACGAAGAAGGCCTCGTCGATCTAAGCGCCATGCGTCCTATTCCGCTCGACACGGCAAGCGAGCACAACGACATCAACGCGCTCGTCAACGAGATGCTGCAGCTCGATATGTCAGCCGATCCGGTGAACTATGTTTATCCGACGCCGAGCTACAAGGATGAACGGCGCGGCTGGAAACCAACGAAGGACGTCACGGTTTATGGTTTCGGCTTTCTCTTTCAGCCGGGAGAAGACGGGCTTCATGAGACGCATATGAATCAGGGCAATCCAAAGCCCATGAAGGGTAGCCACGTGAAGGATCATTCGAATGAAAACGGTGTGTCGCAGGATGGTGCCGTGATCGTCGAAGTGGATGGCAAGTATCAGGCGCTCTTCGTGGCGTTTCAAACGCAACTCGTGCCGACAGATAATCGCGGCTTTCCGATTCCGGGCGAGTCGCATCCCATACTCGACTGAACTCAGCATGCGAATTCATCCTGCCATACCGATCATCCGCATCTTTGCCGTCGATCGGGCCAAGGAGTTCTATCTCGACTTCCTCGGCTTCACGCTCGAATGGGAGCATACGTTCGGCGAGAACTTTCCCCTCTACGCGCAGATCAGGCGCTCGGACCTCACGTTGCACTTGAGCGAGCATCATGGCGATGCAACACCCGGTTCGACCATCTTCGTGCCGATGGAAGATATCGATACGTTGCATCGCGAGCTGGAAGCGAAGGCGTATCGATATGCGAAGCCCGGCGTCGAAACGGTGGACTGGGGACGCGTGATGGAAGTCGCCGATCCGTTCGGCAATCGCATTCGGTTCTGCGAACTGGCGAAGAACTGACGGCAATCCCAGGCTACACGGCCAACGCCGCCACGATCACTTGCGGCAGTGCGAGCAAACGCTGCGGCGCGAGCAGCAGCTTTGCCTCGCGGATGCCTGCGCCCATCACGATGCGCTCGCGCTCCATCACGGACGCTTCCACGAGCACGGTCATCGACTCAGGCAAGCCAAACGCGGTGATGCCGCCGTACTCCATGCCCGACAACTCCGTGGCCGCTTCGCGCGACGCGAACGAAATACGTTGCGCGCCGAGTTCGCGTTTGACCGCGCCGTTCACGTCGAGCCGGCGCGTTGCCAGCGTGACGATAGCGGCGAACTGTTCGCCTCCGTCCTTCTTGAAGCGCACGACGATGGTGTTCGCGCAGTCGTCGAGATCGATACCGAAGCGCGCGCTGCAGGCGGCGGTATCGGAGGCGTCGTCGGGCACGCGAAACACATCGACGTTTGCGCCGTTCAGCGACGCGAGCACGGATGCGGGCAGGCGCGCGGCCGCTTCGTCGGCGGACATGATGTCGAGATTCAGAGCGTAATCGGCTTGTGGCGTGTTCATGAGCGTTCGATAAAGAGGCTTCAGGCAAAGGCCCGAAGTGCCGAAAAAAAGCCAAGCGTAACCGAATCCAGTGAGCCGCGCAGCGCTGCAACCATGCTGGAAGCATCGACCGGATATACTTGTCCCTCGTGGAATCGAATGCGAACAGGCAAGCAAGCCGCGTTCGCGCTCGAAAAGATATCTTTGTTCAGGGGCTGGAATGAGTCGATCGACGGTCACGTACCGGGGCTATGAGCTGGTTATCAAGAACGCGTCCAACGGTGTCGCGCAATGTTGGGCGTGGAAGGATCAGAAGGCCGCGTTCAAGGAAACCGGAGAGACGCTCGACGACGCCGAACGCACCGTGCGTGCGGCGATCGATGCGGAAATGGGACCGGCGACCGGCGCGGGAGATGCGGCAGTGGACGCCTACATCGCCGCGTTCAAGGCTATCTTGCCCGTCAGCGAAGGGCAACGGAAGATGCTCGTCGCGCACTATCAGGCGCCCGCGCGCACCATCACCGCCATGCAGTTGGCCAAGGCCGCGGGCTATGCCAGCTATCGCGGCGCCAATGTGCAATACGGCAATCTGGGCAAGCTCATTTACGAGCAGCATCCGGTGGACCTGCCGCGCCGTCCGCGCGACAACTCGCTCATCTTTACGTATGCCATTGCCGATCCCGGCGCGGTAGCGGCTGGCAGCGTGCTCGAAGGCTATACCGAAGAGCACGAAGCCGAATGGAGCTGGCCAATGCGCGCGGCAGTCGCACAAGCGCTGGTCGCATTGGGCATCGTGAAGGCCTGAGGCACATGACCCAAGCATGATCAAACTCTGCCTGCTCGATTTCGACGGAACGTTGTGCGCCACGCATGACGCAATTCGCACCTGCATCGAATTGACCTTCGATCATTACGGTGTGAAGCGGCCCGATGCCGCGCGCATCGAGCACGTGATCGAAGCGGGCGTGGTCATGTCCGAGGCCATGCAGCAGCTCATGGGCTCGCGCCTGAGCGTGGCTCAAGCGGATGAATGGGCGGCCACGTATCGCGCGTATTACGTCGAACGTGGACTGCAACATACGCAGCTTTTCGCCGATGTCGAACGCGTGCTCACGGAGTTGCAGACCTTGGGCGTTGCCCTGGTGATCACGAGCAACAAGGCGGAAGCGTCGGTGAAGAAGGCAATCGATCATTACGGGATCGCCCACTTCTTCGACATGCTCGTATGCGACCCGCCCGGCTTGCCGAAGAAGCCGGATGCGGCGTGTTACGAGCAACTTATCGCGCCTCGCTATCCGCATGTTCCCCGAGGTGAGATTGCCGTCGTCGGCGACACGCAAGCGGATCTGGGCCTTGCACGCAACATCGGCGCCATTGCTTGCTGGGCCGCCTATGGCTACGGCGACAAGGCGCGTTGCACGGCGATGGAGCCGGATATCGTGTTGCAGGGCTTCGGTGAACTGGTTGAGAAGCTGAAAACGCGGTAGCGTTTGGGTGCCGGCCTTCTAGTTGATGACGCAAAGCGAGTATGTGCGGCGCCGAACCAAATTTAACATACATTTATCTTGTCTTGACTGCTTCCCCTGCTAAATTTATTCCAGTCTGTCTGCAGTCTTCGTTACTTAGTTCAATTAACTAACAAAAGCAATGCTTACCCGACCTTCATGCGAGGGCTGCAATGGCGATCAACGAAGAAGAATTGCTCAGATTCATGAACAACGGGCGATGGTTCAACGTGGGCCAGGGCGTCCCACAGAAGAGGCCTGAAACCATTGTCGATGGCACCTTCGTGAGCGAACTGCTGATCGGTGGAACGTCCGGTCACGATCCGAGACGGTATCCGTTCGGCGTGCGGATACGTGGTGCTTACATCGTCGGCCAGATCGACTTGCGCGAAGGGCGAAATCCGGATCAGGGCGCACTTCCTCCCCTTCTTCTGGAAAACTGCGTGCTCGAGGGAAATCCCGCAGATACCGCCGATGCGGTCCTGATTGCGCGTCACGCTTACCTGTCACGAATCGCCTTGACCGGATCTCGCGTCGGGCGCGTCGATCTCTGCGACGCCCAGATCGACGGAGATCTGGCGATTGACCGCGTCGATCCCATCGACGACACCCGCAATTGCCATTTGTCCGCCAGAGGCGCCAAGATTACCGGACGCATCAACGCGAGCAAGTCCACTTTCCGCATTGCTTCTGACGCGCGCATTCCCAACTTCGATATCGTCGATTACGCGTTCGATCTGAACGATGCTCGCATTGACAGCTCCATCTATCTATATCCGGGCTTCAGCGCAATCGGCGGATTAAGCGTCATGGGGGCGAAGATCGAAGGCGATCTTTGGTGTCTCGGCGCTCATATCACGGCTGGAGCCGGGTACGCCTTACGCGGTCAAGCGGTGTCGTGCTCGGGGGCGATCTCGCTGAGTCGATCGGACACGCGCGCCACAACGATCGAAGGCGATGTCGAATTCAAGGGCGCGGATATCGCGGCTCTAGTATTGAACGATCTGAATATCACGCCTAAGGCATCGACCCCGCAAGCCACGCCTTCAATTGATATTAGCATGGCAACGATCCGGAATTCAGTCAATCTCGAATACGTATCGCGCTTATCCGCCGACGGATCCACGGACTTTACTATCGCTGCATTCAATACTCGTGTTGGCGCCGCCTTTCTAGCCGGTGGAACACGAGCGCAGTTTCGCATGCGCGGATGTGAGGTCGGCGGTGACGTCGAAGTTTCGTATCCATCGACGAATGTGCTCGACATGAGCGGCGCGACGGTGAGAGGAATGGTCCATATCGCGGCTGCGCTATCAGATGGCAACAGCACGACCGAGTCGACGGAAGCTAATCAGAATCACTCGGGCGAGCCAAAGAAAGCAGCAGAAAGCGCGGTTCAAGCAGACCGCCGCATGCAGTTCGACGCCGATGGTATCGAAATTCAACGAGGCCTCATCATTGAGAGCTTTCGTGGAAGGCTTGTGATTGACAACGCGAAGATCGGCGCTGCCTTACGTTTGCACATCGCAGGTCCCACCGATTTCAGCGCGAACGGCGCGATCATTTCCGGCTCATTCGAGATTCAAAGCGACTCCGGTACGCAAATCGCGAAGAACAATGTGAAAGCTGCGGCATCCAAGTCTGCCGCGCATCCCTTGAGTAACCGGGCTCCCAGCGCAGACCAAGAAGGCGCTGGCGATATGGCCGATCAACATATCAATGCACGGGGAATAAGCGTCAGAGGCGACATGCGGATAGCGGCGTTCCATGGAACGCTCGGCATCAACAACGCACAAATCGATGGCGATCTGCAATTAGTCGCATCCGATAGGACGCAAATCATTGCTCACGGCGCCATCATCAAAGGGACTTTTGACATCCGAGGCGTCGAAGGGGCGCGCCTTGCTAATCAAATACTCGCGTTAAACCTGGAGATAGGCGAGGACTTCGTTATCCTCACCTCCATGTTCAAGATGATGAATTTAAGCGGAGCGAAGATTCATGGGGCGCTGCGCGTAAGAGCGCCTTCGAAAGACGTTGAAAACGCTGCTCCAACAGAAGTAAGTGATAAATCGAATAAAGCGCAACCGTCCGACGGGGACGACATGGATCTGGATGAACCCTCAAAGCTGATTCTTGCATACGGACTTAGTCTTCGGGGTGACATGGTGGTGCAAGAGTTCAAAGGCACGATTGGCATTGACAACGCAGAAATAGGCGGTTGCGTACGGCTGACGGTAAAGAACTCGTTTGACTTGATAGCACGCGGCGCCGTAGTCAAAGGCACATTTGAGGTCAGCAGTAGCGAAGAGGTGAAATACCGGAACCGCATCACCGCGCCTAACCTGGAAATCGGCGAAGATCTGCGCTTGATTGTCTCGCCATGCACCATCGAGCTTGAAGGAGCGCGGATCGAAAACGACATGGAAATAAAGTTCCCCGAGCCGTCGATTCAACACCTCGATCTGGCATCGGTAATAGCAAGGAACATCGACGTCGAGAACAACTGCATTCTGACTAACGTATCTGGGGAGTTGCTGATGAACTCCGCGCATATTGGTGGGCGTCTGGAGATATCGGCTTCGCGCCTTGCGAACCTAGATGCCCGGGATATCGTTGTGGATGGTCCAGTTGAACTTACGGGCTCGCTCTCGGTCAAGAAAAAGAGTAGCGCGAGCTTTGACGGCGGGCAGTTCGGAGGCAAGTTTCACATCAACAAAGTGCAATTCCAACAGGCGCCAAGCACGGAGCCACGGCTCAGTCTGGACGACGCCATTATCACACGCGACCTTCACGTCACGGCAGTCAACGTACGCCACGCTCACGAGACCGCGTGGGGATATATCAATCCAGTGCAAGTCTCCTCAGGTGATCTGTCGTTCTATCCAGGATGGCGGCTCTACGAAGCCAGATATGATTTCACCAAGGAGGGCACCGGGATCGTGGCGTTTCTTCGCCATATGGATCTGGATGATCAACTGATTCTGTTGTCCGGAAGTTCCTTACCCATTCATCAATTGAACGAGACTGGCGCGCTAAAGCTGGGAAGCGCGGAGAACGTAAGCCGATATCTGCGCTTTTTTTGCAGCTACGTATGGGCCGATGAAGGTCGATTCAGAATCATCGAGTCGCTACAGGAAGCGGACAGGGGGGCACAGCACTCAATCGACAAAACAAGTCGGTTCCGCCCGATTTCCGCAGTCTTGTCAGACGACAAATGGCAATGCACGGCGCTAGTGTCGTATGACGAGACGCTTTGGGAATGCGAATTCGTCGTTGAATCGAATGGCATGGTGACAATGGCGCAAAGCGAGCCTGTCGGTAAAATTCAGGAAACGCCGCCGTTGAAAATGATTCAGCCGTTGCGCCTTGTTCCTTCACAGACGGAGCCAGCGAAAGATCAAATTCAGACCGATCACGTGAGTGATGCACGGGCTCAAAAAAGAGGCGAGGCAAGCGTCCCGCGTTTCTGGGTTAGCGAGTATGCGGAAAATGCAGGACTGGAGGAGCCGCCATCCTCCTGCGACGCGCTTTTGCGTAGGCTCGCGGGGGTAGCCAGCGCAGCAGGACAGCAGCCTAAGGCGACTGTGTCGCTCAAGGGACTCAAGGCCGGCGCAGTGCGCTTTCATTCGACCCAGGCGTGGGGAGCGGGAATACTGGTGCAACTCGCGGATTTCGAATATGGACGACTCGAGCATGACGACGCTCAGGTGATCGATGACTTTGCCGGCGTGACGCAGATCACCGAACCCGCGCCCAAGACGCCTCAGAAAGTTGCAAAGAAGCGCCATTGTGACTGGCTATCGCTGCAGTTCCCGGATCGCGACCCGCGTAAGCATCACAACGAAAACGGGTTCTCGCAACAGCCACATGAGCATCTAGCTCGTATCCTGCGTGCCCGAGGCGAGGCTGACCAGGCCATCGAAGTCCGGCTGGATCAACTACGGCTGGAACGCCTGCTCACGCTTGGCCGTGTTAGTCGCATGATATCGCTGTTCATGTTTGGCTTTTCACGGCATGGTCTGCGTCCGGGATGGGGAATATTGTGGTGCTGCGTGGCGCTTATCTTCGGGGGCGTGTATTTCGACTATCTCAATTATGGATATCTCAGGTGGTTTCCTCAAACGCGTACGCTGGGATGGACTCAGAATGAACCGATTCTGGTCGTTGACGCCGCGGCCGTCAGTCCGCTTGTAACGGTCGATTCGGGCGGCTTTGGCAATCCGACCATGGAGCGCGTACTTGACGAGGACAAGCGCGTTGCGCCGGAGTACCGATGCGGCGAGCAGGTCGATCCTTTTCTTTATCCCATCGACGTGTTCGTTCCGTTGCTGAATCTGCGGCAGCAGGACAAATGCAGTATCTCGACTCGACCGTCCGCGTTTATTCATCGCTTCGGAAAGTTCGCCTATACCGTCTTCGGTTCCATATTCACCTCTTTGACGCTGCTGTCGATAGCAGGAGTCCTCAGGCGTCGCGTAGAACAGTGATTCCACAAAACTCTTGCGAACACTGGCATCCGTGATTAACATCGCTGCCGCGCAAAGATCAAGCAGACGCCCGCATGCGCAATGGAATGAAGAGCAACGGCGGCGGCCCGCCGTGGATGATCCGCCACTAGACGGACTTCGCTCGACGTCTGCGCGTAGTCCCCCACGGCGGCGTCTCGAACGATTGCACCACCCAGTCGATGAACGCACGCGTTTTCGCGGCCGCATGCTTGGAAGACGCGCGCACCACGCTGAGTTGTTCGCCCGCGTCCACCTTCCAGCCGGGCAGCACTTGCACCAGCTCTCCGCTCTGCAATTCGCGGCCGACGAGCCAGTCCGTCCCGTATATGATGCCGACGCCCGCGCGTGCCGCATGCAGCACGGCATCGATCTCATCGGTCGTCATTCTCGCGTTGATGCGAATGGCGCGGTGCATGTCGTCGCGTTTCAGATGCCATACCGGATGCGTGGAGAGCCGCGAAAAGCCGATGCATTCATGGCGCATCAGGTCTTCGGGCTTCGTGGGACGTCCGTGCGCGGCGAGATAATCCGGCGATGCGCACAGTAAGCGCCGCATGGTCGCAAGCGGCCGCGCGACAAGCCGGCTGTCTTCCAGTTTGCCGATACGCACGCCTACATCGAAACGTTCTTCGATCAGATCGACATAACGGTCCGTGTACGTGCATTCGACATCGAGCGAAGGATAGCGCGCAAGGAACTCCGGCATGCGCGGCGCAATCCACATGCGCCCGAACCCTGCGGGCAAGCTGATGCGCAAGAGTCCGCGCGGCGTCGCAGCTTGCAAGCGCGCTTCGTCTTCCGCATCGCGCATGATGTCCCACGCTTCGCGCACGCGATCGCGATAACGCGTGCCTGCTTCCGTCGCCGATACGCGACGTGTGGATCGTTCGAGCAAACGAATGCCAAGACGCGTTTCCAGTTCCGCGATACGTCGGGAAATGACCGAGCCGTCGCGCCCCAACTGGCGGCCTGCCGCCGTGAAACTCCCGGTCGCGAGCACCGCGAGAAACGCCTGAACCTGATCCGTTTCGATGCCGTTCATTGATGCACCCCATGCACGAATGTTATGCCGTATGGGTCGATTATAGAGGCGCGTCTTCGTTAGCATGACCTCTGTGCTTAACGAAAAAGGAGCGCACCGTGAAAGCGTATCGACTGAAGGCAGGCAAGCCCTACGAATTGACGTTGACCGATTACGCACTCGAGCCCGTACCGGAAAGCGACGAAGTGCTCATCCGCATTCGCGCGGCGGGACTCAACTATCTCGATCTCATGGTGGCGAACGCGCGCTTCGGCAACGTGGACGCGAGCTTCGTGCCGGGTGCGGATGGCGCGGGCGAGATCGTCGAGGTCGGATCGCGCGTGAAAGGCTGGAAGGCGGGCGATTGCGTGATCGCCGGAATGATCGTGGATTGGGCCGCAGGACCGCTCACGGTAGCGAACGGCGAGCGTCTTCGCGGCGTCACCATGCCGGGCTCGCTCGCGGAATATGCGGTCGTGCCCGCTACCGCGCTCGTCGCCATTCCCGCTGCCATGCCGTTCGTGCAGGCCGCAAGTTTGCCGGTCGCCGCGACGACCGCATGGAACGCCATCGTCGCGGGCAATGTGCGGCCGGGGTCCACCGTGGCGTTGCTGGGTACGGGCGGTGTGAGTCTGTTTGCGCTGCCGCTTGCCAAGGCGGCGGGCGCGCGCGTGATCATCGCGTCTTCATCGGACGAGAAGCTCGCCCGCGCGCGCAAGCTGGGCGCGGACGTCACCATCAACTACCGGACCACGCCCGCGTGGGACGTCGCGTTGCTCGAAGCCACGGAAGGGCGTGGCGCGGATCTCGTCGTGGAAACCGTCGGCGTGGCGACTTTCGAGCGCTCGGTGAACGCGGCGGCAATCGGTGGAACGATCTTCGTCGTCGGGCTGATAGGCGGCGAGGAAACGAAGATGCCCTTGCTCAAGGTCATGGTGAAGACCTTGCGCATTGTCGGTAATCAGACTGGCTCGACGGCCAATCTCGCCGATGCGGTCAAGGCCATCGCACAGTCCCGAATCGAACCGGTGATCGATCGCGTCTTTCCCTTCGATGCCGCGCAGGATGCCTATGCCTATCTCGAATCGGGTGGCCACTTTGGAAAAGTGGTGATAGACGTCACTTGATGCCGGTTGTCGTACAACTAGTCAATCGTAATGCACCTTTTGGCGCTATGTAAGGAAAGCATTCTGTGTGCGAAGGACCGCATGAAACCGGCGGTTCGTAGGGTTTTCACGGACGCGAGGCAAGCAACTGGACTTGTATGATGACGTATCTTTACAGATTCGTCGTCAGGTCTCGCGTGCGCGCATTCCTACGCGCTTCGATAGCACCCAAAGGAGAAGACATGCGATTCCGCTACCGCTGGATAGTCGCCGCGCTGCTGTTCTTTGCCGGCATGCTCAACTATCTGGACCGCGCGGCGCTCTCCGTGGTCGCACCGCTCGTCAAGAGCGAACTGCATATCAACGACGCGCAACTCGGCGTGCTGTTCAGCAGTTTCTTCATTGGATACTGCGTGTTCTGCTTTATCGGCGGATGGGCGGCCGACAAGTTTGGTCCGCGCAAGGTGTTCGCCATTGCTGCCGCGTTCTGGTCACTGTTCTGCGGCGCCACGGCATTCGCGGGCAACTTCGCCACGCTGATGGTGGCGCGCGTCGCGTTCGGTGTCGCCGAAGGCCCAATGGGCACGACGACCAACAAGTCGATCTCGAACTGGTTCCCGCGCAGTGAAGCGGGCCGCGCCGTGGGTCTCACGAACGCCGGTCAGCCGTTGGGCGCCGCCATTGCCGCACCGATCGTCGGGCTGGTCGCTTTGCAGTTCGGCTGGCGCATCTCCTTCGTCGTGATCGCGATGCTCGGCTTCGTGTGGATTGCGTTCTGGTTGCGGTGCTTTCGCGATCATCCGGAAGATCATCCTGCCGTGACGCGCGAGGAAGCCGCGCATATCGCGAGCGACAGGCTCGTGCCGCATCACGCGGAAGGTTCCGCTGAAGCAGGCTCGCAAGCGGGCGTGATGCACTATTTGCTGTCGTTGCCGGTGCTCGGCGTGGCTGCCGCGTTCTTCGCGTTCAACTACGTGCTGTACTTCTTCTTGTCATGGTTGCCGAGCTACTTCACGGACTATCAGCATCTCGACATCAAGCACATGAGCGTGATCGGCATCCTGCCGTGGCTCGGCGCGACGGCGGGCTTCGTGCTCGGCGGCATCATCTCCGACGCGCTCTACAAGAAGACCGGCAACGTGCTCTTCGCGCGCAAGACGGTCATCATTCTGGGACTTGGCGTGGCGGCAATCTGCGTGTTGCTGGTGTCGCGCGTGAGTTCGCTTGCGCCTGCCGTCGCGTTGATCGCGGTGGCGAGTCTCTTCGCTTTCATGACGCCGCAAGCGTGCTGGTCGCTGTTGCAGGACATCGTGCCGCGCGATCGCATTGGCGCAACGGGCGGCTTCGTACATTTGCTCGCGAATCTCGCGGGCATTCTCTCGCCGAGCATTACCGGCTTTCTGATTCAGTACGGCGCGGGTTACTCGTCGGCTTTCATTCTCGCAAGCGCGTTGTCGGCACTCGGCATGCTGATTTTGTGGATCGCCGTGCGTGAAACGCAAGTCATGCGGCTGCGTGGCGCGCCAGTCTGAAGAAGTAACAACGAAGGTAGAAGCCAAGCTGACTGGTAAGCGTCGGGCATCGATCTTGCGCCCGATGCTCGAGGCAAAGGGTCCTGGCGAACGATGTTCGTCACGCGCACCTGCATCGCGGAGCACCGCTTTCGCCATGCCGCCAGTCACGGAGCATCGCCTTGCCTTCACCCAATTCTTCGATACTCGAACGGCTCGCTCGTTCGCCTCTTCCGGTCTTCGTGCTCGTTGCTATCGCTGGCGGCACGGATGCGCTCGTCATGCTTCACAGCAAGGAATGGCTCGCGGTCTATATGACCGGCAATTCCACCAAGCTGAGTCAGTCGCTTGTTCAAGGCGCGTTCGAAAAGACGATTCCGCTCATCTGCGTCATCGCGTGCTTTCTTGCGTTCACGACGCTTGCCGCGTGGCTTGGAACGCGCTTTCCCCGATGGCGCGCCGCCCTGTCCCTCACGCTCACCGCAATCCTCCTCGCTTGCGCCGTGCCGCTCACGGGCGAGCAGTTCTCGCCGCTCACGACGTGTCTCGTCGCGGCAGGCATGGGCGCGATCAATCAGGCGCTCGCCGATCAGCCGGGCGTCACGTTCATTACGGGTACGTTCATTAGCGTCGGCAGGCAACTCGCTAGCCGCAAGTTCGGCGCGGCTGCGCTCGGCATGCTGCGCTGGATATCGTGGATCGTCGGCGCGGCTGCGGGCACGGTGCTGAATATTCTGTTCGGCCCTGGTGCGCTGGCGGCCATTGCGCTTGTTGGACTCGTCTGCGCACTCACTGCGACCGTGTATGGCAGCACCATGCACGCGGA
Organism: Caballeronia sp. GAWG2-1; assembly: GCF_023631405.1. Classification (NCBI taxonomy): domain Bacteria; kingdom Pseudomonadati; phylum Pseudomonadota; class Betaproteobacteria; order Burkholderiales; family Burkholderiaceae; genus Caballeronia; species Caballeronia sp. GAWG2-1. Next base: position 145,639 of record NZ_JALQDD010000031.1, read on the forward strand.
ACGGCTCGCGCATTGATTGCTGTTCGATTCGTCCAGCAATCGTTCAACGATGGAGAAACTACTCATGTCTGGCAACGATACGACTCCCTATTCCGTCACCGGCCCCGGCACCGCCGATGGCCCGAAGCTGCCCGCATCCGGCGAATGGCAAGCGCCCGCGGAGATCGACGTGGGCAGCGTCAAGGACGGCAAGGTCGAGTTCCCGAACTGGAAGGGCGATGCGGACAAGCCATCGCCTCCGCCGCCAGCACCGACATCGCCGGACAAACGTGTTGGCTTTGCAATCGTCGGTCTGGGACGTTTGGCGCTCGAACAGATTTTGCCGGCGTTCGTGAACAGTAAGCACGCGCGGGTTGCGGGGCTGGTGTCGGGCAGTCCAGACAAGGCGCGGGCGGTGGCCGCGCAATACGGCGTGAACGAAGCGGCCGTACTTGGCTACGATGACATATCGCGTCTCGCCGACAATCCCGACATTCAAGCGGTATACGTCGTCACGCCTAACGGCTTGCATCTGCCGCACGTCATTGCAGCAGCGAAGGCCGGCAAGCATGTGCTATGCGAAAAGCCGATGGCCAACACCGCCGACGAGGCGCGCCAGATGATCGACGCCTGCGCGAAGGCGGGCGTCAAGCTCATGGTGGCCTACCGTTGCCAATTCGAAGTCTTCAACAGTGCAGCGACGAAACTCGTGCAATCGGGCGAGCTGGGAAGGGCGCGCATCATCGAGGCGACCAATGCGCAGGTGCAAGGTCCCGGCGGTCAATGGCGTTTGAGGTCGGCCCTGGCGGGCGGCGGCGCCTTGCCGGATATCGGCTTGTACTGTTTGAATGGCGTGCGTCATGTGCTCGGCGAGGAACCCGTCGAGGTCTATGCGCAGATCGTGAATCCCGCCGATGACGAACGCTATCGGGAAGTGGAGGAAACCATCGCGTTCACGTTAAGCTTTCCGTCGGGCGCGATTGCGCAATGCGCAAGCAGTTACGGCGCGCATGAATCGAAGGATATGCGTATCCGTCTTGAGAGAGGCTGGATCGATATCGAGAACGCGTTTGCGTACAAGGGACAGCGCATGCGCATTGCGCGACGCAAGGACGATTTCGAAGTGGTCGAAGAGCAGCGGCTCGAATTCAAGGATCAGTTCATGCTCGAAATCGACCACTTCGCGCAGTGCGTGCGCGATGATCGCCAGCCCGACACACCGGGTGAAGAAGGTCTGCGCGATCAGGTGTTGATGGAGGCGATTTATCGGTCGGCGCGAGAAGGGCGGCCGATTGCGGTGGCCGAGAGCGCTTGAAGATTCAAAGCGCTCTCGCCGCACATCAACGCGTAAGCGAGAGCGCCAGGTACGGCGTGATATTGCGCATGGCGCGCGCAACGTAGTCCTCTTTCTCGGCCACAGGCGCCACATAATGCAGCGCGCTTTCGGCCGCTTCCACGCCTTCGAATCGCGCAATAACCCAAGCTGCCAGATACTGCGAAGCAAGACAGCCGCCAGCGGTTGCCACATTGCCGTTGGCGAAAAACGGCTGATTCAACACATCGACGCCGGCTGCCTCGACCCATGGCTTCGTCGTCAGATCGGTACAAGCGGGAACGCCCCCAAGCAATCCGAGCTTTGCCAGCACGAGCGTGCCCGAACACTGCGCGCCGAGTAACTGCCGCGCCGGATCGAACCGCATCTGCGCCATGAGTGCTGCATTGGCGACGACTTCGCGCGTCAGCAATCCGCTTCCGACGATGACCGCATCCGCGTCACTCGCCTCGCGCAGGGAAATGTGGCCTTCGATTACCACGCCGTTCATCGACTTCACGCGCGTTTCGGGTGTCGCAATCGACACGCGCCAGTGTGGCTTTTTGATGCGATTGAGAATGCCCAGCGCGATGAACGAATCGAGTTCGTTGAAGCCTTCGAACGTGAGAATGGCGATATGCATGATGGCGCACCGTTGAGCGTTTGAATGATCGAATGAGCCGATGCTAAACCAGGAGTCCATTACAATCAAATAATTGTCATGGATACATCTTCGCATGGCCCAGCCCCGCTACAAGACGCTCGTCGATTCCTTGGCCGCCGATATCCGCGCGGGCCGTTTGCGCGCGGGCACGCGCCTGCCCACGCATCGCCAGCTTGCGGCCACGAAGGGCCTCGCTCTCGTCACGGCGTCGCGCGTCTATGCGGAACTCGAAGCCATGGGCCTCGTGCGCGGCGAGACCGGGCGCGGCACTTTCGTGCGGGAAATCTCGCTGCCGCCGGGCCTGGGTGTCGATCAGCACGTGTTGGGATCGGACATGATCGATCTCAACTTCAATTATCCGTCGCTGCCGGGTCAGGCCGAGTTGCTGCGCAACGCCTTGCGCCAGCTCGCCGCTTCGGGCGATCTCGAAAGTCTGCTTCGTTACCAGCCTCACGGTGGCCGTCCGCATGAACGGGCAATCGTGGCGCGACATTTGAAGGCGCGCGGGCTTGCGGTGAGCGCGAACGAAGTGTCCATCGTCAACGGCGCGCAAGCGGGGCTCGCGGCGACCGTCGTGGGCTTGCTTCGTCCCGGCGATGTCGTCGCGGCCGATGCATTGACGTATCCCGGCTTCAAGGTACTGGCCGAGGCGCACGGGCTCGAACTCGCGCCGATTCCAACGGCCGGCTCCGGGCCTGATCTGGATGCGCTGGACCACTTATGCAAAACGCGCCGCGTGCGGGCGGTCTACGCCATGCCCACGCTGCACAATCCGCTTGGCTGGGTGATGAGCGCGCATCGTCGCAAGCAACTCGTGGCGATTGCAAGAAAGCACGGGCTTTTGATCATCGAGGACGCCGCATACGCCTTCCTCGTCGACGATCCTCCCACACCGCTGGCCGCGCTCGCACCCGAGTCGACCGTCTATGTCTCCGGGCTTTCGAAGAGCGTCGCGACGGGCTTGCGCGTGGGTTTCGTGGTGGCATTCGCCGACGCCATGAAAGCGATCGAACGCGCTGTAAGAGCGACCACTTGGAACACGCCGGGCGTGATGACGGCAATTGCTTGCGGATGGCTCACCGATGGCACCGTGCGCCGGCTCGAAGCGGAGAAGCGTCGCGACGCGAAGCATCGTCAGGCAATGGCCGCCGACATCCTCGCGGGCATGCGATGCGTCCGTCATCCTGCGTCGTATTTCGTGTGGCTGCCGCTCGCGGAAGAGGTTCGCGCCGATCAGGTTGCAGCGTCACTCATGCGCGAGGGCATTTCGGTGGCGACCGCTGAACCTTATTCGGTTTCGCCGCATGTGCCGCATGCCATTCGGCTGGCGCTGGGTTCCGTCGAGCGCGATGTGCTGCGCGATTCGCTCGAGACAGTGAGGCGGGTGATCGGCGAGTACGCATATTGAAGATGCACCGGCGCGTCAGGGAAACTGCTTGACGTTGAGATCGAACGGCGGGGCATTGCGACTCTTGAGCAGATGCACGAACCTGTCCTGTGTCGCTCGCGCATGCGCGGGCAGATACTTCACGAGCGCCGCGCGGTCTTTGCGCTTCACGATATCGATGATCTTGTCGTGCTCACGCAAGTTCCTGTCGAACTGCAGGTCCTGCTCTTCGGGCGTCGATTCGGCTTCCATCTTGTAGAGATGCACTAAAAGCCGCCGGACATGGCGGTGCGTCGATTGCGCAAACTCATAGAAAAAGCCATTGCCCACGGCCTGATTCATTCGCATGTGGAACTTCTCGTTGAGCGCGGTGATGTTCAGAAACGCGCGCGCCTGAACTTGCGTGACGTATTGCGTCTGAATCGTCGTCAGGTCTTCCGCCAGTCCCGGTTCGAACCGCATCATCTGCGCGAGGATATTCTCGGCTAGCTGATGCGCGACGAGAATCTCGCCGATCTCCTCGAAGTCGAGCCGGCGCACGAAGGTCCCGCCGCGGTTGGGCACGATATTCACGAAGCCTTCCGCGACCAGCCTGTTGATGGCCTCGCGCGCAGGCGTGCGTCCGAGCATGAAGTCGTTCAGCAGCATGGGTTCGTCTATACGGCTGCCCGGCGAAATCGTCAGATCGATGATGCGCGAGCGAATGGCGTTCACGGCCGAATCGGTTTGGCTCATCGAGCTTTCGGCGGCGACGGGTTCGGCTGCATCGAGTATCGATTGCGATGGATCGTCGGATGACACGAGCGCGGCTTTCGCCGACGTCTTGCGCGACACGGTTCTGCCGGCGGTCTTCGCGGCGGCGGTTTTCAGCTTCGGCATAGTCTCTCGTTTTCCCGCCCTGGCGCAGGCGTTCAATTTCGTATATGCGAAGTATATAGGATGTCGGCTATTACGCCTTTGCCTTGCTCAATAACGCTCTTGCGCGCATGAACAACTATTTTTTTGAAAAGTATACGCGACGTATATTCACATGCTAAGGTTGGGTCGTTGCTCATCGACGAGCAATTCGAAGCACCCGGCTTCTTCACTGACGACCCAGGTTCCAAACACGTTCTGGCGCTGACCCGGAAGGACCCTGGCACGCCTGCGAACAGGCCGTTCGTGCACGACACACCAATAAGGGAGAACGAGTTGAGCGACGCAATAGAAGGAATCGAAACGCTCGTCGGCCAGAAAGTACGGCGCGACATCAGCCGTCTGGTCGCCTTCGCGAAGGGCAATCTGGCGCGCGCCGCCGCGAGCATTGCGGGACAACGTGAGCCGCATATCGGCATCGTCTGCGGATTTTTCGTGCGTCATGCCGAGCCGCCTTCGCCCGAAACGGACGGGCTCAACGGCATGGCGCAACTGGCAGCGGGTTTTGTCGAAGCGGGAATGCGCGTGACTGTCATTACCGATGCGCCTTGCGCCAAGGCCGCATGGGCCGTGACGCGCGTGTTGCCGGGCAAGGTCGCGCTCGAAGTGGTCGATGTCGACGACACCGCCGTGCGCGATCTGCGCAAGCGCCTCGAAACGGCGGAGCATCCGATTACGCATCTGATCGCCATCGAACGTTGTTCGCTGGGCTCCGACGGGCGCGCGCATCGCGAGCATGGCTGGGATATCTCCGACGACACCGCCGCGCTCGACTACCTCTTCGCCGACGAAGGATGGCAGGCGCCGTGGAAGACCATCGGGATCGGCGACGGCGGCAATGAGATCGGCATGGGCGTGTTGCCGAAAGAGATCGTCGAAACAGACATCCCGAACGGGCCGCTCATCGCCGCGCGCACGCCGGCCGACTATCTGATCGTGTCTGGCGTCGCCAACTGGGGCGCGTATGGCTTGCTCGGCGCGGTCGCGGAGTTGAAGCCGGAGCTGGCACAGCCGCTTCTCGCGCATTTCAACGGCGCGTTCGAGAAAAAGGTGCTGGCGGCGGCCGTGGAGATCGGTCAGGCCATCGACGATAGCCGCGTGGATCGTCCCGGCAAGCTGCAGATGACCATCGACCGGTTGCCGCTGGAAGACCACGTTGCGATCATCGACGGCATTCAGGCGCTGGTCGCGCGTTCGTCTTCGCCGGGCGTGGCGCGCTAGGGGCACGGGCCATGAGACAGGATCTTTCGATCGTATTGCTGCATGCCACGCCGGTCGCGATGGAGCCTATCCATTGCGCGTTCGCAGCGGACTGGCCCGAAGCGCGCTTGAGCAATCTGCTCGACGACGGTCTCACGGCCGCGCGCGCAGCGGACGAGCAACTCACGCCGGCGCTGATGCAGCGCTTCGTGAATCTCGTGCGCTATGGCTACGAAGCGGGCGCGGACGCGATTCTCGCGACCTGTTCGGCGTTTGGTCCGGCCATAGAGAAAGCGGATCGCGAGTTGCCGGTGCCGGTCTGCAAGCCGAACGACGCGATGTTTCAGGACGCGCTTGCCTGCGGCAGCCGTCTCGCGATGATCGCGACCTTCGCCCCGGCTGTGCCGACGATGGAAGCCGAGTTCGCCGAGGAAGCCGCGCGCATCAATCCGCAAGCGACGCTCGATACGTTCGTGGCCGCCGAAGCCATGACGAAGCTGCGTGCGGGCGATGCATCGGCACACAACGCGCTCGTGGCCCAGGAAGCCGCGAAGCTGCATGGCTACGACGCGATCCTGCTCGCGCATTTCTCCACTTCGCGTGCGCAGGCGCTCGTGACAGAAGCGGTGCGTGTTCCCGTGTTCGCCGCTCCGCAAAGCGCGGTGCGGCGGCTCAAAAGCCGCCTTGGTCTTTGAGAGAAGGAGCTAACCGATGATCCACGAGACAAGGCCGCTTACGCTCATGAGCACGCTGGCCGTGAAAGGCGCGCTCACGGAAAGCGTGCTGCCCGCCTTCGAGAGGCACCACGGCTTGGCTGTGAACGCGACGTTCGATCCCACCAACGTGCTGCTCGAACGCATCGTGCGTGGCGAGCGTGCGAGCGTGATGGTCGCGGTGACCTCCGCCATCGACGATCTCATCGCGCAACGTGTTCTGAGCCCGCGCGGGGCGCGTGCAATCGTGCGCACCGGGATAGGCGTGGCGGTCGCGAGCGATGCGTCTGTGCCGCCGCTTCGCACCGTCGACGAGTTGAAGCGCTGTCTGCTAGCGGCCAAGTCCGTTGCGTATTCGCGCAGCGGCGCGAGCGGCGTCTACTTCGCGACCTTGCTCGGGCGGCTCGGAATCGCGCATCAGATCGACACGAACGCGACCGTCATCCCCAAGGGATTCACGGGCGAATGCGTGACGCGCGGCGATGCGGATGTGGCCATTCAACAACTCAGCGAACTTGCGATGGTGTCGGGCGTAAAGATCGCCGGTCCGCTGCCCGAGGAAGTGCAGTCGTACACGTGCTTCTCCATCGCCGCCTTCGCGGGTGCCGACGAAACGCCTGAAACCGAAGCCTTGCTCCTCGCACTCGATTCGCCCGCCGCACGCGATGCCTACGAGAAGTTCGGCCTCGAGTGTCTCGATTAATTCAGCAGCCACAGCCTTCCGCCGGCCATGAACTATCAATTCGATTTCAGCTTCCTGCAGCAGTACTGGGGCGATCTGCTCTACGGCATCTGGCTGACGATACGCATGACCATCGTCGCGACCGTGCCAGGGTTCGCCTTGGGCGTGGCGCTTGCCGTGGGCCGTCTGCATGGCGGCGCCGGTCTTTCGCGTGCCATTCGCGCGTATGTCGAGGTGATCCGCAACACGCCGCTCGTGCTGCAAGTGTTCTGGATTTTCTTTGGGCTCGCGGCGATCAAGCTGCACGTACCCGCGTTCGAGGCAGCCATTGCAGCGCTCGTGGTCAACGTCAGCGCCTACACGGCGGAGATCATGCGCGCGGGGCTGGAAGCGGTGCCGCAAGGCCAGATCGAAGCGGCGTCGTGTCTCGCGATGTCGCGGCGGCAAGTGTTGTGGCATGTCGAGATTCCGCAGGCGGTGGAGAAGATGTATCCCGCACTCGTGAGCCAGTTCATCCTGATGATGCTCGCCACTTCCATCATGTCGCAGATATCGGCGGAGGAACTCACGGGCATTGCCGATCTGATTCAGTCGATCACGTTTCGTGGTTTCGAGGCGTACATGGTGATCGCGCTCGCTTATCTGGCGCTCGCCAGCGCGTTGCGCTGGGCGTTGCTTGCGGCAGGCGCGTTCATGTTTCCGCGTCTGGGTCTTGCGGGTGCGCGCGGAGGACGTTCATGATCTTCAACCTCACGGACGCCCAGCTCGCCTACATGCTCAAGGGCACGCTCGCCACCGTCGAATTGTCGGTCGCGGGAGCGGTGGGTGGCGCGATCATCGGCTTGCCCGTGGCGCTCTTGCTCGTGTCGGGACGCGGCATTGCGTTGAGGCTCGGCCGCGCCTACGTCACCGTGATGCAGGGCATTCCGCTGCCTGTCGCGATGTTCGTCGTGTACTTCGGCATTGGGCTCTTCGGCTTCGACGTGTTGCCGGTCATTGCCGCATCCGTCGCGCTCGCGGTCAACGCCGGCGCCTATCTCGCCGAGATATGGAAAGGCGCGATTCTCGCCGTGCCCGCCACGCAATGGGAAGCGGGAGAGTCGCTCGCGCTCTCGTATCTGCAGCGCATGGTGCACGTGATCCTCCCGCAAGCGCTGCGCATTTCGGTGCCACCGACAGTTGGCTTCGTCGTCGCGCTCATCAAGAACACGTCGTATGCGGTCGTCATCGGCATGAGCGAGCTGACCTACACGTCGCGCATGGTCAACAACACCACGTTCGAGCCGTTCGTCATCTTCACGCTCGCGGCTGGCGTGTATTTCATTCTCTGTTATCCCGTGGCGCGCATGAGTGTCCGGCTGGAACGCATGGGACGCTTCGGTGCGAGACTCGGCAAGGATTCGACGCAATGAACAACATCGTCACTTTCAAGGGCGTGCGCAAGGCTTACGGTTCGACCGAAGTGCTGAAGGGTATCGATCTCGATGTGCGCAAGGGCGAAGTCGTCGCGCTCATCGGCCGCTCGGGGTCCGGCAAGAGCACGGCGCTACGCTGCGTGAACGGCCTCGAACGCATCACTGGCGGAACGCTGGAAGTATGCGGGCACAAGCTCGGCGATACGGAAGTGGACCTGCGCGCATTGCGGCTCGACGTGGGCATCGTGTTCCAGAGCTACAACCTGTTTCCGCATCTGACCGTCAAGCAGAACATCACGCTCGCGCCGCTCAAGGTGCGCCGTCTCGCGCGCGCCGCCGCTGACGAACTCGCGGCACACGTGCTCGATCAGGTGGGCCTCGGCGCGCGTGCATCGGCGTATCCGCATGAACTCTCGGGCGGTCAGCAGCAACGCGTGGCGATTGCGCGTTCGCTCGCCATGCAACCTGCCGTGATGCTGTTCGACGAAGTGACATCCGCGCTCGATCCCGAACTCACCGGCGAAGTGCTGCGCGTGATGGAACGGCTTGCGCGCGATGGCATGACCATGCTGATCGTCACGCACGAGATGGCGTTTGCGCGTTCGGTCGCGCAGAAAGTGGTGTTTATGAACGACGGCGTGGTTTGGGAAGCGGGTAGCGGCGCGATGCTCGAAGCGCCCAGAACCGCCGAGCTTCAAATTTTCGTAGGCAACGGGCTGTAACTCTTTTACTCATCAATCTTTGAACCAGAGGCACGCGAAATGAACCTGAAGCGCGGCTGGACCCGATTCCTTGCAATGACCTTGACCTTATGCGCGCTTAGTAGCGCGGCCAGCGCCGACACGCTCGCCGACATCAAGTCGCGCGGCAGCATCAACGTGGGTATCGACTTCACACATCCTCCTTACGGCATGATCGACGCGAACGCCGTGCAGACCGGCACCGACCTCGATATCGCGCGCCTGATTGCGAACGACCTCGGCGTGAAGCTGAATATCGTCCCCGTGAACGGACCCAACCGCATTCCGTTCTTGCTGACGGGCAAGGCGGATATCGTCGTTGCGTCGTTCTCCGTCACCGATGAACGCAAGAAGGTGATCGGCTTCAGCCGCCCGTATGCCACCGAGCCGATCTTCGTCGTCGCGCCGGGCAAGAACACGCTGAAGGATGTCGAGAGTCTTGCCGGCAAGACGGTGGCTACGGCGCGCGGCACCACGGCCGATCTGGATCTCGTTGCGGCGATCAAGGACAAGGGCGTGAAGGACGTGAACATCGTCCGCTATCTGGACGAGGCCACCGAGCGTACGGCGGTGTCGTCGGGTCAGCAGAGCATCTTCGTGGCTGCGCTTGCCGATGCGCTTGCCGTCAAAGAGACGAGCCCCGCATCCAACTTCGAGTATCAGTTCCAGGTGGCCGAAGACCCGCTCGCCATCGGCCTCAAGCGAAACGATGCCGCCATGCAAGGCTGGCTCGATACGTGGGTCGCGAGCAATCTTCAGAACGGCAAGCTCAACGCGGTCTGGAAGAAGTACTTTGGAATCGACATTTCGCGCAGCGTTTATTGAACGGGCGGTGACATGAATTCATCGAATGCTTCCACCCTGCTCACGCCGGTACGGCTATTCGGCAATCTTGCGTTCGTAAGCGGACAGCTTCCGCGCGAGGCGGGCGACCTGAAGTATCGCGGCAAGGTCGGCGAAGAGATTGCGATGCCCGACGCCGAAGCCGCGGCCGCGCTTTGCGCGCATGCGTGTCTCGCGGCGCTGGAGCGCGCGCTCGGCTCGCGCGAGAAAATCGCGGCCGTGCTCAAGTTGACCGGCTTCGTTGCCTGCTCGCCGGACTTCACGGCGCAGGGCAAGGTGATCGACGCGGCCTCGCGCGTACTCATCGACGCGTTGGGCAGCGAAGTCGGCGGCCACGCACGCAGCGCGATCGGCGTGCAGCAGCTTCCGCATGGCGCGCCGGTGGAAGTCGAGCTGATCGTCGGACTGAAGTGATGCAGACATCGAACGGTACTTCGCTCAGGTTCTGCGCGAACCTCAAGTGGCTCTTTACGGAGCTGCCCTTTCTCGAACGCTTCGAGGCGGCCGCAAAGCAGGGCTTTAGCGCGGTCGAGTACGCGTCGCCTTATGAGTTCGAGCCTGCGATTCTCAAGGCGAAGCTCGATGCCACGGGGCTTCGGCAAGTGCTGATCAACACGCCCGCCGCGCCGCCTGGAAGTATCGGCGGTAACGGGTTCGGATGCATTCCTGGCGAACGGGCGCGGTATCGCGATGGCGTGTTGCGTGCGCTGCATTACGCGTCGGCGCTGAAGTGCGGGCTCATTCACGTGATGGCTGGACTTGCGCCAGGCGGCGTGCCCGTTGAACAGGTGCGCGATACGTTGCGCGAAAATCTCGCATGGGCTGCGGATGCGGCGCGCGATAGCGGCGTCACGCTGCTGCTCGAATGCCTCAATCAGATCGACGTACCAGGCTACGCTCTGCGCAGCCTCGAAGAGACGCATGCGTTGATGAAGGAGATCGCGCAACCTAAGTTGCGTCTGCTTTTCGATGCCTATCATTGCCGCATGAGCGGCCTCGATGTCGTCGAGCAATTCGCCTTGTACGCGCCCGACGTCGCGCACATTCAATTTGCCGACGCACCCGGCCGCCACGAACCCGGCACCGGCGACATGCCGTGGAACGAGTTGATCGCGAGTATCCGGGCGCAGGGTTACGAAGGCTGGATTGGCTGCGAGTATCGGCCTCGTGAATCGACGGTCGCGGGGCTCGGGTGGCTCAATGCCTTCAAAGAAGCACCCTAGCGCTTGAATATCGCTTCCAGGTCCACTTCCTCCTCGACCACATCCAGATTGAGCGCGCTTTGAATGTGATCGAGGTGATGGAGCATCAACTCCGCTGCCTTGTCGCCGTCGCCCTTGGCGATTGCATCGACGATAGCGGTGTGTTCATCGGCGCGGCAACTCGACGTTATCGGCGCGTTATAGAGCAGGATGACGAGGCACGTCAGTGTCGATAGTTCGCGCACGCTGCGCGTGAACGACGAGTTACCCGCGAGCGTCGCCACGAGATTGTGAAATTCGCCCGAGAGCCGGATGACCGCGCGCTTGTCCGAACGCTCGCGCGCGTCCATTTCGAGCCGCAAGTGCTCGCGCATTTGCGCGAGCTTGTCAGGCGTGATGCTGCGCGTGAGCCGCGCAATGACCGCGGGTTCGATCACCCTGCGCGCTTCGAAAACATCGCGCGCCTGGTCCACCGAAGGCTTCGCGACGAACCAGCCTTTCTTCGGATACACCTCGACGATCTGTTCATACGCAAGCCGGCTCAACGCGTCGCGCACACGTGCCCGGTTCACGCCGAAGATGCTGGCCAGACGTTCTTCGGCGAGCTTCGTGCCGGGCACGAGCCGATGCTCCAGTAGTGCGACGTAGATCTGTTCGTAAATCTCTTCGCTGGTGTTGTCGCCGTCGCCTGTCTTGCGGGGCTTGAGTTTCTGCGTTTCGCCGACGGTTTTTAGCATGTGCCGCGTCTGATGGATTGGCGCATGTCGAAAGAGACATGCCGATGGTCAGGCTCGCTTCGCCCGACCGCTTACCGCACGAACGGATGTTCCTTGATCCAGTGGTTCGCAATGTCGATACGCCGCGTGACCCACACGTCCTCGTGCTTCATCACATGATCGAGGAAACGCTGAAGACCCGCCGCGCGCGCCGGATGACCGATGAGCCGCATATGCAGCCCGACCGACATCATCTTCGGTTGTGTCGCGCCTTCGCTATACAACATGTCGAAGCTGTCGCGCATGAATTCGAACCACTGATTGGCCGTGCCTACCGACCCGGCGAACTGACCGTCGTTCGTGGTCAGCGAGTAGGGTATCACCAAATGCGGCTGGCCCTGAACCACCTTCCAGAAGGGCAATTCATCGCCGTAGTAGTCGGAATCGTAGAGAAAGCCGCCTTCCTCGACGAGCAGCCTTCGCGTGTTTATCGAAGGCGAATAGCGGCAATACCAGCCGTACGGACGCTCGCCCGTCGTGCGCTCAAGCGACTCGATCGCGCGGCGAATATGCTCGCGTTCCTCTTCCTCGCTCAGGTCGTAATGCTTGATCCAGCGCCAGCCGTGACTGCACACGTCGAAGTCTGAATGGCGTATGGCTTCCGCTGCCTGCGGATTGCGTTCGAGCGCCAGCGCGCAGCCATACACGGTGAGCGGCAGGCCGCGCTCCCGAAAGAGCCGCATGAGGCGCCAGAACCCCACGCGGCTGCCGTATTCGAAGAGACCTTCGGCTGCAAGATCGCGGCCGCGCACGCCGGAGTTCAAGCCGTGCGATTCGGTGAACCAGGTCTCGGTGGCGGCTTCGCCATCGCCGATGGAAGGCTCCGAGCCTTCCTCGTAATTCATCACGAAGTTGATGGCGATACGCGCGTTGCCCGGCCATCGCGCGTGGGGTGGATGCGCGCCATAACCGATGAAATCGCGATCGAGATCCATGCTGCACTCCTGTGTCGTGTCGTGGTGTTTCGAAAGGATGAGCGGGCTCAAAGCATCACGTCGCCGCCATTGGGCGAGAGCGTCTGACCGATGAAATACGCGCCGCCCGTTTCCGATGCGAGCAAGAGCGCGGTGGGCGCGATCTCGCCGGTTTCACCGAAGCGGCCGGCGGGAAGCTGCGCGAACTTCATCGCGCGCCATTCGTTTGTGAAGCTCGCGAGCATCGCGGTTTCGACGGGGCCCGGCGCAATGGCGTTGACGGTCACGCCGTGCGGCGCGCCTTCGTAGGACAGCGCGCGCGTGAAGCCGACCACGCCCGCCTTCGACGCGCAATAGTGGCTCATGTCGTACGTGCCCTTGTACGCGAGTTGCGAGGCGATGTTGATGACGCGGCCGTACTTCCGCGCGATCATGTCCGCGAAAAACTGCTTGGTGACGAGGAACGTGCCGCGCAGATTCACGGCCATCATGCGGTCCCATTCGTCGATGGACAGATCGACGAACGGCGTCTCGCCGCTGATTCCCGCCGCATTCACGAGAATATCGACGGGGCCGAGATGCTGGCGGCTCCATGCGTTCAGGCGCGCGACGGCATTGGCATCGGTGACGTCGCATTCGGTCACGGCGGCTTCTGCACCGCTGGCGGCGAGTTCGTCGGCGAGTGCTTGCGCGCCGGCTGCATCGCCGATATGCGAAATGCCGACCTTCGCGCCCTGAGCCGCGAACAGTTGCACGATGGCGCGGCCGATACCCGTGTTGCCGCCGGTCACGAATGCCGTGCGACCCTTCAGCGAGAACGATTCCATGCTGATGCTCCTCCTTGATTCGATCATGCGGTTTCGGCCGATGTTTCGGCGAGCCATTGCGCGTAAGCGCGAATGCCCGCTTCGAGGTCGAGGCGCGGCCTGTAACCCAAGTCCGTGGCCGCCGCCGAAATGTCGAGGCGTTCCTGATTCTCGTCGAGCGGATCGGGACCGGGCGCGAGTTCGATATCCGCGCCGGGCATCACGCGGCGTACGATATCCGCCACTTCGCCGAGCGTCGCGCGCACGCCACCGGTGATGTTGTAGGTGCGGCGCGGCAGCGACGGCGCATCGAGCGCGGCGACGAGCGCGGCGGCGGCATCGTCGACATGAATGTACTGGCGATGAAAGTCGAGGCCGAACGGCACGCGCGTCGGCTGCTTCGCCATGGCGTCGGTAAGCATGCGGCGGATCATGCAGTCGGTCGTGCGATGCGGGCCGTACACCCACGACAGCCGCAGACTCACGCTATCCACGCCGTATTGCCGCGCGTAGGCGCTGACGAGTTGCTCGCCGCAGACCTTGCTTGCGCCGTAAAGACTGGCGGGCGCGAGCACGACGTCTTCGGTGACGGGACCAGGCGGCGTATCGCCATAAGCGCTCGTCGACGAGCAATACACGAAGCGGCGCGCGCCATGTATGCGCGCTATTTCCAGCATGTTGGCCGTGCCGCCGATGTTCACGTCGAACATGGCGGCGGGGTTATCGCGCGCGACCATCGGCCCGGAAAACGCACCGCAATGAATGACGCCCGACACGCCGCCGCGCGCCAGCGCATGCAGTCCGTGCACGTTGCGCAGATCGCATTCGGCGACGGTGACATCGTCTATGCGCAACCCGCCGCTGCGATCCATCGCGACGACTTCATCGCCACGCGCGTTTAAAAGCCGGACCACCGCGCGGCCCACGAGCCCCGCCGCGCCCGTTACGATGATTCTCTGCGGCACGCTCATTGTCTTTCTCCCGCGACATCGAGATGGTGAACCGTCTTTGCGACTTCCTCTATCGGCAACTCGGCCTTCAGGAGCTTGCGCGTGTACTCTTCGACCGGCCGCTCGAACACGGTTTCAGCCGCGCCAGTTTCGATGATCCTGCCGTTGCGCATGACCGCGACATAGTGCGCGAGCGAGCGCACGGAGTTCAGATCGTGCGTGATGAACAAGGCGGACAAGCCCATCTCTGCCTGCAGGTTACGCACGAGGTCGATGATCTGCGCACGCACGCGAATATCGAGCGCGGTCGTGCATTCATCGAAGACGACGAAGTCGGGATTGGCCGCGAGCGCCCGCGCAATGCCCACGCGTTTCTGTTCGCCCGCCGTCAACTCATGCGGATATGCAGTCGCGCGCCGTCGCGACAGATTCACGAGATCGAGCAGATGCAGCACGCGCGCCTCGCGGTCGGCGCGCGTGAGCTTCTCGCCGAGCGCGAACGGCTCCGCAATCAGATCGCGGACCTGCCAGCGCGGATTGAGCGATACATAAGGCTCCTGGAAGACCATCTGCATGCGCCGTCGCACGGCCCGGAATGCGCGTTCCGACAGATCGAGCGTGTTCACACCATCGAAGCGAATCACGCCGGAGTCCGCATCGAGCAGACGCAACAAGCATTGGCCGGTCGTCGTCTTGCCCGAGCCGCTCTCGCCGACGAGCGCGAGGGTCTCGCCCTTCGCGATGGCGAAGGACACATCGTCGATCGCGCGCACGACGGCATGATTGCGGTCCGAGACGAAGGTCTTCACCAGGTGTTCGACTTCGAGCAAAGGACGGCGCGCGGCGGCCTTGTCGGCGTCCGTGCGCAGATCGGGCTCGCGCGGCGCGGGGCGCGCTTTCGCGGCATCGAGCAACTCGCGGCTGTACGGTTCTTGCGGGCTGCGCAGAAAAGGTCCGACCGAAGCGAGCTCGATCAGCCGGCCGTCTTTCATGATCG
This sequence comes from Caballeronia sp. GAWG2-1, assembly GCF_023631405.1. Taxonomy (NCBI): domain Bacteria; kingdom Pseudomonadati; phylum Pseudomonadota; class Betaproteobacteria; order Burkholderiales; family Burkholderiaceae; genus Caballeronia; species Caballeronia sp. GAWG2-1. The sequence continues at coordinate 161,134 of NZ_JALQDD010000031.1, forward strand.
CCACGCGGTCGCAATAGTTGGCGACGACGCCGAGATCGTGCGTGACCATCACGACGCCGAGGCCCAGATCGCGGCCCTTCTGCGCGAGCAGATCGAGCACCTGCAACTGGATTGTCGCGTCGAGACCGAGCGTGGCGTCGTCGGCGAGCAAGACCTTGGGCTGGGCGATCAACGCCATCGCAATGACCACGCGCTGCGCCATGCCGCCCGATAGTTCGTGCGGATAAGCATGCGCGCGCGCTTCCGGATTCACGATCCCCACTTGCTTAAAGAGTTCGATCGCCTCGCGCCATGCCGCCTGCCGTCCAATGCGTTTATGCACGCGCAACACGCGCACGATCTGCGCGCCGACTGTCTCCACCGGATCGAGCAGCATCTTTGCATTGGTGCCGATCAGCGCGACCTCGCCGCCGCGAAAGCGCCGCTTCTCGCGCGCGGGCATGTCGAGCACGGATTGCCCCGCGAGCATCACCCGCCCGCCGTCGATGTGTCCGCCCTCCGGCAACAGGTCGATGATCGAGCGCGCCAGCACCGACTTGCCCGCGCCGGTTTCGCCGACGATGCCGAGAATCTCGCCCTGGCGCAGCGTGAAGCTCACTTCATCGAGAACGCGGCGGGCGGGAGTCTCGCCGAACGAGACGGTGAGCCGTTCGACTTCCAGCAGCACGGGTCGCGTAGACGCGTTCATTGCTCACCTCGCGAGACGGGTTCCGCAATACGTTTGACGGCGTCGCCGAGAATGGCGAAGGTCAGCACGGACACGATGATGGCAAGGCCCGGAAAGAGCGCCGCCCACCACACGCCGAGAATCATTTGCTGCGCGCCGTTGGCAACCATCAAGCCCCATTCGGGCGTCGGCATGCGCACGCCCGCGCCGACGAACGAAAGACCCGCGGTTAGAAGAATCGCCATGCCGATGCTGATCGAAACCTGCACGATGGCCGGCGTGATCGCGTTCGGCAGAATGTGGCGGAACATGATGCCCGCGTCCGTCGCGCCGCTGCAACGCGCTGCGCTGATGAACGGGCGGTCGCGCAACGAGAGCACTTCGGCGCGGATCAGGCGCGCGAACATCGGAATGAAAAGCACGGCGAGCACGATCGCCACGTTCCAGATTTCCTGGCCCATGACCGACACCAGCGCCATGCCGATAACGAACACCGGAAACGACTGAATGAAGTCGAACACGCGCATCACGAGTGTGCTCAACATATTCCGGTAGTAGCCGATGAAAAGACCAATCGGCACGCCGATCACGAAGGCAATCGCCACCGCCGTCACGCTGATCAGCAGGTTGATGCGCGTTGCGTAGATCACGCGCGAGAGAATGTCCATGCCCGATACATCGGTGCCGAACCAGTAGTGCCACGAAGGCGCCTTCAGAATGTTGGACGGGTCCGCTTCTATTGGCGAATGCGGTGCGATGAGCGGCGCGAATACGATCAGCACGATCTGCAACACGAGCAGCGCAAGCCCGAAGATCAGCGCTTTGTCGAGACGCTGGCGAAAAGCGGAGAGCGCGTTCATCGGTTTCATATTTCGATCCTCGGATCAGCGAGTCCGTAGAGGACGTCCACCGCCGTGTAGACGAGCAGAATGAAGGCCGCCGCGACGAGCACGAAACCCTGCAACGCGGGATAGTCGCTGTTCATCACGGCCTGCACCGCGTATTGCCCGAGGCCGCCCCACGCGAAGATGGTCTCCACGAGCACGGCCGCGCCAAGCAGGAAGCCGAACAGAAAACCGATCATGGTGATGATGGGCGGCAGGCTGTTGCGCAGCGCGCTTCGCACGAGCATGGGCTCGGAAAGCCCGGACGCGCGCGCATGGCGGATGAACTCGCTGCGATAGATGCCCTCGAAAGTCGAACGCGTGAGCTTCATCAGGCCGCCCATGTTGACGATGGTGAGCGTGAGCACCGGCAGCCACAGATGCGCGACCGCCGAGCGCCACGCTTCCCAGTCGCCGGCAATCACGCTGTCGATGGTGTAGAAGCCGGTGACGGTGGGCGGCGGCGTGACGAATGAATCGACGCGTCCGAACGGCGCGGGCGCAATGCCCGCCATATGAAAGAGCGCGTAGATGAGGAGGAGCCCGACCCAGAAGTCCGGTATCGCGCCGGCGGCAAGTCCGTAGACGCGGCTCGCGCGATCCACCAGTCCGCCCGCTCGCACCGCCGAGGTCACGGCGATCCCAACGCCGAGCACGACGGTGAGGATCATCGAATAGGTGATGAGTTCGAGCGTGGCGGGCACGCGTTGCAGCAGATCCACGGTGACGGGGTTCGAGGTGAACATCGAGGTGCCGAGGTCGCCGTGCATCAACGCGACGAGATAGCCGCCGAATTGCGACCACACCGTGCCGTTGAGATGCAGCTTCTCGCGCAACGATGCAATGGCGTCTGGCGTCGCCATGTTGCCGAGCATGAGCAACGCGGGGTCGCCCGGCAGGAGGCGGATCAGCAGGAAGGTCGCGAACATCACGCCGAACATCTGCGGGATGAGAATGCCGATCCGCGCGACGACGATGCGAAGCGGTCGCGGCGCCGAACGCCACGCGGTGAAGAGGGACATCGCGAACTCCTTCAGGATGATCGCGCCGCGAAGACGCCGCCGGCTTGCGCGGCGGCGTCACGGCGTCAGGACCTCAGTTCTTGGAAAAGTCGTACCAGGTATTGCCGTTGGTCGTGTTCCAGCTATAGCCCTTGATGTTGGCGCGCGTGGCAAGCTGATACCCCGGATTGATGAGGAACACCCACGGTGCTTCGCCCATCACGAGTTGCTGCACGCGCTCCATCGAAGTCTTGCGCTTGGCTTCGTCGGTCATCGAAAGACTGTCGTTGATGAGCTTGTCGACTTCCGCATTCTTGTAATGCGAATAGTTGATGAGCGACGCGCTGTTGAGCCAGAGATTCGTCACGTACGCGGCATCCGGCACGATAGCCATGTCGCGGAAGAAGTACATGGGAATGGTGCCCTTCGAATAGCGCTCGACGAGCGTCGATGCAGGCAGCTTCTGCAATTCCACGTCCACGCCGATCTTCGAGAAAGCCGTCTTCAGGATGATCGCCAGTTCTTCCTCGGTCTGGTCGCCGGTGGGATAGCCCAACTGCGTTTTGAAGCCCTTCTCGTAGCCCGCTTCCTTCAGCAAAGCACGCGCTTTGTCGAGGTCCTCGGTGTAGTGGTAGTACTGATCCGTGTACGCGGGATAGATCTCCGATACCGGGCTCTTGGTGGGCCGCGCCGTGCCGTAGAACACGGACTTGAGGATCTGCTCGCGCGGCACCGCGTAGTTCAGCGCCTGACGCACCTTGTCGTTGTTGAAGGGCGCAACGGCGTTGTTCATTTCCACGCGCTGAATGTAATTGCCGTAGACCTTCCATACTTTCACGCCGGGCATTTTTTCGAGCGTGGCCTGTTCGCGCGGCGCGAGCCATTCGGCCACATCGACGGCGCCCGCCTGCAACGCCGCGAGACGGTTGGCCGACGTCGGCATCTCGCGGAACACGATACGCGTGAGCTTCGGCGCGCCGCGATAGTAGTTCTTGTTGCTCTCGTAGACCACTTCCTGACCGGGCGAATACTTCGTGACCTGATACGGCGCGAACGATGCCGAATGGCTCGCGAGCCAGCGCGATCCCCACGGGTCGTCCGGCGTGATGTGCTTCTTGATCTCGACCGAATCGATGATGCCGAGATCGTTGTTCACCCACAGCCGTTCGATCAGCGGCGACGAACCCGGCAGCGTGACCTTCACCGTGTGGTCGTCTATTTTCTTGAAGGCCGTGTCGAAGTCGGTGATCTTCAGCACCTGCGTCATGTACCAGCGAAACGTGGCCTTCAGATTCCAGCCGCGCTGGAAGGTCCACATGACGTCGTCGGCGGTGAGCGTGTTGCCCGCATAGCTCTTGACGCCGGGGCGCAGATGGAAGGTGATCGAAGTCTTGTCGGGCGAAGTCTCCCAGCTTTCGGCGAGCGCACCCTTGAGCTTGCTGAAGTCCTCGACGGTCACGCCGTTTTCACCCGGCTTCATCTCATAGGTGAGCAAGCGTTCGAACACGTTGCGGCGCGCCTCGTGACTGGCTTCGGTCGGCGGATATTCCTGATCCAGCGACTCCGGCGTGCGCGGCCCGGCCACGACCAGAACCGAATTGTTGTTCTGCGCGAAGGCGGGCATGGCAAGCGCGCCGATGCCGAGCGCGGCGGCCGCCGCGATAAGCCGCGCAAGCTGGATGGAACCCGCTCGCGTCAATGCGGACGCGGGCTTGGCGTCGTAGGTTTGCGACATGACACGCTCCTTGCGTGAAGATGAGACCGGTGGGATCGGATGAAACCGTTGATGCGAACTCGAAACAGACGCGTCGCGCTTCATCGCGCCGCGCGGCCGGCAGGTTTGGCCGGAACGATGGTGGGCAGGCCGCGCGGCAAGAAGCGTCCGCGTCCCGGCGTGCCGAAGTAGCGCCTTCCGTCCCACACGACTTCGCCGCCCGCGATGGTGTAGGCCGGCCAGCAATCGAGCGAGCGGCCTTCGTATGGCGTGTAATCGACGGCGTGATGCAGCATGGCGTTGGTCAGGCGCACGGGGTCGTCGGGATGCTCGTCCCAGATCACGAGATCGGCATCCGAACCGATCGCGATGGTGCCTTTGCGCGGATGCAGCCCGTAGGTCTTCGCGGGGTTGGTCGCGGTGAGTTCGACGAAGCGGTTGATCGAAATGCGCCCGGTCATCACGCCTTCGGAATAGAGCAGCGGCAGTCTCGTTTCAATGCCCGGAATGCCATTCGGGATATACGGAAACGCGACTTCCTCGCCGCCGGGCTTCTTGCCCGTGGGACTTTCGAAGGAGAAGGGTGCGTGGTCGGACGAGAACACGGTGAACGTGCCGTCCGCGAGCGCGCTCCAGATCGCTTCCTGACTATCGCTGTCGCGCGGCGGCGGACTGCACACACAGCGCGCGCCTTCGTAGCCGTCGTCCATGCCGAGGTCCTCGGCCGTGAGAAACAGATATTGCGGGCAGGTCTCGGACAGCACCTTGAGGCCGCGGCTTCGCGCCCATTGAATCTGCTCGACCGCGTCGCGCGCGGAGACATGCACGAGCAGCATTGGCACGTTGACGAGTTCGGCCAAGCTGATGGCGCGATGCGTGGCTTCGCGCTCCACGAGCATGGGACGCGAGGCGGCGTGATAGCGCGGCGCGGTGAGACCCGCGTCGAGCAGGCTTTCGGTGAGCCACGCAATGCACTCGCTGTTTTCCGCGTGGATCATCGCCATGGCGCCGTGCGCGCGGGCCAGCGCGAGCAGCCGCAGAATCTGGCCGTCGTCGAGCTTCATGTCGTCGTAGGTCATGTAGATCTTGAACGACGTGTAGCCCTCCGCGATGAGCTGCGGCAACTCATTCGCCATGACGTCCGGCGTCGGGTCCGAGACGATCAGGTGAAAGCCGTAGTCGATGCTCGCCCGTCCTTCCGCGCGCCGGTGATAGTCGTCTACGGCCGCGCGCAGCGTTTGCCCTTTTTGCTGCGCCGCGAACGGGATGATCGTCGTGGTGCCGCCGCAGGCCGCCGAGCGCGTGCCGGACTCGAAGTCGTCGGTCATGCGGGCGGGCGGCGCGATGGGCTGATCCAGATGGCAATGCGCGTCGATGCCGCCGGGCGTGGTGATGCGGCCTTGCGCGTCCACTTCACGCTTGCCCGCGCCGAGCGACAAACCCATCTGCACGATGCGGCCGTCCTTCACACCGATGTCGGAGAGGAACGTATCGCTTGCGGTGGCGACTTGGGCGTTGCGAATCACGAGGTCGAATTCTGCGTCCATGCATGCTCCGGTGTAGCGGGCGTTGTTGACATGTTCAAGTAAACTACACCGAAAAATAGCGCGTCAAAAATACTTTTGTTGTTAACAACGTTGTTGACTAGATTTCCAGCCGATCAGCGGCAGCGTGCCGGGACGTTCAACGGTCCGGGCGCGCGTGGTTTTGTGAAGAAGGAAGGGTTTGAAGCGGAGGGCGTTGAGTTACCGGGTCAAAGCGGACTGAATGCCGCGAGTTCCCCGACGTAGCGCTTGGCCAGCGGCCGTGCGAATTCCCCGCGCTTGGCGGTATTGAGCTTCAACGTGACGAGCGCCTCGCACCACTTGAGCGCGGCCGTCACACCGTCGATGACGGGGACGCCCAGCGTGTCCTGCAACTCCGCGCACAGATCGGCCATGCCCGCGCAGCCCAGCACGATCGCCTCGCTGCCGTCTTCGTCGAGTGCGCGCCGGCATTCTTCGAGGATCGTGGCGCGCGCGGCCGAACCGGGCGTTTCGAGTTCGAGCACGGCGAGTTCGGTCGCGCGCACGTTGCGGCAAAAGCGCTCCATGCCGTAGCGCTGCGCGAGATGCCAGGCAAGTCCGCGCGTGCGTCCGAGCGTCGTCACCACGGAAAAGCCCGGCGCAAGCACGCTTGCGGCATGCATCGCCGCTTCCGCGATGCCTATTACCGGTCCGCGCGCAAGTTCGCGTGCGGCGTAGAGGCCGGGGTCGCCGAAGCAGGCGATCACATACGCGTCGCAGCCTTCTTGCTCGCCGCGCGCCACTTCCATGAGGAGGCCGGGCGTGGCGAGCGCATCGTCGTAATGGCCTTCGATCGAAGGCGGGCCCATTGTCGGACTGACCGCCATGACTTCCGTGCCGGGCGAAGCGACCGCGCGCGCGCAGCGGGCCATCGCGTCGGTCATGCCTTGCGTCGTGTTGGGATTGATGAGCTTGATGCGCATGACTTCCTTTCGTTCGATTCGTGGCCTGAACTCAAGCGCCGCCCAAAAGCCGGGTCAGCGCGAGCGCGACGGTCTTCGTCGCAATACGCATGTCTTCGAGCTTGACGTGTTCGTCCGCGCGATGTCCGTTCGCTTCCAGCAGCGTGCGCGGCCCCGCGCCATAGATCACGGTCGGCACGCCCGCTTCGCAATAAAGACGCGCGTCGGTATAGAGCGGCACGCCTTCGGCCGGTATGTCGATGCCCATGATCGTGAGCGCCGCGTCCTGCAATGCGTGCGTGAGACGTTCGGCGCCCGGCAGCGTGCGCATGGGCGTCGCGGCCAGCACTTCGCGCGTGGCGATGGTGATGCCCGGCAGTTCGCGCGCCGCATCGCGCACGACGCATTCCAGGCGTTCACGCGCGCGCGCCGGATCTTCCTCGGGCACGATGCGCCGGTCGAGCCGCAGCTTCACGCGGTCGGGCACGACATTGGTGTTGATGCCGCCTTCGATCAGCCCGACGACGAGCGTTGGATGCTCGATACCGGGCGTGGCCGAGCGAATCTCCTGCAACTCGCGCCGATGCGCATACAGCGCGTTCAGCACGACGGTCGCGGCTTCGAGCGCGTCGTGTCCGGTATCGGGCCGTGCCGCATGCGCCGACTTGCCGCTCACCGTGACTTCCAGATGCAGGCAGCCGTTGTGCGCAACCGTGATGGCGTAGCTGAAGCCCGCGCAGATGGCGTAATCCGGCTTGACGATGCCTTCGGCAAGCAACCATCCCGGCCCGAGCAGACCGCCGGTTTCCTCGTCGTAGGTGAGATGCAGCTCGATCGTGCCTTTGAGGTCAACGCCGCTTTCGACCAGCGCCTTCAACGCGAACGCATACGTGGCGAAATCCGACTTCGATACCGCCGCGCCGCGCCCGTACAACGCGCCCTCGCGAATCTGCGCGCCGTACGGGTCGCTCGACCACCCCTCGCCGGGCGGTACCACATCGCCATGCGCGTTGAGCGCGATGACAGGTCCAACGCCAAAGCGTTGCCGCACGACGAGATTCGTCACGCTCTGCATGCCCGCCGCCTCGACGAGCGTTTGCGGCACCGCGTGACGTTCGACTTCGAAGCCGAGCGCTTCGAGCAGCCCGGCAGTCATGTGCGCGTGCTGCGCGCAGTCGCCGGGCGGATTGTCGGAAGGCTTGCGCACGAGCGCCGCGAGAAATTCCACTTGCGCTTCGAAGCGCGTATCGATCGATTGTAAAAGCGCCTGCACGTTCGGTCTCCGCATCAGATGCGCGACGACGGCGCGTAAAACGGCTCGCGCGGCGTCTCGCTTTCGCCGGTTAGATAGCCATCATAGAACGCCTTGACGTGCGGAAACACGGCGCGCCCCAATTCGCGGCGCGCGGTCTCTTCCGGGCTGCGCGGCTGCGAGAGCGTACGCGCGATGTCTTCGAGCACCGCATCGCGATCCATACGCGTGAAGCGGCCTTCGCGATACACCACTTCGCCACCGATCATCACGGCATCGACGGCATTGGTCTTGGCGCGCATCATCAACGCGTCGAGCATGGGAATGTCGTCGTCCTGATACGGCCACGTCGCGGTCTTGTAGTTCATCAGCACGAGATCGGCGAGACGCCCCTCTTCGAGCCTGCCGATACGCGCGCCGAACGGCGTCGTACGCGCGCCGTCCTCGCTTGCCATCTTGAGAATCTGCGGGCATGTCGGCACGTCGTCGTCCATGCCCGGCGTGCGGTGAACGTTGAGCGCAAGACGCATCTCCTGAAGCATGTCGCGATCTTCGTTGATGCCCGCTTCGTCGAGCCCCATGCCGACCGTCACGCCATGCCGCGCAAACGCGTTTAGCGGCGCGACGCCGCTGCGCAGCCGGAAGTTCGAACTGCAGTTATGGCAGATGCAGGTGCCCGTATGCGCGATGGTCTCGATGTCCGCCTCGGTGAGCCAGACACCGTGGCCGAGCGTGAGCGAAGGACCGAGCAGGCCCAGATCGTTCAGATGGCCGACTGCCGTCTTGCCCGAGCGACGCCGCGCATATTCCTTTTGATACGCGGTTTCGACCAGATGCATGTGCATGGGCACGCCGTGCCGTGCCGACTTCTCCTTGAGCGCGAGCAGCGTGTCGTCGCTGCACCAGTGAAGGTTGGCCGGCGCGAGCTGAATGGCCGTTAGCGCATGGCCTTCGTTCTCGCGCGTGAGGGTATCGAAGAGTTGCAGGTAATCCGCGAGCGGAATGCGAAAACGCCGCAGATGCGCCCGCAGCTTATCGCCGGTTTCGGACGGCAGGCGGTTGCAAAAGTCGTCGTCGGCTTCGTAGACGAGCAGGTTCTGATCGCGCACCGCGAAGCTGTACGACGCGCGCATGCCGAGATCGCGATAAGCATCGAGCACGCGCGACGCGGCCCGATGGATGGCATCGAGCGGACCGGGACGCCAGCCGTGAATATGCTGCACGGTCGTGATGCCCGAGGCGATCATCTCGAAGGCGGAGTAGAGCGTGTCCAGATACAAGTCGATATCGCGTGCCCCCATGCGGCTCGCGAACCAAAGTTCGAGCGCATGGTCCGGCGAGCCGAGTTGCACCGGCGTGAGACCGACATGATGGTGGCTGTTGACGAAGCCCGGCATCAGCACCGTGTCGGGCGAACCGAGGCGCAGCGCGTGCGGATACTTCTGCACCATCGCATCGCGGGGGCCGATCTCGACGATCACGCCATCGCGTTGATACAGCGCCGCGTCGCGCACCACCTCGGCCGCATGCCGGTCGGCCGCGCCTTTCACAATCCATCCTGCCACGATCAATGATTCGGACATCGCGTTCTCTGCTCTCTCGAAGTGAATGGGGAAAATCAGAACGACGGCGTGCCGTATAGATCGGTCCGCCGATGCGCGTAATAATTGAGCCGACGCCGCGTGCGCGCGATATCCGCGTGCACGAGCGTCGCGCTCACGATGCCTGCGCCGAGCGCGCCGGACCGTCGCGCGAGCACCGCTCCATCGGCCGCGATCACACACGATTCGCCGAAGTTGTCGATACGCGCGTCATCGAGAAACTCGTCGCCGGCCTTGTTCGCGCACAGCACGGCGAGGCCGTTTTCGCGGGCATGCGTGCGCATTTCGCCGACGAAGAAGTCCATGTCGTCGCCGCCGCTGCCCGCCACCGGCACGATCACGAGGTCCGCGCCTTGTGCCCGCAGCGCGCGCCAGCACTCGGGAAAACGCCGGTCGTAGCAAACCAGCACGCCCACGCGCCAGACACCGACGTTCACCACATGCAGACCCGAGCCGGGCGTGAAATGCGCGGGCTCGTCATAGCCGGGCGGGGGATCGTCGCCGACGGGCAAGTGCAGCTTGCGGGCAACCGGGCTTGCATTCGCACGCAACGGTAAGCCTTTGGCATCGAAGCCAAGCACAGCGTTGTGATAGCAACCGCTCGCGGGATCGTGCTCGTAGAACGGCACGATGAGCGCGGCATCGCATGCCTTTGCGAGCGCGGCCCACTTATCGGCGAAAGCGCCTTGCGCGGGATTCGCCCATTCGCGATAACGTCCCGCAGGCGAGCCCGCGAAATACGGCACCGTCGCGAGTTCCGGCAGCGCGATGAGACGCGCGCCTTCGTTCGCGGCGCGGCGCACCGCATCGAAAGCGATGGCCGCGTTGTGCGCGAGATCGGTGGTGCAGGGCGGCGATTGAATCGCGGCTACGCGAAGCACGTCGTCGGTCACTTGATGCGCTCCTGCTCCGCGAACGCGCGGTCAACTTCGTCGCGCAACAGGTCGGTCAATCGATCGGCGAGCGCGTGAAAGGCCGGACTGCGCGAATCGCGCGGACGCGGCATGTCGACGGGAATGATCGTCTTGATCCGCCCGGGCCGCGCCGTGAACACGACGATACGATCCGCGAGCGCAATGGCTTCGTCGATATGATGCGTGACGAAGACCATCGATACGCCCGCTTGCCGCCACACCTGAATCAGAAAGTCCTGCATGCGGGCGCGCGTTTGCACATCGAGTGCGGCGAAGGGTTCATCGAGCAGCAGGATTTCCGGCTTGAGCGCAAGCGCGCGCGCCACGGCCGCGCGCTGCCGCATGCCGCCCGACAACTGATCCGGCCGCTTGTCGATGGCTTCGGAAAGTCCCACGCGTTCTAGAATCTCCTGCGCGACCTGGCGGCGGCGATCCTTCGGCACATGCTGCATCTTCAAGCCGAACGTGACGTTCTCGCCAACCGTGAGCCATGGATAAAGCGACGCCTCCTGAAACACGAGCCCGCGATCCGTGCCCGGCGCATGCACTTCCGCGCCGCCGCACACAATGCGGCCTTCGGTCGCCTGTTCGAGTCCCGCCATGAGAAAGAGCAGCGTGCTCTTGCCGCATCCGCTCGGACCCAGAAAGACGACGAACTCGCCGCGCGCTACTTCGAGGTCGATGTCGCGTAAAGCCACGAACGGTTCGCCGTCCGTCTCCCACGTCTTGCCGACGCCCGTGCAGGTCACGAGCGGCGGCTGGCCGCGGCGCTTCGGTGCAACGTCGGCAAAGGCTTGTTCGGTCATGTCATTTCCTCAGGCCGCTTTCCGGCACCCAAAACAGCACTTTGCGCTGCACGATGCGCAGCAGGTAATCGAACGCGAAACCGAGCACGCCGATCAGCGTCATCGTGAAGAACGAAAGGCTCGCGTTGAAGGTATTGCGCGAGAGCATCACCACTTGTCCAAGCCCGCTGCCCACGCCGGTCGCCTCCGCAATCAGCACGACCATCCACGCGCCGAACAGGTTCATGCGCAGCACCATGAAAAGCGACGGCAGAATCGCGGGCAGGATCACATGGCGAAACGTCTGCGCGCGCGTGGCGCCCATTACGGCGGCCACGTTCAGCTGCGTGCGGCTCACGCTGTCTATTTGTCCGATGGTCGATACCGTCATCACGAAGAAGAGCGAGATGAAGACCATGAACACCGCTGGCCCATTGCCGATGCCGAACAGAAAGATCGCGACAGGCAGCCACGCAATGGGCGAGATCGGCGCAAGCAGCGTAATGGTGGGCAGCGTGAGATTGCCGAAGAGACGAAAGTAACGGATGGCCACACCCATCGCCACCGCGCAAACGAAGCCGAGCGTGAGACCGGCGAGCACGCGCAAGGTAGTCGCGACGATGGTCATCGCCAGCGCGCCGAAGGCCGTGCCGCTCGACTGCTCGCCGATCACATCGCTCGACAAAAAGTACTGCGCCTGCGAGCCGAAGTTGCGCAAAAAGATATGCGGCGGCGGCAGCAAGAGTGGATCGGCCCAGTGCAGCGCCCAGGCCGCTTCCCACACGGCGATGAAGCACGCAAGCGAAGCGATGCCCCACAGAAGCGGCACGATGCGCGCAAGGAGCGGCGCGCGCCGCGCCCGCGCGCGTCCATCGGCGGTCTTGTCGCCCGCGCGCTTCAGGCGGGAAGTGGCGTATCCCATGAGGCTGCTCATGCGGTCTTTCGCTGCAATTGCGCGTACAGGTCGCCGTTTTCCTTGATGACTTCGGTGAGCGGCCCCCAGTCGAACATGTCCTTGCCTGGCAGCTTCTTGATGTAGCGAAGCTCCTTCAGATTTTCCGCGCGGCCGAGGATGAACGCTTCGTTGCCACGCTGATCGATCATCGGCGGCTGCTTGGTGGCGGCGTCGAGCGTGGCGTCGTAGCTCGTCTTGAAGTACTTGCCGACGGTGTCCTTCACGGCGGTCGCGCGATCCTGTTCTTCCTGATGCTGCGCGACCATCATGGCCTTGATGAGCGACTTCACGGCATCGCGATTCTCGTGCAGCAACTTCTCGCGCACCGCGAGCACGCAGTCGGAATAGTTCGCGCCGTACACATCGACGCCATTTGAAAGCATGACCGAACCCGCGCGCGACTTCAGCGCCTGCGTGGCGTACGGCTCGATATGGCACATCGCATCGATATTGCCCGCGATGAACGCCTGCGCCAGTTCCGGCGACGTGCCGAAGTAGCGCACCTTGACGTCCTTGAAGCTCATGCCCGCTTTCTTCAGATAGTCGTAGGGCAGCATTTCGAGCGTATCGGCCTGGAACGTGCCGATGGTCTTGCCGCGCAACTGCTCCGCCGACGTGATGCCCGGCTGCGCGACGATCACGCAGCCCTGCACGCCCGATCCCGCGACGACCTTGATGGGCGCGCCCGCATCGTAGAGCGTCATGAAGTTGGTGTACGGCACGACGCTCACATCCACGACGCCCGCGCCGAAGAGCGCCGCGATGTCGGCATTGGTCGGCGTGGTCACGAAATCGAGCGTCACGCCTTGCGCCAGATTGCGCTCCTTCACGAGAAAGAACGGGCAATTACAGAGGCCCGTGCCGTGCGTCGCCTTGAGCGTGAGACCGCCGGCCGCGCTGGCGTTGGTGAGCCATACGCCGCCGAGCATCGCGCCGCCCGCCATGCAGGCACTGCGCGCAAGAAAGTCGCGCCGCTCGTGGCTGATTGCGCTAAGACGCAGCGATGCCGCGTTTTTATCGATGAATTTCCTGAACATCGTGATATCCCCGTCAAATTGAACAAAGGCGTTTCATTGGAAAATCGGTCCGGACTTGAGCAAGCCGTCGAGCAGATCGAGGGCGAAGATGTCGCTCAAGCGCGGCGTGATACGCATGCGTCCAAGCGCTTCGAGCGCCGATGCCCGCGCGAGCACGCTGGCGCGTAACGGCCGAATGTCGACATCGGATGGCTGACGCGCCATGCCGGCGAGCAACTCGTCATGCGAAAACTCGGGCCATCGATGCGCACTTGCGCGCAACGCGGCGTGCGGATCGCGCTCGATGAGCGCTTGCGCTTCGAGCATGCCGGCGAGCACTTCGCGCACGATGTCCGGCTGTGCCACGAGAAAACTTTCACGCGCGACGAGCAGTGTGTCGGGATAGTCGCCGCCCCATGCTTCGATGCCGTCGCAGAGCACATCGAAGCCTTGCGCCACGAAGCGCGAGATATACGGTTCCACCAGCGTCAACGCGGCAATGCGGCCGGCGAACAGATCGCCGGCGGCGGCGGTCAGCGAGCCGAAGTGCACACACTCGACCTCGCGCATGCCGACGCCGTAAATGCGCAAGGCGTCGTAGAGCAGGGCTTCCATGGGGTCGTCGGCGAAGGTGCCCACGCGCTGGCCGCGCAGTGCCTCGACGGTCAAACCGCCTTGCCCGACCAGCGCCATGCCGAGCTTGCCGCTGCCGCCGACGATGCGCAGCGGATCGGGCAACGCGTGATCGACTAACGCTTGCGTGAAGCCCGTGGTGCCGAGTTGCGCCGCACCGGTACGCAACAGCGCGGCCGTCGATTTGAATTCGGCCAGCTCTGGTGCTTCGGCGTGAAGTCCGCGCGCTTCGAGCAAGCCCGCGTCGATGGCGACGAAGAGCGGCAGATTGGAAAGCGCACCGCCGTGCGCCAGCAACAACTTTCGCATCGTGTTCCCAGTGGTCGGGTTCGTTCCGTGAGACGTCGCGCAGCGCTTAGAGGCATCGCCCGAGAGCTTTAGCGAAGACCGTGCCACTTTTGCATACGTAAGTTGACGTTAACCGCGACTGCCTTTGTTTACTAGAGATGCAGATTATTGACTACAAAATCAGCTACGTTTGTATACGAGACTTGCTGCGGTTCAATTGGACCATTTCGCACCATCGGCGTGTAACGCTGCACCTTCGCGATGCTTTTTGGCACCAACAATGCTGCTTTTTGCTTGGTTTGTTCGGCGCTTCACAGTGCTGATACATACAATCCCGATTTGAATCGTATGCAATCTAAGCGGATAATCGCGCCAGGAATACCGCAGGACTCAGGAAGACCTCATGCCCACAGACAAGAAACGAAGCGCATCGAATGAACTCGACGTCAAAGGGTCATTCGATGGCGTTCAACGCAATCCCATCTACGAACGGTTGATGAACGCCATCGCCGAACATCGCCTGCATCCGGGGACGAAGCTCGCGGAAGACCGGCTCGCCGCCATCTTCGGCGTGAGCCGCACGGTGGTGCGCGCGGTGCTGCAACAGCTTTCGCATGAACTGGTGGTGACTATCGTGCCGAACCGGGGCGCGTTTATCGCGAGCCCGACGGTGGAAGAAGCGCGCGAACTTTTCGAGGCGCGGCGGCAGATAGAACTGCCCGTGGTCGAGAAGGTTTGCCGGTCCGCGACGAAGAAGGACATTGCGTCATTGAGGGCGCATGTCGCGCGCGAGGAAGATGCACGCAAGCGCAATGACCGGCGCACCGCTGTACGGCTCTCGGGGGAGTTCCATGTGTTGCTGGCGCAGCTTGGCGGCAATCGCTTCATCGAGCGCACCATGCGCGGCCTGCAGATGCTCACGTGTCTGACCATCCTGCTCTACAACGCGCCGACCTCGGAGGCGTGTCCGCACGACGAGCACGCGCGCCTGATCGATGCGCTCGAAGCCGGCAACGTCAAGCTGGCTCAAAAGCTCATGGTCGAGCATCTCGCGCACATCGAAGCTACCCTGCGCCTGCATACGGCGGAAGAAGAGGAGGACGATCTCGAAGCTATCCTGCTGCGTGGCGCGTAGCGTGCGATGTGTGCGATGCGTGCCGGGCGCGCGCTTTTGAACCGCGCGATACCGCACGCTCCACATTAATTTTCCGGCTTTAATGACTTCAGGGCGGCGCAGTATAGTGTGGCTGCAAGCGCCTCGCTTGCGGCGTCCTTCGAGACGCCCCACACGAATCATCACAGCAAAGGACGTCCGATGAGACTCCGCGTTGGCTACGATCTTGCCTATGAGTGTCCGCAGCCGACACCCATGATGCTGATGCTCAACACGCATTACTCGCATGCCAACGATGTGATCGTGGCGGACGTGCTCGCCACCAATCCGCCGGTGCCGATTACTCAGTATCGCGATGGTTTCGGTAATTTGTGCAGCCGGATCGTCGCGCCGCCGGGGCGTTTCGAACTGTCGACTTCCGCATTGCTCAATGTATCGGGCGAGTTCGAAACGCGTCCCGTGGATGGCCGGCAACACGCGGTGGAAGAACTGCCCGACGAGTGCCTCGTCTTTCTCCTCGGCAGCCGGTACTGCGAAACCGATCTGCTATCGGAAGCCGCCTGGCAACTCTTCGGCAATTCCGCGCCGGGCGCGGCCCGCGTGCAGGCAATCTGCGACTTCGCGCATCATCACATCACGTTCGGCTATCACCATGCGCGCCCGACCAAGACGGCCTGGGAGGCTTACCAGGAGCGCGTGGGCGTGTGCCGCGACTTCGCGCATCTCGCGGTGACGCTGTGCCGCGCGCTGAATATTCCGGCACGTTACTGCACCGGCTATATCAGCGATGTCGGCCTGCCGCCGCCTTATGCGCCGATGGATTTCGCGGCGTGGTTCGAGGCCTATGTCGGCGGCACGTGGCAGGTCTTCGACCCGCGCAATAACGCGCCGCGCGTTGGCCGCGTGCTGATGGCGTACGGCCGCGATGCCGCCGATGTCGCGCTCAGCAACACGTTCGGGCAGACCACGCTCGTGAATTTTCATGTCGTTTGCGAGCCCGAGCAGGGCTATTAGAGGCGCGCCGCACGAATAGTCTGCATGGTCGGGAATGCTCAATGCTCGAATAGATGTATTAGTCATTAAAAAGCGAGCACCATCATGCGCAAGCACCTGCCCCGTCTCCTTGTTGCGGACGACGATGCCGCCATTCGTGCGGCCTGCGCTTCAGCACTATCGCTCGAAGGCTACGATGTCCATACGGCCCAAAACGGTTGCGCCGCGCTGGCCGAGATTCGCCGGTGGCGCCCCGAGATTGCCCTGATCGATGTCGAAATGCCGCTCATGGACGGGCGCGAGGTTGCGCGTCAGTTGCGCCAGGCCGACGAGCACAAACTGACGCTCCTGATCGCCGTGACCGCGTTGTCTTCGATGGCGGAACGCGCGGCATCGATACGCGCCGGTTTCAATTACCACTTCACGAAGCCGCTCAGGTTGAGCGCGCTACTCGAAACGCTGGCGCTTCACGCCAGTTCGCTAAAAAGCGCCCGCTGATTCGAGCGCCGTCGTCAAACCGAATGGCGCGCCAGGTTGATGGTGAAGATACACCCGACGCCCGGTAGGTTCGCCACGCTCAACACGCCGCCATACGTCTCGACGATCTTTTTGGAAATCGACAAGCCCAGGCCCAGGCCGCTCTTGTCGGCGGACTGCTGCGTGAATGGTTCGAACATGGTGAGCGTGGAGTCGGGCGGAAGTCCCCCGCAATGGTCTTTCACGTCCATTAGAATGCGGCCGGCCACGGCATAAGCGTTGAGCGACACTTCGCTTTGCGGGCGCGTGAACTTAAACGCGTTTTGCAGCAGATTGCCGAGTGCCGAATAAAGCGCATCGCGGTCGGCGCTGACGGCAAGCGTGCTGTCGACGGGAGACACCGTGAATTTCACGCCTCGCACTTGCGCTGCCAGTTCAGCCGCGTGCGCCACCTCGGTAATGAAGTCGGCCAACGAAAACGTCGCCGCCGACGTCCCGCCGTCCGCCAATTCCTTGACGTCCGCAATGGAGCCGTCGATTAGCGTGCGCAGCGAAGCCAGGCCACGCTGAAGTACCGTTCCCGTGGCGCCCGTCAGGCTCAGACTTCCGGTTCTTGCGGCTTCGAAGGCCGTTGTCGCGATGGACAGTGCGTTTCTCAGTTCGTGTGCAAGTTCACCCGCCCGTTCCTGAGCGGCGCGCTGTTGTTCCTGATTTGTGCTTTGCGCGCGTTGATAACTGAATTCGGTGACAGCCTTCGCAATAGCGTTATCGAGACAGCGGTTTAACGTCCGATATTCATTGATCTGGAATGGCACATCGCGCTCGTGCGCCAAATCGGTAATGGCCTGACAAAGATCGCCGTAATCGTGCACGACCTGAGCGATCGTATAACCGAGCAAATGCAGCGCGTGACCATGCTGTCCGGCCGTTGCGCCCATCTCCGATTCCGTCATGATGCCGCCGGCCGCACCCGATACCGCGCGACTCGCGAGCGGATCGCTGCCTTGCTCGATGCGCAGCGTCTTGATCAATTGGTCGAGAAACATCGGTACGCCGTTTTCGAGCTGCGCATCTGAGGCTGCGCGCGTCGGGCGGCTCGCAACCTTGGCTCGACACCGCTCCACCAGCTCTGAGCGATTATTGGAGAGGAAGTTGTGCATCATGGCCTATGTCCTTGGCGCCACGCGCGTGACCGGCCGGCCATGTGGAGGAAGCAGCTATGCCAGTGAGAGTGAGAGTCAAAAGGCGCGATTGCTCGAACAAGACCGAGCGATCCGAGCCGAACCAAAGAGCGCCTTGCGCGCTCGCGCTGCAATGCTACGCAGCCGGTTCCCGAGAAAAAGTTATTTGATTCCGCGCGTCCAATGTTGCAAATCCGTGAGTGGATTTGCAGTGCGCTTTGCGAGATCGATAACCGCAGCCGGCATTTCGTCGGCCCCAGATCGTTTTAGTTCTATGCATGAAGATTCATTATCATGCAACTCGCACGCGAGCCGCGCACCACGTCCCTCGCATCCTTTAAATAAGCGGGAATCACCTGTTATCGGGCTCACAGCGTATTTATTGACGGCTTGCACATTCAAACCCGCTGAATAATGTTTAACGCGCGATGCGCAAACCTTTGCGGTGCATGGCAGCGCAGATCGATCGGCTATTTGCCGCACGGTTATCCGTAAAACTTTGGTACCGCATGAGCGTGCTCTGTCACAATGTCGCGGATGAGGAGGGAAGCCGTGAATAGACCACTTTTACCGGCGGATTCGCGAGAGGCATTGGCGCGCGACATGGGCGCCGTGGCTGGAATCGGCGCGGTGCCGTCGATACTCAAGATGATCTGCGACGAAACCGGAATGGGTTTCGCGGCCGTCGCGCGCGTCACCGACTCGACCTGGACAGCGTGCGCCGTTCAGGACAACATCAATTTCGGACTGGTGCCGGGCGGACAACTCGAACTGCGCACCACGCTCTGCTCGGAATCGCGGGCCTCGCGTGCGCCGATCATCGTCGATCGGTTCAGCAGCGACACCACGTATCGCGATCATCACACACCCGCCATTTACGGTCTCGAAAGCTATATTTCCGTGCCTATCGTTTTGCCGGACGGCGAGTATTTCGGCAACCTCTGCGCAGTCGATCCGCGTCCGGCGAAGGTATCCGAGCCGCGCGTCGTGCGCATGTTCGAGGTGTTCGCGAATCTCATCGGCATGCAGCTCGCCAGCGAAAAGCGGCAATGGTCCACTGAAGCGCAACTGTTCGACGAGCGCGAGACGGCGCATCTTCGGGAGCAGTTCATCGCGGTATTGGGTCACGATTTGCGCAATCCGTTGAGCGCCGTGAGCGCGAATGGCGAATTGTTGAGCCGGCGCAAGAGCGAGCCGGATCTCGTCGGTATCGGCAATCGGCTCAAGGCGACGGCGGCGCGCATGGCGCGGCTGATCGACGACGTGCTCGATCTCGCGCGCGGCCGTCTCGGCTCGGGCATGTCGGTTAGCATCGTCGCGGTGGATGACATCGCGCCTTACCTGCGCGCGGTCGTCGACGAGCTTTGCGTGGCAAACCCGTCGCGCGCGGTGAATCGCGCCATACAGGTTGATTCCGCGGTCAGTTGCGATCTCGTTCGCATTCAGCAGTTGCTTTCCAACCTGCTCGGCAACGCGATGACTCACGGCGGCGCCGATACGCCCGTCACGGTGGAGATTGCGGTAGAGCGCGATCACCTCACGCTGTCGGTGACCAATGGCGGCGAGCCTATCGCGCCGGAGACGCTCTCAAAAGTGTTCGAGCCTTATTGGCGTCCCGCGACGAGCGCACCGGGCGGCGGGCTCGGACTCGGGCTCTATATCTGCAAGCAGATCGTCTCGGCGCACGGCGGAACGCTCGGAGTGGAATCGAGCGCCGAGATCGGCACGAGGTTCACCGCGCGCATTCCGGTTTGCGCACGAGACGCTGGCTTCTAAACGGCTCAATGCGCCGCCGCAAGCTGGTTCGTGTCATCTCCCTGTTGCCAGCCGAGGCCAAGACTCTTTTGTAGCGACACGAAGTCTTTGAGCAATTCGCCCTGCGCCGCAACCACGTCCTGCTGCGCGGCGAACTGCGTGCGCTGGGCATCGAGCAGATCGATCAAGGTCGACACGCCCGCCTTGTAGCGCTGACGCACGAGGATGGCGGCGCGCTCCGACGACGCATTGACCTCTTCGAGCCGCACTAGATGCTCGCGCTGATAGCCGTAGCGCGCGAGCGCCGAATTGGCGTCCTTGAGCGCGGCCAGCACGGTCTTTTCATAACGCGCCTCGGCTTCGTCGCGCGAAGCCTTCGCGGTATCCACGCTCGCCGCCGTGCGGCCGAAGTCCAGCACGTTCCATTGCAGATACGGCACGCCGAGCCACGAGAAATTCTGCTTGCGCAGTAAATGTCCCGGGTCCGACGCCGTGAAGCCGATATCGCCGAGCAACGTCACCTTCGGAAAATAGTCCGCGACATGCTCGCCGATCTGCGCATTGCTCGATGCGAGGCGCCGTTCCGCCGCGCGGATGTCCGGACGCTGTTGCAGCATCGCCGATGGCTCGCCGATAGCCACCGAAGCTGGCAGGTCGGGCAAGGGCGCGGCCTCACCGAGTTGCGCGTCCAGCGCGCCGGGCGCGCGGCCCGTGAGCACGGCGAGTTGATCCAGCGAATCGGTGATCTGCACCTGCAACGGCACGAGCGTCGCGCGCGTGGTATCCACTTGCGTCGTGAGGCGCTCGACATCCACGTCGGCCGCCGTGCCGCGCGCGCGGCGCTGCTCGGTGAGCGTGAGCATTTGCTGCTGATATTCGGCGGTGCTGCGGCCGAGCGCGAGACGTCGTTGCTGGTCGCGCAAGCCGACGTAGGCGGACGCGACTTCCGCCGCGAGCGACACCTGCGTGTCGGCGAGATCCGCTTTGACAGCGTCGGCTTCGTCGGATGCCGCTTCGACCGCGCGACGCGTGCCGCCGAAGAGATCGAGTTCCCACGAGGCGTCGAAGCCGGCGGTGTAGAAGTCGAGCGGACCACGCCCGCTGGATGTCGCCGTGCCCTGATCCGAACCTCCCGCATTGGATGCAGCGAAGCTGCCGAGATCGGGCGAGCGCATACGCAACGCCGCCGCCGATGCCGACGCCTTCGGCATGCCGTTGGCCTCTTGCCCGCGCAATTGCGAGCGCGCTTGCCGCAGTTTCGCCTGCGCGATTTTCACATCGGGATTGCTGGAAAGCGCTGCATCGACAAGATCGTTCAGTTTCGGGTCGTTCAGCGCGAGCCACCACTTGGCGGGTGCATGCGAGACGTCGACGCCCTGCTGCGGCGTACGCACGAACGTCCCGCTTTTGAGCGATTCCGCCGCGATATCCGGCGCGCCACGGTAATCCGGACCCACCGTGCACGCGGAGCAAATGAGCGCAAGCAAGAACGGCACGGCGCGCCGGCAGCGGAAGGAGTTGAGAGACATCGTTGAATCAGTCATGACATTAGTGGCCGGCGGATGGCGTTTCGCCAGCCTGATGACGCGGCGTTTTGAGCAGAAGGGCGAGCGGCACGCAGGCCAGCAACGCGATCGCGAGGATGAAGAAGGTTTCGGAGTAGGTCATGACGATGGCTTGCTGGCCGATCTGCACGGACAATTGCCCGAGCGCCTGCATCTTGGCGTGCGCCATGTCGCCGCCTTGCGCGAAAAATCCCGCCGCGTTGGCCGCGAGCCGGTCCTGGCCGAGCACCGAATTGGCCGTGAGCGTCTCGCGGATGGCCTCGCCGTGAAAGTCATTACGCCGGTCGATGACCGTCCCGATGATCGCGAGCCCGACCGATCCGCCGAGGTTGCGCGCCATGTTGTAGAGGCCCGCGGCATCGCCGGATTCCTCGCGCGAGACCGCGGCCATGGAGGCTTGATTGAGCGGCATCATTGCGAGCATCTGGCCGAAGCCGCGCAAAATTTGCGAGGCGTAGAAGTCGTGTCCGACGCTTTGCGCCGTCAGCGATATGTCGAGCAGACAGCTCGCCGCGAAGAACAGCAAGCCGGTGATGACGAGCACGCGGAAATCGAACTTGCCGAGCAGACGCGGCAACACGGGCATGATGAGAAACGCCGGCACGCCTGACACCAGCATGATCGAGCCGGACTGCAACGCGTTGTATCCCGCGACGATGCTCAGGAACTGCGGCAGCAGAAACGACACGCAGTAAAGCCCCGCGCCGACCGCGAAGACAATGAGAATCACGCTTGCATAGCGCGGATTGCGCAACAGAGACAGCCGCACGATAGGCCGCTTCGCGAAGACTTGCGACAGCGCGATCAGCAAAAAGCCGAATGCCGTGACGCACGTGAGCAAGACGATCTCGCTCGACTCGAACCACTGATTGCGCTGACCTTCTTCGAGCACGACGGTAAGCGAACTCAGCCCGATGGCGAGTCCCGCGATGCCGAGCCAGTCCGCCTTGAAAAAGGCGTCCCACTGCGGCTTTTCCTGCGGCAGACCGGTGATCAGCAACGCGATCAGCGCGACGCCCACGGGGATGTTGAGAAAGAAGCACCACGACCATGAAATGTTCTCCGCGAGCCAGCCGCCGAGCACGGGACCGAGCAACGGCCCGAGCAGCACGATCAGCCCGAAGATGGTCATGCCCACGGGCATCTGCTCGCGCGGCAGCCGCGTGCGGATGATGGTCTGCGCCGTGGGAATCATCGCGCCGCCGGTGAAGCCTTGGCCGATGCGGCCAGCGATCATCATGGGCAACGAGTGCGAGAAACCGCACATCACCGAGAACACGGTGAAGAGCGTTGCGTTGCTCAGGAGGAAGTTGCGCAGGCCGAAAACGCGCGTGAGCCACGCGGCGAGTGGAATCATCACGATTTCGGACATCAGATAGCCCGTCGAGATCCACGTGCCTTCGGTGCCCGTCGCGCCGATTTCGCCCTGAATTTGCGGCAACGCCGAGTTGGTGATGGAGATGTCGAGCGTGGCCATCAGCGCGCCGAGCGCGCCTGCCGTGACGGCGATCCAGTCGCCGGCGCTCGCGCGCGCGGCACGGGCCTCAGTCATGACTGTTCTCTTCGGCGATATGGCGGCTGTCGTCGGTGGCGGAGCGGGTGTCGACATCGACGGTGACGGACAGACCCGGCAACAGCACCTTGCGCGTTTGCGGACCCGTATCCACGCGAATACGCACCGGCACGCGCTGCACGATCTTCGTGAAGTTGCCGGTGGCATTTTCCGGCGGCAAGAGCGCGAACTGCGCGCCAGTGCCCGGCGAGAAACTCTCGACCACGCCATGCAGATCGGCGCCCTTGATGGCGTCGACATGCAGCGTGGCCGGCTGGCCTACGCGCATGCGGCCCACTTGAGTTTCCTTGAAGTTCGCTTCGAGATAGAGCGCTTCGACCGGGACGATGGTCATGAGCCGCGTGCCCGGCTGCACATACTGACCGACGCGCACGCTGCGGTCGCCTACGCGCCCCGCGAGCGGGCTATAAAGCGTGGTGTCGTGCACGTCGAGGCTGGACTGATCCAGTTGCGCCTGTGCGGCTTCCATCTGTGCCTTCGCCTGCACGATTTGCGCTTCGGTCGCACCGATCTGCGTGCTGGCCGAACGCGCCGCCGCGAGATTCGCGGCGAGCGTGGCGCGCGCCTGATCGCGCGTGCTGACGAGATTGGCAAGACGTTCGGCGGTTTCCGCGCCGCTCGCGGCAAGTGGCTCGTAGCGGCGCACGTCGGCTTCGGCTTGCCGCAAACTCACGCGCGATACCTCCGCTTGCGCCTTCGCCTGTTCTGCGTTGGCCTGCTGCTGTTTGACTTCGGCCTCGGCACGGAGGATGTCGGCGGCGCGGGCGTCCAGCGTGGCCTTGGCCTGATCGAGTTGCGCCTGATACTGCCGCGTGTCCAACCGCGCGACCGGCGCGCCGGCGGCGACCGTCTGATTGTCCGCGACGAGCACTTCGGTGACATAGCCGCTCACCTTCGGCGCGACGGTCACGCTGTCGGCCTTGAGATAGGCGTCGTCCGTGGTTTCGATGAAGCGGCCGACCGTCCACCAGCGCACGCCCCATGCGATGCCGACTACCACCGCGACGATACCGACGACGATAAGCACGCCCTTGCGCGACGGCTTGCGCGTGGTGGTGTCGTTGATCTTGCCGCTATCGGCGGGCGCTTCTGCTGCCATGTTTCTCTCCAACGTTTAACGCGACCGCGAGATAATTACGCGTGTAAGGCACGCAATCGGGGCCGCTGATACTAGACGATATCGTCTAGTATGACGCAAACTAGACGGACGCGTCCAGTTTCATCATGGAGGGGATTGACAATGAAGAAGCCATCGTCGCCACGGGAAGAAGCCACGACAGCGAGCGATCGCGGCAGCAGCGCGCGTGCGCCATTGCAGGCGCGTGGCCGCGCGCGCATCGAGACGGTGCTCGATGCGGCGGCTGAACTGATCGTCGAAAAGGGGCTGACTGGCGTGACCATGCACGGCGTCGCGCGGCAGGCACGCACGCCGATCGGCTCGATGTATCACTTCTTTCCGGACCGCGACAGTCTCTTGAACGCGCTGTGGGACCGCCACATGGCGGCGACCGACGAGATCGAAGCCGAGCTAGTCGGACTCGATACGGATTACTGGCGCGGTATTTCGGCGGAAGCGGTGATCGACCGCTTCATGACGCCGTATATCACGTACCTTGAGCAGCATCCCGACTGCCTGATTCTCATGTCGATCATGCCGCACGACGACGATCACAAGAACAAGCGCAAGGCGGGCACGTTACGCAAGGTCCTCGACGCGCGCATTCCTGGCGTGAAAGCGTCCGAGCGCGCGTTGTATGTGGACATGCTGCATGCGCTCGCGACGGGCGCGCTTGCCATCAAGCTGCGTCCCGCCATGGGCGATGTGCAGCTTGCCGGCCGTTATCTGCGTGAAGTGAGGCGCGCTTTGTCGGCGTATCTCGCGGCGGTGGAGGCGTCGATTGCGGGGTAACGTCGTTCGTTATTCGTCGATGTTGTCTTCGCGGGAGTAGAAGGGCGCGACGAAGAGCTGAACGAAACGCCGGAAGCCTTGCGATTGAGGAGGGCGTCGTCGAGTGTGGCCGAGGCGGCCGATGGGATGGCATACACGAGTTGGATTGAGGATCGTGAACCGACACTAAGCACCGTGAAACGCAAATTTCCGCGCATCTTTAGCGCATTTTACGCACCTCAATCGCCCACTCCAGCACCCGAACAGTGAACTTCGATCAATAACTAAAGTTCAATAACCTCCGGCCGTTAGCGCGTGATATCGGTCCGGCTCATCGAGTGCCGGCGCGCCAACCATTGCACGAGGTTCACTTGATCCCGCTGAGTCGCGCGAAGCGAAGCGCTCCATGAAGCGCAATCCTTTCTTCCGGCTGCTCGCGCGCCTGCGGGTCGGGCACAAGCTGCTGCTCATCTATCTGCTCGACCTGAGCGCGGTGATCTACATCAGCGGCATCCTGATCCACGAGAAGTATCTAGCCATCGATTTCTCGAACAAGGAGATCGTCGGCAACGCCTATGTGCATGTGGTGAAAGACGCGCTCGTCGAAGTCGCATTCGCGGGCGCGGGGCAACGTCTGCCATCGGGTGCATGGCGCAAGTCCATCGACGATCTCGCGAACGCGGAAGCGCAATACGGCGAGCACATGAAGAGCGCCGAGCTCAACGGGACCTTGCGCGAAGCGCTCGACGCGCTCTCTCACGAAACGCCGCCGAAGCCCGCGACGACCAGCGCCGCGCTCGATGCCTGCCGCGAACTCATCACACGCATCGGCAATCAATCGAACCTGATTCTCGATCCCGACCTCGACAGCTACTACGCGATGTCGCAATCGATTCTGCGCTATCCGGCGCTGATCGATGCAGTCGATGGCATCGGCAAACATCTGCACGAAGGGCTCGATCCAGCACGCTCGCGCGAGGAAGTACGCACGCGCTATCTCGTGCTCGAAGGACAACTCGATGGCGTCATGCAAGGTCTGCGCTCCGACTTCGCTGAAGCAGGCGCCGCGAATCACGAACTCGATGCAACGCTCACGCCTTCGTTTGCACGCATGCGTACCTCGGTCGAAGCGTTTCGTCACGCGGCGCGCATCGTCGTGGATGGCAACGCCGCGCCCGATCCCGCTGTCGTATCCATCGTCGATACCGCGCAGCAAGCGCTCGTCGCAAGCGCAAGCACGAGCTGGCGCGTGACAGGCACGCAACTCGACGAGCTGCTGCATGTGCGTGTACATATGCTGTTCTCACGCATGTGGCTGCATCTGGGCACCGCGCTCTTTCTCTTATGCGGCATTCTGGCGATGGTGTATTGCGTCGCGCAGCAGATTTCGTCGCCCTTGCGCAAGCTCGCGCGCGTGATGGATATCGTGCGGCGAACGGGCGATCATTCGCAACGTGCAAGCTGGCATAGTCAGGACGAAATCGGTCAACTGGTGCGTGGCTTCAACGAGATGCTTGCGCAACTCGACCACGAACGCGACGTGCAGAAGGAACTCGCGGCCACGACGCGCGCATCCGCCGCGCAATACGCACTCGTCGAAGCCACGCCCGTGCCGATGGTCGTCACCGCCGTTCCCGGCCACGAAGTGCTGCACGCGAATACGCCCGGCCTCTTCTGGCTCAACGGTTGCGCAACAGACCCGTGGGCCTTCGGTCTCGATTCATCGACGCGTGCACGCTTTTTCCAGCAACTGTCCGACCGCGAGGCTATCGACGAGTTCGAGGTTCACTGGAAAGCCACGGCGCAACCCACGTGGGCGATGCTCTCCGCGCGCCGCCTCAATTTCCAGGGCCGCGACGCCATTCTCACGGCCTTTACGCCGATCAACCAGATCAAGCTGATGGAGCAACGTCTTGAGCTTTGGGGCAGGGTGTTCGAGGCATCGTCGGAGGCGATCGTCATTCTCGATGCCGACGCGCGGCTCGTCACCGCGAATCCCTCGTTCTATCGTGCAACCGGATATCGCAGCGATGACGTGGTCGGCAAGCCGCCCGCGTTTATCGCGGCACACGACGCAAGCGATGAGCGCGGCATCATCGCGCGGCTTGCGAATCGAATTGAACGCAGCGGTACGTGGAACGGCGAAGCGCAGGTGCGACGCAGGCAAGGCGGCGATTATCCAGCGTGGCTCATGGTCAGCACCGTGCGCGACAAGCATAGCAGCGTGTCGCACTATATCTGCACGTTGATCGACATCACGGACCGCAAGAAGAGCGAGGCGCGTATCCAGTTTCTGGCGGAGCATGACGTGCTCACGGAACTGCCGAATCGCGCGTTGTTCGGCACGCGTCTCGAAGTGGCGATCGCGCAAGCTCAAAGCACGCGGCAACGCGTAGCGGTGCTGTTCATCGATCTCGACCGCTTCAAGAATATCAACGATTCGCTGGGTCATCATATCGGCGATGGTCTGTTGCGTTCGGTGTCGCGGCGTCTCCTCAAGGCCGTGCGCAGCAACGATACGGTCAGCCGTCTTGGCGGCGACGAGTTCACCGTCATTCTCAACGGCGTGACCAACGCAGCCGATGTGCTGCGTACCGTCGAAGAGCGTTTCTTCGCGCTCTTGCGTGAGCCGCATGAAGTGAGCGGCGTGACGTTGCAGGTGTCGTGCAGCGTGGGCGTCGCGCTGTATCCGGAAGATGGCGCGGACATCGACACGCTCATGCAAAACGCCGACTCCGCGATGTATCAGGCCAAAGCGGCGGGGCGCAATCTCGTGAAGTTCTTTTCGGCCGACATGGCAGAGCACGTGCGTTATCGGCTCTCGCTCGAAGCATGTCTGCGTACCGCGATAGAACGCAACGAATTGCGCATTGCGTGGCAGCCTTGTCTCGATGCGCGCACCGGCATGCTGACGAGCGTCGAAGGCTTGTTACGTTGGGATAGTCCGGCGCTTGGCTCCGTCATGCCTTCGCAGTTCATTCCCGTGGCCGAAGAGACGCGGCTCATCATTCCGATGGGCGCGTGGGTCATCGACGAAGCATGTCGTCAGGTTGCAACGTGGCGCGAGCGCGATGGTCTGGAAATAAGCGCTTCCGTGAACGTATCGGCGATTCAATTGCGCGATCCCGAACTCGTGGGCGTGCTCGCGCGCAGTCTCACGAAGTATCGCGTGTTGCCGCAGTTTCTCGAACTCGAGATCACCGAAACGGTGCTCATGGATAACGCCGAGAGCTACGTCGCGGCCATCCGCGCGATTCGTGCGCTCGGCGTGAAGCTCTCGCTCGATGACTTCGGCACCGGTTATTCGAGCCTCAGTTACCTCAATCGCTTTCCGCTTGACCGTCTCAAGATAGATCGAGCGTTCGTGCACGACATGCTCGATGCGCCAGCCGATCTCGCTATCGTGAAGGCGATCATCGATCTCGGGCACGAATTGGGCTTGCGTGTGGTTGCGGAAGGCGTGGAGAGCGAACATCAGGCGGATACGCTGCGCGGCATCGGTTGCGATGAACTGCAAGGCTTTCTCTTCTCGCAAGCATTGCCAGCGAACGAGTTGCTTGCATGGGCCAGCGCGCTGGACGCAACGCCTGTACTTTCGATGGAGCCCTGAAGGCGCGTCCGGGCGACTTGTCGTCGAGTTGGTAGACGGTTGACATGATGATCGACCATCGGAAGCCGGCGTATTGCCGGCCTCACTGTCAGGCGGTGAGGAAGCTTCGCGAAAACTTCATCGCAACGTGATCTGCTATACACCTCCACCGCTTGATGCAGCGATTCCAAAAAGCCGCGAACGTGCCATTCATTTACCGAACTCCAAGCCCTGCGAGCAACGCGCCATCGATCTTGTGATCCGAGCCGCTGATGAAAAGCGCGCGATCCGACACGAGGAACGCGACCAGTTCGGCCACTTCTTCGGGTTCGCCGATCCGCCCGAGCGGATGCGCTGCGCCGAATCGCGCGAAGGCTTCCTCGACGTTCGCGTCCGGTCCGTCGAAGGTTCGCGCGGCGAGTTCGAGAATCGGCGTGCGTACCGATGCGGGGCTCACCGACGTGACGCGAATCTTGTCGGGTGCGAAGTCGATTGCCATCGCTCGCGTCATTGCATGGATCGCGCCTTTAGATGCCACGTAGGCCGCGACGCCTGCCTGACAACTAAAGCCCTGAACGCTCGATATATTGACGATCGCGCCACCGCCGCGCTTGCGCATTTCGGGCACGCCGAAGTGCGCGGTCAGATGAATCGAGCCTACGTTCACGTTCATGCAGCGCGCAAACGTCTCGTGCGATGTCTCGACGAGATCGCCATAAGGATGAATGGCCGCCGAATTGACGATGATATCGAGCCCGCCAAATAGTTCGACCGTCTCGCGCATCGCCGCTTCGACTTGCGCCGGGTCCGACACATCCGCCTTGAGCACGGTCACTTTCAGCCCCGCATCCTCGGCGCGTCGACGCAAGGCGGCGTTCAACGTTTCATCGATGCCTAACGCCGCGACGTGCGCGCCTCCCGCAGCCATTCGCAAGACGACAGACGCACCTATTCCCGATGTTCCCGTGACGAGGGCGATTTTGTTGTCGAGATCATGGCTCATTGCGTGGACTCCGTCATCGTTATCTAGGTCGCGCGTATCGCGCACCAAAGATCTTACGTTAGAGCGTGGTCCCATCGAGCGTCAACTTGTCGTTCGGGAGCGATTCGTGCATCCACGGCACGCGTAGCGAATGGATGGAAAGCACGGAGAGCACCGCATGCTCGTCGTACGAGTAATCAAAATCAAACATACGAGGCGTCAATGGCTGCACAAAGCCCAAGGAGAAGAGACGAATGCGACTTCGTACGATGGGGAATGACACCCTCAGCACGATACATCTGAAGGAACGAGCGCAAAGATCGAAGATTCGAGCGCTTGTCTTCGTCACGCTGACGTGCTGGCTCAATGCCGCATTCCCGGCGGCGCAGGAAAAAACGCATACGCAAACGCACACACACGCGCATAAGCGCGCGCAGAAGCATGCGCGTCATAGCCAGGCAAACGTAAATGCGACAGCAAAAGCGGCAGCTGCGGAACCCGTGAATCTCGACCGCTCCGGCAAGGAACGCAAGGGCAAGGCTTCGTATTACGGCCGAAACTTCTACAAGAAGAAAATGGCCGACGGTACGCCGATGAATCCGCAGTCCAATTCGGCGGCAAGCAAGACGCTTCCGCTCGGTACGAAAGCGCGCGTGACGAATCTGGAGAACGGCAATAGCGACGTAGTCGAGATCAGGGATCGCGGTCCTTACGTGAAAGACCGGATCGTGGATGTATCGCCGAAAACCGCCGATAAGCTCGGCTTGAAGGAAAACGGCACCGCGCCCGTCGAAGTCAAACCCGTGGAAGTTCCACAGGCCGATGGTACGGTGAAGCCGGGCGCAGGCGCGACTTCCTCTAACTGAACCGGCGCGCGATTATCAGCGTAACGAAGATCGCGCGCGCGGCATCAAAAGTCCGCAGTCACCGACATCAGCAACGTACGCGGTTTTCCCATTGTCAGATAGGCGCCCGTCGTCGACGACCAGTACGATTTGTTCGTCACGTTTTCCACCGTGGCGCGCAGCGTCGTTACGTGCTTGAACACGGTCGTCGTATAGCGCGCGCCGAGATCGAAGCGGTCCCACGCGGGTATCGATAAATGGTTGGCCGCGTCCAGATACTGATTGCTCGTGTGGATCCACGCCGCGTTGAACGTCAGGCCGGGCACCCAAGGCAGATCGTATTCGCCGCCCAAATTGAAGAGATAACTCGGCACACCAATGGGCCGATAACCATCGGTTGCGCCGCCGTTCGTATCGAGTTGCTTCGCGTTCAGCAACGTCGCGCCGGCGAGCACGCGCACGCCCTTGAGCGGTTCGCCATACACCGACATTTCGATTCCGCGATGCCGTTGCGTTCCGTTCGTGGCGAAGATGTTGTTCGTGCTGTCCGTGTACGCCGTGGGCTGCTCGATCTGGAACAGCGCGAGCTCCGCGCCAAACCGATTCGTATCGTACTTCGTGCCCACTTCGTATTGCTTCGTGCGGTTCGGCGAGAGCGTCTGCCCGACATTGGCGGCACCGAACGGCGCCGTCTGTCCTGCCGCGAGCGACTCGGCGCGATTCGCGAAGAGGGAGATCGTGTTGGTCGGCTTCACGACGAGACCGAAGATCGGCGTGTTGATCGACTGATCATAGGTGTTCGAGATCGCGTCCGTGCCGACCGTATAGTTGTTCTGATGCAGTTGCTGATGACGCGCGCCGATGGTGAAGAGCACGCGGTCGTTGAGAAAGCCGAGCGTATCGGATACTGCGAAACTGCGCGTGAGGATGCGGTCCGCGAGACCCGGATCGGAGAAACTGCCCGCGACGAAGCTCGTCGCCGCCGGTTCCGGCACGACGCCGCCGCCATAGAGCGTCGTCGGGAAGGGCCCGCTGAAGGCGAATGCCTCGCGGTCTTCGACGCTCGTGATGGCAAAACCCGCCGAGACGAGATGCGAGACCGGACCCGTCACGAAGCGGCCGCGCACGCCGGCTTCGCCGGACAGCGCGTCGGTGGTGCGCAATACGTCGCCGCGCGTGCTCGTGGTGCCCGTGAGCGCGTTGAAGGTCGGTGACGAATACGTGCCGTCCTCGTGTGTGCGCCGGATGCCGCCACTGGCGTATGCGGTCCATCCAGGCAAGAAGTCGTATTCCGCGCGCGCGATGCCTACCGTGTCTTCCAGCGTGCTATGCGTCCACGGCTGCGCGAAGTTGTGCGTGGCGGACAGCGGCTCGGGCACCACGTCGCCCGTGACGGAAACCGTCGAGCGGCCCTGGTCGATGTTCTTGCGCTGGTAAAGGAAATCGCCATACAAACGCAGCTTGTCGCCGCGCCAGTCGAGCGAAACGGCGGTGGTCTGGTTATGGCGGAACTCGTCGTCGATGCTGGTTTCGCCGCCGTCTATCGAGCCATTCACGCGAACGCCGAATTGTCCTTCGCTGCCGAAGCGCCGACCCACGTCGACGTGCGTGCCGATCTGACCGGACGCGCTGCCATCGACGGTGACGCGCGTGAGCGGTTTATCGTCGGCGCGCTTAAGTTCGAGATTGATGCCGCCGCCGATTGCCGAGCCAGTCGGCGACGCGCCGTTCAGGAACGCGTTGGCGCCTTTGAATACGTCGACGCGTTCCAATACATCAGGCGAGACGAGCTGACGCGGCGTGATGCCGTACAGGCCGTTGAGCGAGATGTCGTCGCCATTGAGCTGGAAGCCGCGAATCACGAATACTTCAGAGAAGTTGCCGAAGCCATATGCGGGACGAACGGCGGGATCGTGCGCCAGCAGATCGCCGATGGTGCGCGCTTGCGAATCCTCGATCGCTTTTGCCGTATAACTCGTCATGCTGAACGGAACATCGATGAGCTTCTGACTGCCCAGCACGCCGAACTGGGCGCCGCGCGCAACCTGTCCGCCCGCGTATGCGGGTTCGAAATCGCCGGGAAGCGTTTCGGCGACGCCGCGCACGTTCACGGCGGGCAGCGCGGTGTCTGCATTGGCCGGCGATGCCTGCGGCTCTGTTTGCGCTCGTGCGGTGATACTCAAAGAGGCGGGCAACACGGCGCAGACAAAAAGTCGAAGAACCGCCGCATAAACTTTGCGAACGCGCGGGCGCGACAGAGCAGTTGCTGACATAGCGAAGAAAATCCGAAGGAGAACCGCTGTTAGAGGTGCTATGCGTTGCCACGTGTGGTGCCGAGAAGATGCGATGCGGTCGTCGCGAGAGGACGGATGCATGCGTGCTGCGATTTTAGTGAAATGCGAACGATTCGCATATACGTTTTTTCAAACGCGTCGAGCGGTGTTGCAGGTCGACAACCGAAAGCGTTTGCGTCGATCGATCGGCAGGTAGACGGTGTTTCAATCAACAGAGGATTGGTTCAGTTGCTCCATGCGCCATGCGACGAGCGCCTCGGCATCGCATGCAAGCTTCGTCATGCGCAGGCCGCACGTCCATGCGAGACGCGAGAGAACGAAGGCATCCGCGTATGTCGTCAGACCGGCAAGGGGTACGCCGAGCGATGCATCCGGAAGCAAGCGTTCGTGCCATAGCAAGCCGGCATCGTTTCGCCATGCAACGACGCGCGCACCGTTCAAGCTCGCGCGATGCGCAAACGCGCGGCTATCCGAGCAACGTTCATCGCATACGACGAGGAGACGCATGCGTGCCGCCTTCGTATCGCCGATGCTTCCGATGGCCCACGCATACGCCGCCGCCAGGGATACGCCAGTCAAGAATTCGCGGCGGGCGCGTCTCATCGAGCGTCCTTCGACCGAGCGGCAGGCCAGATACCCTGCTTGCCGGGCGACAGAATGCCATTCGGATCGAGCGCGGTTTTCAGCGTGTTCGTGAGCCGCATCAACGCGTGGTCGTTGAAGTCGTATTGCGAAGCCGCAAGGTCCATATACGCGAGATGCGTGCGATATTGGCCATAGCCGGCCTGGCCCGCATCCTCGATCAGCGTGCGCACCAGCGTGCCCGCAGCATTTGTTCGAGCGCTGTCGTCGCGGTCGAAAATGGCCGCGAAGATGTGATGCATGTGTCGCCGTTCCGCCGTGAAGCCGCCGTAGTAATCGAAGCCGAACTGTGCGGCGCGGTCACGCACCATCATGTATTGCTTGGTTGCATCGGCGCCGGTTGGCGGGCATATCGGCGAGAAGTCGACATGCGCGCCCGAACCGCCACGCCAGTTCAGCATGTTGAACGCATTGAGTCCGGGAATGCCGACCTGACTGCGATCGCCGCCGCCTGTCGGTTCATCGGATGCGTCGCGATAGGGCATGTCGAAGAGGCGTGCATCGGCAATCGATGCAAAGCGCCGATGGATGATGTCGCGCCGCACGTTGACCAGTTCGCGCGGTCCATAAAGACAGAAGCGCAGGTTCCAGCGGCCGATGTCGATGTCGCGCGCCATTGCGTCGATGGCCGCTTCGGGCATCGCACCGGGGCCGTCGTACCACCGCTTGCGTGTCGATACGCCCGCCGCCCAGCGCACCGCGCTTTCGATGACAGCGCTGCTCTGTATCGTGTCGTCCAGCTTCAATGGCCGCAGCGTTTCGACGATCCGTTCGAGGTCGTTATCGCGTTTGAAGGCATAGCGCGCGATCATGTAGCCCTCGGGCTCGGGCATGAGCCACACGCCGAGCTTGGTCACGATGCCCAGATTCGACTGCGCGAACATGGTGTCATAAGAAGGACCGAAACCGGGCTTGAACACTTGCCAGTCGCGGCTCGCGTTCATGGCGCCCATGCCGGTGCGCACGACATCGCCGTTTGCAAGCACCACTTCCATGCCGCATTGCATCGCGGCATGGTCGCCATACGGCGTCGTGCCATAACCGCGCTCGAGCGTGTTGCCGATGACGCTGCCCCAGCCCGCCGCCGGCGGATCGAGCCATAAACGCGTGCCACGCGCCTTCAATTCACGATACAGGTCGTAGTAACTCACGCCGGGTTCGACGAGCGCATAAGCCAGTTTTTCGTCGATCTCGAGTATGCGGTTCATGCGTTGCAGATCGAGCACGACGCTGCCCGCAAGCCTTGGCGCCGCGCCGCCGTAAGCGAAGTTGCGTCCCGTCGATACGCTCCACAGCGGCACTTTGAATCGGTTCGCCACTTGCAGGACCGCGCGGATCTGCTCCACGCTTGATGGCATGACGACCGCTGACGCTTGCCACATGCGGGCATCGCCGGGAGCGAAAGGATCGAGATAAGCAGGCTGCGCCTCATTGAACGAAAGCACGGCGGCGCGGCCAACTATGTCGATGAACGCAGTCAGCGCGCTTTTAAATTCGCGCGGAGGCGGCGTCGCCACCGCGCGGGTCAATAGCCGCCGCTGCTGCCGCTGCTCGATGACGTGCCCGACGAGCTTGCACCGGCGCCGTCGGTCTGACAGCCAGCGAGGGATAGGGCGAGCACGGCAAGCAATAGCGAAAACGCACGAACGAGTTTCATGGGTCACTCCAGGTCGAATAGCTACGAGGCGGCCGCAAGACACGGCATCCTCCATCTAAACGAAC
The DNA here is from genome assembly GCF_023631405.1 of Caballeronia sp. GAWG2-1. Lineage (NCBI taxonomy): Bacteria > Pseudomonadati > Pseudomonadota > Betaproteobacteria > Burkholderiales > Burkholderiaceae > Caballeronia > Caballeronia sp. GAWG2-1. The sequence goes on from NZ_JALQDD010000031.1 coordinate 195,931, forward strand.
CGGGCGCGCGGAATATTCCCTTGGTTCTGCTCTCGCTTATTCGAGTACGGTGTTAGGCGTCGCGCTGAACGACATGAAGCGGGCGATGGACCATTGACCGTCCGGTTGCCGCTGGAAAATGTCCATGCCTGCTTCTTCGGTCACGCTCTCTTTGTCACCCATGCGGGCGGTGAGCGTCCAGAACAATCGCACGATGGTTATATCGCCGGAAACGATGATCTCGCGAATGTCTGGGCTGTCGTATTTCAAGCTTAGTCCGGGCTTTGCAAACAGCACCGCGAGCTTCTTGCAGATCGTGTCGCGATTGCCATCGAGCGCTTCCGGGACGGTCGAAACCAGGTCGGGCGCGAAGATATCGCAGACGCCTTTGGCATCGCGCGCGTTGAAAGCCTTTGACCATGCTTGCAGCCTTTGCGCGATCGCGGCCTTGTCGGCGTTTGCATCGGCGTGAGCAGGCGTCGTCACGACAATGCTCGCGAGCATTGCACCGGTCGTCAGCACTCTCTTGATCATGAAAACGCTCCAAGTCGACAAGACCCGATGGCGATTCTAAGTGAGATGCATGGTGTTGAGCGGCATCCGGGGTGCTCTGCTTTCCTCCCTTACGTCCACGATTCGCGCTGTCCGGCGCTTTGCCAAGGCATCGAATTCGATCCCGGCGTGATCGAGTGCCGATCATGTTGAGCGAATTATCAATCCAAACGATCGCACCTAAGATGCTCTTTCATCACTAAACCCAAGGAGCATCGCCATGAACATCGAAACACGCGGAGCGAGGATTCACGTCAAGGAACAAGGAAGCAGCGAGCCGGCACTCGTGTTTCTCCACTACTGGGGCGGGTCGTCACGGACATGGGACGGCGTTATCGGCGCATTGTCGAACGCTCGACACACCATCGCGCTCGATCATCGTGGATGGGGCGAATCCGGCGCGACCGAGCAAGCCTACGCAATAGCCGATCTTGCAAACGACGCAGCAGACGTCGTCGAAGCACTGCACTTGCAGCGCTACATCCTGATCGGTCATTCGATGGGCGGCAAGGTCGCGCAATTGCTCGCATCGCGCAGGCCTCGCGGATTGCAGGGCGTCGTGCTTATCGCGCCCTCGCCGCCCTCGCCGATGCAGCTTCCCGATGCCCAGCGAGCCGCGATGGCCGCAGCCTACGACTCGCGCGAATCGGTCGAATGGGTCATGGATAACGTGCTCACCGCAAGTCCGCTTGCGCCCGAGTTGCGCGAGCAAGTGATTGCCGACAGCTTGCGTGGCGCGCCGCAAGCCAAGGCGGCGTGGCCGAACGCCGCCATGCTCGAAGACATCACGAATGAAGTCGGGTCGATCAGTGTTCCCGTCACGGTGATCTCAGGCGAACTCGACCAGGTGGACCGCGTCGAGACCTTGCGGAAGGAACTGTTGCCTCGCATAGCGGACGCGCGCCTTCATGTCTTGCCCGGCGTCGGGCACTTATCGCCACTTGAAGCGCCAGCAGCGGTCGCTGCGCTTATCGAAAAGTTCATCGACGAACTGCAAGCGCGTTGAACGGAATCAGCGTGACGTGCGGTCCCAAGGCGGCTCGTCGCCGAACGCGGCGACCAAACTATCGAGCAGAAGCCGCACTTTCAGCGGCATATGTCGTGCGCTCGGATAAACCGCCTGAATCGCCAACTCCGGCGTCCGATAGTCCGGCAGCAGCGCGACGAGATTCCCCCGCGCGATGTGTTCGCCGAACACGAAGGTCGGCCCATACGCGATACCCGCGCCCGCAAGCGCCGCAGCCAGCAGCATCTGCGTGTTGTTCGCGGCCATGCGGCATGGCCCGTCGATGACATGCGCGCGGCCTTTCGTATCGGCGAGCGTCCAGTCTCCCACCGACACCGCTTCGCTGAACGCGAGTCGCGGCGCTTGCCGCAAGTCGTCGGGGTTGCGCGGCGTGCCGTGTCGTTCGACATAGCCGGGCGATGCGCAGATGACCATTCGACACGGCGCGAGCCTGCGCGCGACGAGGCCGGAGTCGTTGAGGCGACCGATACGTATCGCCACGTCCACGCCGGCTTCGAGCAGATCGACATAGCGGTCATTCAACGACACTTCTATCGTGACATGCGGATGCTGCTCAAGATATGCAGCGAGGACATCGCCGAGATGCATCGCTCCGAACGTGACGGGCGCCGCGATTCGCAACACGCCACGCGGCGTGTCCTGTGCGTCGCTCGCCTCGCGATTGGCCTCTTCGTAGGCTTCGAGGATGCGTTTGCATCGCTCGTAATAGTGTTGGCCGACCTCGGTCAGACTCAGCTTGCGCGTCGTGCGATGCAGAAGCCGCGCGTTCAGTTCGGCTTCGATTGCGCTCACGTACTTGCCGGCCATCGCGGGCGATAACCCGAAACGTCGCGCGGCAGCGGCGAAACTGCCGCCATCGACGGTCGCGACGAATACTTCGATGCCGGTCAGGCGGTCCATGCGTTCCTCGGCTTTCGTGGCGGGATTGACCTGGTGCCGCGTGATCTTCTCACGCTTCGCTTAACGTCTAACCTTACTCGACAACGAGACCTCGCGGGGTGTCGGGCTCATTCGCTTCGTCGGCACCGGAGAAGTCGGCGCAACGTTCCAGATAATGCGCGAGACGCCTGGCGATTGCCGTGCTGTCGTTCTCCGCCGCGAGTCTTTCCAGCGCATACGCACGCATCGATTCCGATAACCGGTAGCGCACGACGGGGCCGCCATATTCGACGATCAACAGCGATTTCGCGGCGAGTTCGCTCGCGGCGTCGATCACGGTTGCGAGCGCAAGTCCGTCATCGCATGCGACAGCGCACAGGGCTTCGAACGAAAACGAGTCTTCGAAAACGGCCATCCTGCGCAGCAAGGTCTTCTCCTGCGCGGCGAGCGGCCCGTAGCTCCAGTCGAAATTCGCACGCAACGTCTGATGACGCGGCAGCGCGGTGCGGTATCCGCCAGCGAGCATGGACATACGGTCGTCCAGCCGCCGATGAATATCTTCGAGGCCGAGCGCGGCAAGACGCGCCGTCGCCAGTTCGATGGCAAGCGGATTGCCGTCGAGCCGCCGGCATATCGTCCCTATGCGGCCGATCTGCGCGCTGTCGTCGCCGAGATTGCGCTGCACGGCGCGGCCACGGCGGAGAAAGAGCCGCACGGAAGCATGTTCGAGCGTTTGCGCATCCGTCGATCCGGCGCGCGGCACGTCGAGCGGATCGACGCGATAGAGCGTCTCGGACATGATGCGCAATGGCTCGCGGCTCGTAACCAGAACGCGGATGCCGTCATTGGCGGCGGCGAGCGCATCGACTATTTGCGCGGCATGCGCGATCACATGCTCGGCATTGTCGATGAACACGAGTCCACGCTCGGGCAGCGACGAGAAGTCGAGCGGCTCGTGTTCCGGCAAACCGCATGCGCGCGCGATGGCTTCTTGCACCGAGCGCGGGTGGTCGAGTCGCGCGAGATCGGCGAAGAAGATCGGCTCTGCGCGCGCCGCTGTCCATTGACGCGCCGCTTCGAGCGCGAGCGCCGATTTGCCGATGCCGCCCGCGCCCACGAGCGTGAGCACTTGCGTCGCGGCGAGCATCGTGGCAATACGGGCAAGCGCGTCTTCTCGCCCGATGAGTTCCGGTCGAGCGAAACGCGCCTCGGCATGCGGACACGAAGGTCTGACAGTTCGCCTTGTCAGTCTGTACCCACGGCCCGGCACGGTCACGATAATGTCGCGATCGCTGCCCAGGTTTTTACGCAGGCTGGATAAGTGAACCTGGATATTGTTTTCTTCGACGACGGTGCGCGGCCAGACCGCGCTCATCAATTCGTCCTTGGTGACGAGGCGCCCTTCCGCTTTAGCCAGCACGACGAGAATATCGAATGCGCGCGAGCCCACGGACATGATCTCGCCTTGACGGTGCAAGGTACGCGCTTCGAGGTCGATCCGTATGCCGCCCAGATCGATAATGCCGCTGTGCGATCCGGGTAAGGGCAACTCGGCAATGGCGTTCATGGTGTCGTTCCGTTTGCGATGGATGTCCGATCACATAACCGATCCTATGCTTTTCAGCCTTTGCGCCCGATGAGAAAATCATTAAGCTTAGTTAACTCCGCGCCTTCATTAGTAATTCGGGAATACCTTGCCATTTTCCGCGCGCACGTTAACTTAATTTAATAATGACCGGATTTATGCGCGGACCATGCGGGCGCATAATGCACGGCGGGAAGCACTGTACTCGAAAATCAGAGTGCGCTTCGAGCCTGTTACGAGCCATAAAATGAAAATCCTGGTCATCGAAGACAACGAGCAAGTCGCCGGATTCTTGCGCAAGGGTTTGGCCGAAATGGGCCATGTCATCGATTGCGCGGACAATGGCCGCGACGGCATGTTTCTCGCGGCCGGCGAGACCTACGATTCGATCATCTTGGACCGCATGCTGCCGGGCGGTATCGACGGCCTCGGCATCATCTCGGCGTTGCGCGCGACCGGCAACAAGGTGCCTATCCTCATTCTGAGCGCGCTTGGCGAAGTGGATGAACGCATTCGCGGCCTCAAGGCCGGCGGTGACGATTACGTCGTCAAGCCCTTTGCGCTGGGCGAAGTCGCGGCGAGGCTCGACGCATTGACGCGACGCTCGCAAGAAAACCTCGTGGACACGGCGTTGAAGGTAGGCGATCTGAGCATCGACCTGCTTTCGCGCAAGGTCGTGCGCGCGGGCAAGGCTATCGTGCTCAAGCCGCGCGAATTCAAGCTGCTCGAATATCTCATGCGCCACGCGGAACAAGTCGTGACGCGCACCATGCTGCTGGAGAACATCTGGGAATATCACTTCGATCCGCAGACCAACGTGATCGACGTGCACGTGAGCAAGCTGCGTCAGAAGATCGATACCGGCTTCGACAAGTCGCTGCTCCTGACCGTCCGCAATGCCGGCTATATGCTGACCGCAGAAGCGTAGCGGGAGGGCGCGAGCATGCTGGAACTGCGGAACTTCGAGCGGCGAACCCTGTGCGATGACGGCGAGTTCGTCCTGTCGCGGCTGTGGCGTCGCGAAGACGCGCAGACCTGGCTTGCTGTGGCGCACGTGGCGCAAGTCGTGGAGAGTCAGGCGCGGCTCACGCGTGCGTTCGAACTGCGCGCGCTACTCGACAGCCCGGTTCTCACGCGGCCGCATGCGCTGGTGGAGTTGCGTGGCGCGGCCACGCTTCTGCTCGAAGATCGCGGCGGTGTTTCGCTTGCATCGATATCTGCGGGAACACTCGGCGTGCATGAGAGCTTGCGCATCGCGGTGAATCTTGCAGCGGCGCTCAAGGTGCTGCATGCGCGCGGCGTCATGCACAAGGACTTGCGACCGGCCAACATACTCGTCGATGTAGCGAGCGGCGAAGTGGCGCTCACGGGTTTCGGACGCGCATCGAGAGCAACGCGCGAACGTCCCGCAACGGAACTCGCGCCCGTGACCATGGACGCGCTCGCTTACCTTTCGCCCGAGCAAACGGGGCTCACGAATCGCGGTGTGGATTCGCGCTGTGACTTGTATTCGCTTGGCGTCGTGTTCTACGAGATGCTCGCGGGCAAGCTGCCGTATCGCGCCGCGTCGCCCGCCGAATGGCTGCATTGTCATATCGCGCGTCAGCCGATTCCGCTTGCCGAACAAGCGCCTCACGTGCCGCGACAGTTGGCCGCCATCGTCGCGCGGCTCCTCGCGAAAGCCGCCGAGGAACGCTATCAGACCGCGCTCGGGCTCGAACACGATTTGCGCCGCTGTCTCGATTCATGGCAACGCAGCGAGCGTATCGAAGCGTTCACGCCGGGCGAGCACGACGCGCCCGAACATTTGCTCATTCCCGAACGCCTTTACGGACGCGAAGTCGAAAGCGCGGCGCTCGCGAACGCATTTCAGCGCGTGGCGCAGCAAGGTCGCTCGGAATTCGTGCTGGTGTCGGGCTACTCGGGTATCGGCAAATCGGCGCTCGTTGGCGACCTGCAAAAGAGGCTCGTGGCCGGTAACGGGCGCTTCGCATCAGGCAAGTTCGATCAATACAAGCGCGACATTCCCTACGCCACCCTCGCGCAATCTTTTCAGCAATTGATCCGCCAACTGCTCGACGATAAAGCCTTCGACCTGCCGTCATGGCAGACGCGTCTTGCCGATGCGCTTGGCGCGCATGCGCAACTCATCGTCGATCTCGTGCCGGACCTGGAACGTGTGATCGGTCCGCAACCCGCTGTGCCGGCGCTCGGGCCACGCGAGGCACATGTGCGTCTGCAAGCGGTGCTCGCGCGTTTCATCGGCACGTTCTGTGGTCCAGGCGAGACGCTCGTGCTCTTTCTCGACGATCTCCAATGGCTCGATTCCGGCACGAGCAGCTGGATCGAATATATGGCGGCGTCCGCGGATACGCGTCACGTGCTCTTCATCGGCGCGTATCGGGACAACGAAGTGGGCCCCACGCACACGCTCTCACGCGTGCTCGCGACGGTGCGCGAAACCAGCACGCCGCTGCATCTCATTCTGCTGGCGCCCCTTGCGCCCGGCGATGTATCGAATCTGCTGGCCGATACGCTGCATGCCGACGCCGCTGAAGCAGAACCGCTCGCCAGCCTGCTATTCGACAAGACCGGTGGCAATCCTTTTTTCGTGGTGCAGTTCCTGCGCATTCTCGAAGAAGAACGGCTGTTGCATTTCGACCGCGATACACGCGTTTGGCGCTGGGAAATCGACCGCATTCGTGCGGCGCGTTTTGCGGAAAGCGTCGTCGATCTGATGGTGGAGCGCATTGCGCGCGCGCCGCAAGCGACGCAAGACATGCTGAAGTGGTTCGCGTGTCTCGGCAACGCGGCAACGGATGCGACGCTCGCGCAAGTGTGCGCCGATGCCGTAGGCGACATCGACGCCGCGCTCGGCAATGCGGTCGAAGCAGGTCTCGTGTATAGGCGCGAGAACGGTTATGCATTCGTTCACGACCGCGTGCAGGAAGCAGCCTACGCGATGATTCCGCCCGGCGAGCGCGCGCTCGCGCACTTGCGAATCGCGCGAATGTTCGATGCGACCAAAGCGCATGACGCCGAGGCCGACATCTTCGAGATCGTCAATCAGTACGATCGCGCGATCGCATTGGTCGATAACGCGGCGGAGCGCGAGCGAATCGTCGAGCTCAATTTGCAGGCGGGCAAGCGCGCGAAGGCTTCGTCGGCGTTCGGTTCCGCCTTGACGTACTTCTCGACGGGAAGCGATCTTCTCGATACCGCTCGATGGCACGACGACTATGCGCGCAAGTTCGCGCTGGAAAGCAACCGCGCCGAGTGCGAGTTCCTGACAGGCGATACCCAAGCCGCGTGCAAGCGACTGACCGAACTCGCCGAGCGGGCAAACACGCTGCCGGATCGCGCCATTGTCACGTTCCTGCGCGTCACGCTCTACACCGCGCTCGATCAGATGCAGCTTGCCGTGCAAACGTGTCTGGAGTATTTGCGGCACGTCGGTATCGAGTGGGAGCCGCATCCGGGACGCGCCGCCGCGCGCCTCGAATACGACGCGCTGCTTCGGCAGATCGGCTCGAAGCCGATCGAACGCCTGATCGACCTGCCCTTGCTCGAATCGTCCGATCTCGCCGCCACGCTCGATGTGCTCACGGCCGTGCTGCCGCCCGCGTTCTTCAGCGACGAAGACCTCGTCTGCCTGGTGCTGTGCCGCATGGCGAATCTGAGCGTGGCGCACGGCAACAGCGATGCATCGTCGCTCGGCTATGCCTATCTCGGCATGGTGACGGGTCCTATCTTCGGCGACTATCAGGCGGGGTTCGGCTTTGGACGCCTGGGACTTGCGCTCGTCGACGAACGCGCGCTCGACCGCTTCAAGGCGCGCGTCTACATGTGCTTCGCGTATCACGTCACGCCGTGGACGCGGCACATTCGCACGAATCTGCCCTTGTTGCGCCGCGCGTTCGATGCCGCGACGGAGAGCGGCGATCTGACCTATACGGGCTTCAGCAGTTGCACGTTGATCACGAGTCTGCTGGCTGCGGGCGAACCGCTTGCAGACGTGGAGCGCGAGGCACAAGAGCGGCTGTCGGTCGTGAAGAGCGCGAAGTTCGGGCTTATCGTCGATATCGTTACTTCGCAGTTGCGGCTGATCGGTCACTTGCGTGGCGACAGCGTGCTTCTCGCGGGATTCGACGAAGCCGAGTTCGAGCGCCGCCTCGAAGCCGATGCCAGTCTCGCGATTGCCGCATGCTGGTACTGGATTCGCAAGCAGCAATGGCTCCATTTCGCCGATGACATAGCGGGCGCCGCCGCCGCGGGCGATAAAGCCAGGCCGCTCTTGTGGACCTCCGCCGGCCACTTCGAAATGGCCGAATACTATTTTCATGCGGCGCTGGTGCTTGCACGCATGCACGATCCGCGCAAACACGATGTGTCGTCAACACTTGCGGAGTATCACGGCAAGTTGCAGGTCTGGGCCTATCACGGTCCGGCGAATTTCGGCTGCCGGGCGGCGCTCGTGGAAGGCGAAGTCGCGCGCATCGAGAACCGGCCGTTCGACGCGATGCGTCATTACGAAGACGCTATCGCGCTCGCACGCGAACATCGCTTTGTGCAGATCGAAGCGCTGGCCCATGAAACGGCCGCGCGCTTTTACATCGAACGCGAATTCACGACGATCGCTCATGTCTATCTGGGCCATGCACGGCGCGCGTATCTGCGCTGGGGCGCGATGGCGAAGGTTCACGCGCTGGAGCGGCTTTATCCGGAACTCGTCGAAAGCCCTGAGGAAAGCCTGACGGCAAGGAATGTCGTGGCGGAACGCTTCGATGTGGAAACCGTCGTGCAGGCGTCGCAAGCAATCTCAGGCGAGATCGTGCTCGAACGGCTCTTGCGCACGCTCATGACCATCGTGCTCGAACATGCGGGCGCGCGTCGCGCGGTGCTCGTCTTGCCGCGCGAAGAGAAACTGTGGATCGAGGCGCAGGCCGTATCTGGCAGGGACGGTGTGCAGGTCCGCATGGAAAGCGCTCCGATGACGCCGCGTGAATTGCCGGTATCCATCGTGCACTTCGCCATGCGCATGCGGGAGCGCGTGCATATCGACGACGCCACGTTGCCCAATGAATTCTCCGCCGACGAGTATCTGCGTTCGAGCGGCGCGCGCTCGGTGCTCGTCGTGCCCATCATCAAGCAGGCCAAGCTCAAGGGCGTGCTGTATCTCGAGAACGATCTCGCGCCCGGCGTGTTCACGGCAGCGCGTATCACGGTGCTGACACTGCTTGCGTCGCAGGCGGCTATTTCGCTCGAGAACGCATCGCTCGAACAGAAGGAGGCCATGCTCGAAGAGAAGGAAGCGTTGCTTCACGAAGTGCATCATCGCGTGAAGAACAATCTGCAACTCATCAGCAGCCTGCTCAATCTGCAGGCTTCGCGTGTAGAAGACAAGGCGGTAGCCGAACTCTTCGCCGAAAGCCGCAACCGTGTGCGATCGATGGCGATGGTGCACGAAAACCTTTATCGTGCTGGCAATTTCGCTCGCATCATGATGGCGCCGCACGTGAGGAACCTGTGCAAGCATCTCGCGCAGGCTTACGACATGCGGCGTCTCAGCGTGGACATGGACGTGGTCGTCGACGATATCCAGCTCGACATGAATCGCGCGGTGTCGTGCGGGCTCATCATCAACGAGCTCGTGTCCAATGCGCTCAAACATGCGTTTCCGGAGGGACGCGGCGGACTGTTGCGTATAGAGCTTCGTATCACGGACAAGGACCGTTGCCGCCTCGTGATCGCCGACGATGGCGTGGGACTGTCGCCCGCGTTTTCGCTCGATCAGGCCGACACGCTCGGGCTGCAACTCGTGCATGATCTCGCGCATCAATTGCACGGCAATGTCGATGTGAACCGCGCAGGCGGCACGGTCTTCACCATAGCCTTCGAAGCCGAAGCAAGCTGACCTCAACGAACGATGGCACCTGCACGCATCCTGATTGTGGAAGACGACCGAGTGGTCGCCCGCGATATCGCCCAGCAAATGATCCGCAACGGTCATACGGTGGTCGGCTCGACCGCGCGCGGCGAAGATGCGCTCGTGCTGGCGAAGGAAGTGCGTCCCGATCTCGTGCTCATGGATGTGCGGCTCGAAGGCGAGCTCGACGGTATCGATGCGGCGCGGCTTCTGCGCGAGCAATTCAGGCTGCCGGTCGTGTTCCTGACCGCTTATGCCGACGAGGAAACCGTGCAGCGCGCCACCACGGCCGAGCCGTTCGGTTATGTGCTCAAGCCATTCGACGACACGCAATTGCGCACCGTGGTCGAAATGGCGCTCTACAAATACGCGGCCGAGCGGCGCATGCGCGAAAGCGACGAGCGCTATGCGGTGACGCTGTCGAGTATCGGCGATGGCGTGATCGCCACGGACCCGGAAGGGCGCATCGACTTCATGAACGCGGTGGCCGAACGGTTGACGGGCTGGCCACGCAATGAAGCACGCGGCCGCTTGCTGGGCGAGGTCTTTTGCGTCGTCGATGAAATCACGCGCGAGCCGGTGTCGTCGTTCTTGCGCGCGGATGAAGACATCGGCTTGCCGAGCCGCAATCTGCTGATCGCGCGTCACGGCCAGGAAGTGCCGGTGGAAGCGAGCGGTTCGCCTATCGTCGATGAACGCGGCGAAGGGCTCGGCATCGTGTTCGTGTTCCGCGATGTCACGCAACGGCGGCGCGCGGAAGAAGCGGAGATTTTGCGTGAGACCAATGCACGATTCGAAGCGGCGATGTGCGGATCGAATGTCGGCGTATGGGAAATCGACATGCCCGACGGCGATTTCCGCCACGGCAAGGCACGCTTCTCGAACATCTGGGAATGGCTCGGCTATGGCGGCAAGGAGCCATTGCTCGACTACGAGTCGTACATGAGCGTGGTGCACCCGCAGGAACGGGCCGCGACCGAAGCGGCCGTCGAGCGTTATCTCGAACATGCGAATGGCGTGTTCGAGATGGAGAACCGCCTCTTGCATAGCGATGGCAGCGATCGCAAGGTGCTGGTACGCGGCATGGCAAGGCGCGATGCGAGCGGTAAGCCCGTGCGCTTCGTCGGGAGTCTAGTGGACATCACCGAGCTCAAGCACGCCGAGAACGAACTACGCGCGAGCGAGGAACGCTTTCGCGGCACCTTCGAGAACGCGGCAGTGGGTATTGCGCATTGCGACCTCGAAGGCCGCTTTTTGCGCGTGAATCAGCGTGCTTGCGAGATCGTCGGATACGAACGCGATGCGTTGCTCGGCAAGCGCCTGCGCGATGTCACCGACGACGACTTCGTGACCGGAAGCCTGCAACGCTATTTCATGTTGACCGAGGGCGGCGTTTCGCATTACTCGGAAGAGAAACCGCTCGTGAGACGCGACGGTCAGCGCGTGTGGGTCAATTTATCGGTGGCGCTGCAATACGACTCTTCCGGGCACACGAGTCACACCATCGCCATCATTCAGGACATCTCGGCGCGCAAGGCACTGGAAGATGCGGTGCGCGTGGCGCGCGACGCCGCCGAAGCGGCCAACAAGGCGAAGGATCAGTTTCTCGCGAATATCAGCCACGAATTGCGCACGCCGCTCAACGGCATTCTCGGCTATGCGCAAATCCTGCGACGCGATGAAACGTTGAGCCGCAGACAGTTGTCTAGTCTTGGCGTGATCGAACAGAGTGGCGAGCATCTTCTCATGCTCATCAACGATTTGCTGGACTTCGCGCGCATCGGTGCGGGCAAGCTCGAAATGCAGGTGCGCGATGTGCCACTCGGTCCGTTTCTCGATGTCATCGCGGAGATCGTCGGCGTGCGCGCCCAGCAAAAGCGCCTGCAACTCCACTATCATGCGGCGCCGAATCTGCCGCGCGCGATCAGCGTCGATGAAAAGCGCTTGCGTCAGGTGTTGCTCAATCTGCTCGTCAATGCAGTGAAGTTCACGGATCAGGGCGAAGTCAGTCTCGCGGTTTCGGAAATATGGCCCGGACGTCTGCGCTTCGAAGTGAAGGACACGGGAATAGGTATCAGCCCCGACCGGCTCGATGTGATCTTTCAGCCCTTCGAGCAGGCGGGCGAACTCACGCGTCGGAGCGGCGGCGCGGGACTCGGTCTTGCCATCAGCCGGCAACTCGTGCGCATGATGGGAAGCGATATTCACGTCGCGAGTTCGCTTGGCCGAGGCAGCGCGTTCTGGTTCGAACTCGACGCGCCCGGCGCCACGGCGCAACCCGTGCCCGCGATTCTGCCGGTGGGCGTCACGCGCTATGAAGGCCGCGAGCGTCACATACTCGTGCTCGACGATGTCGCGGCCAATCGCATCCTGCTCGTCGATACCTTGCAACGTAGCGGCTTTCGCGTATCGCAAGGAGAGAACGGCCGCGAGGGACTTGCGATGGCGAGCGAGGACCGGCCCGATCTGATCGTCGTCGATACGCTCATGCCGGTGATGGGTGGCATCGAGATGCTGGAGCGTCTGCGCGCGCTGGAAGCGTTGCGCGACGTGCCGGTGATCGCCGTATCGGCCGATGCATCGCGCGGCAATGCGCAGGCCAATCTCGCGGCGGGCGCCAATGTGTTCATCGAGAAGCCGCTGAACCTGCATGTGCTGCTCAAGGAGATCACCGGCCTTCTGGCGTTGCAATGGGCGCCGCGTACGGGAAGACATGCTCGGGCCGACGAAGCGCTCGTCGTGCCGCCGCCCGAGGAAATGGCGCTGCTGCATCGCTTTGCGCTGCTCGGTTCGATGCGCGACATCATTGAGCGGGCCGAGCATCTGACGGTACTCGACAAGCGCTATGAAATTTTCGCAACGCGTCTGCGATGTCTTGCCGCCGGGTACGAATCGCAAGCGCTGTTGTCCCTGATCGAAGAACATCTGGACCCAAGCTCGTGAGTACGCAAGACTTACCCGATACCGCCACGCCAGTCGTTCTCGTTGTCGACGATACCGCAACGAATCTCGGCCTCGTGGTCGATGCGCTCGAAGGAAACAACTTGCGCGTGACCGTTGCGCGCGATGGCCGCGAGGCGCTGGGCCGCGCCGAACTCGTGCAGCCCGATCTGATTCTGCTCGACGTGATGATGCCCGGTCTCGACGGTTTCGAGACCTGCCGTCAGCTCAAGGCCAACCCGAACACGCGCGACATTCCGGTCATCTTCATGACCTCGCTCACGCAGACCGAGGACAAGATCACGGGCTTCAGCGCTGGCGCCGTGGACTTCGTCACCAAGCCACTGCACATGGAGGAAGTCGCCGCGAGAGTGCATACGCATCTCAAGTTGCGGGCCTTGCAGAAGTTGCAGCGCGAGCAGAATTTGCGGCTTCAGGAAGAGGTCAACACGCGCAAGCAGGCGCAGGAAGCGCTGATCGAAGTCATCAACGGCGTGCGCAACGTGTCGAATGCAATCGCCCATGATTTGCGTACGCCGCTTGCCGAACTGCGTTCGCGTCTCGAAGTGCTGATGATCGGCTTGCGCAAGGAAGGGAATGAAGCCACGCTCGCGCAACTGGAGCCCGCGCTTGCGGATGTCGATCGCGTGATCGGCATCTTCAATGCGCTCTTGCGGCTCGCCGAAATCGATGCGGGCGTGCGTCGCTCGGGTTTCGAGTCCAGCGATTTGCTCGCCATTGTCTCGGATGCAGTCGAGTTCTATCAGCCCGTGGCGGAACTGCGTGGCGTGACGCTTTCCATGACGCAGGCGGACGAACTGTATGCTGTGGTCGATCCCTTGCTGCTGGCGCAGGCTATCGGCAATCTGATCGATAACGCTATCAAGTTCGCGCGTGAAAATGGCGAGGTCGAAGTGTCGCTCCTGGCGCGCGATGACGGCATAGAGTTATCCGTATCCGACGATGGCCCCGGTATTCCCGACGCGGAAAAGCACAAGGTCACCGAGCGGTTCTATCGCGGCGACGCGAGCCGTGGGACGCCCGGTGTGGGACTTGGGCTCGCGCTCGTCAAGGCGGTGGCGACGTTGCATCACGGCAAAATCGAATTCGCCGATAAGCATCCGGGATTAAGCGCGGTACTGACTATTCGGTCGGCTGACATGCTCGCTTCGTAGCGAGCATGTCACGTGCAGCATCAGCTTTGCAAGAACGCCAGCAGATCCGCATTCACGCGATCGGCTTCCGTCGTGCACATGCCGTGCGGCGCGCCAGCATAAACCTTTAGCGTCGCGTTCTTCACGATCTCCGCCGTGCGTCGTCCCGACGCTTCTATCGGCACGATTTGATCGTCGTCGCCATGCAAAACGAGCGTGGGAATGTCGATTTTCTTCAGATCATCGGTGTAGTTCACTTCCGAGAATTGCTTGATGCACTCGTACTGGCCTTTGATCGAGCCCATCATGCCCTGCCGCCAGAACTCGTCGATGTTGCCTTGTATGACCTTCGCGCCGTCACGGTTGTAGCCCAGAAACGGTACGGCCAGATCCTTGAAGAATTGCGAGCGATTCGAAGCCGTATTGTCGCGGATGCCGTCGAACACCGACATCGGCAAGCCGAGCGGATTACTCTCGGACTTGAGCATCATCGGCGGCACGGCTCCGATCAGCACGGCCTTCGAGACGCGCCCGCTGCCATGACGTCCGATGTAATGCGCAACCTCGCCGCCGCCCGTCGAATGGCCGACGAGCATGGCGTCCTTCAGATCGAGCGCGTCGAGCACGGCGGCTAGATCGTCCGCATACGTGTCCATGTCGTTGCCTTCCGAAGTCTGGTCGGAGCGGCCATGACCGCGACGGTCATGCGCAATGACGCGGTATCCCTTCTGCGCCAAAAACAGCATTTGCGGGTCCCATGCATCCGCGCAAAGCGGCCAGCCATGCGAGAAGACCACCGGCTTGCCGCTGCCCCAGTCCTTATAAAAAATATTCGTGCCGTCCTTGGTCTTTACGGTGCTCATGGCGTGTCCTTTAGCGATGTTGGTCGAGCGCGTGCGCTAAGAATCATTCCTTGAGCGCGACGCGTTGACCGAATCTTAGCCGCGTGGAAGACGCCTGAACTTGAGAAAAGATTAATTGTTCTTAAGGCGGTTTAATCGCGGTGCATGCTCCCGCCAGCGAAAGGCGAAGTCCTGAAATTCATTTCCTGAAAATCCCACGCGCTAAAGATTGAAGTGCATTTTCTTAGCGAATATTCGTTAAGAACAATTAAGGGATTTTTCAAGGACTCGGCGAAGACGCGTGGCTATCATCCATCTCAATCCTTCCAGCCGCTCACCCGAGCACGGCATGTTCGTCCTGACTGCCGCATCTTTTCCAACGGAGCCTGCAAATGCCGCAAGAACTATTGACCCCGGATACCTGCGCGGTTGCGCTGATCGACTATCAGCCGCAGATGTTTTTTGGCACGACCTCGCATGAACGCACCACCATCCTGCATAACGTGCAGGCTATCGCCAAGGCGGCGAAGTTGTTCAAGGTGCCGACCATTCTCACTACCGTTGCCGCCAAAACCTTTAGCGGCGACATGGTGCCCGAAGTGCAAGGCGTGTTTCCGGAGCAGCAGCCGGTTGACCGTACCTCGATGAACTCGTGGGAAGACGCGGGCTTTCGCCGAGCAATCGAAGCGACGGGCCGCAAGAAGATCGTGCTCGCGGGTCTTTGGACGGAAGTATGCGTGACGTTTCCGACCGTGCAGATGATCGCGGAAGGCTATCAAATCTACGTCCCGACCGATGCTTGTGGCGACATCACGCACGAAGCGCACGAACGCGCCGTGCAGCGAATCATCCAGGCCGGCGCGGTGCCAATGACGTCGCTTCAGTTCATGTTCGAACTGCAACGCGACTGGGGCCGCACCGAGACTTACGAAGGTTGCATGGACATTCTCAAGTCGCATAGCGCGTATGGCATCGGCGTGCGTTATGCGAAATCGATTCTCGGCGAACACGCAAGCGAAGCGGGCTGATTCGGCTCGCAGTCGTATCGAAAAGGCTGGCGCGAAGTTCATCGCGCCGGCTTCCAGCAAGCGCCGCGTCGCGGCACGCCTCACACGAGAACGCCCATGAATTCAAGCACGAGCTCAGGCACGGGTTCTGGCACGCCCGCGCGCGCCGATACCGTATTCTTCAACGGCAAGATTGCCACGCAGGACGACAAGCGTTCGTTCGCGGATGCGCTCGCGGTTGCCGATGGAAAGGTCATCGAAGCAGGATCGCGTGAAGTCGTGATGCGTCATGCGAACGACGCGACGCGCCTCATCGATCTCAACGGGCGCACCGTGATTCCCGGCCTCAACGATTCGCATCTGCATGTCATACGCGGCGGCCTCAACTTCAACATGGAATTGCGTTGGGATGGCGTTCCGTCGCTTGCGGACGCGCTCGACATGCTGAGGAAGCAGGTTGCACGCACGCCCGCCCCGCAATGGGTGCGCGTGGTCGGCGGCTGGAACGAATTTCAGTTTGCGGAGCGCCGTGGTCCGACGCTCGAAGAGATCAACGCGATTGCACCGGACACGCCGGTGTTCATCCTGCATCTGTATGACAGCGCATTGCTCAACGCGGCGGCCTTGCGCGCGGTCGGCTATACGAAGGAAACAGCCGATCCGCCCGGCGGCGAAATTCAGCGCGACAAGCGCGGCAATCCGACCGGCATGCTGATTGCGCGGCCCAACGCGGGCCTTCTTTACGCGACGCTCGCCAAGGGTCCGAAGCTGCCGCCCGACGAGCAGCGCAATTCCACGCGCCACTTCATGCGCGAGTTGAATCGTCTTGGCGTGACGAGCGCGATCGATGCAGGCGGCGGATATCAGGCTTATCCCGACGATTACGCGGTCATCATGGACTTGGCGAAGCACAACGAATTGACCGTGCGTATCGCGTACAACCTCTTCACGCAGAACGCGAAGAAGGAGATTGAAGACTTCGCGAAGTGGGTGAAGATGACGAAGCCCGGCGAAGGCGACGACTTCTTGCGCGTGAACGGCGCAGGCGAAATGCTGGTGTTCTCGGCGGCTGATTTCGAAGACTTTCTGGAACCGCGCCCCGACCTGCCCGACACGCTCGAAACCGAACTCGAAGCGGTAGTGCGTCTGCTCGTTGCAAACCGCTGGCCGTTCCGTCTGCATGCCACCTATAACGAATCGATCGAACGCTTCCTCAATGTGTTCGAACGTGTGAATGCCGACATTCCCTTCGATGGCTTGCGCTGGTTTTTCGATCATTGCGAGACCATCACGCAGAAAAATATCGACCGTGTAAAGGCGCTTGGCGGCGGTATCGCAATCCAGCATCGCATGGCGTATCAAGGCGAGTATTTCATCGCACGATACGGCGAGGAAGCCGTGAAGCGCACGCCGCCTATCCGCCACATGCTCGATGCCGGTCTGCCCGTGGGCGCGGGCACCGATGCCACGCGCGTGGCGAGCTTCAACCCGTTCGTCTCGCTTTATTGGATGGTGTCGGGCAAGACGGTCGGTGGCACGGCCATGTACGACGGCGCGAACAAACTCGACCGCATGGAAGCATTGCGCCGTTATTCCGTTGGCAGCGCGTGGTTTTCAAGCGAGGACGATCGCAAGGGCGCGCTCGTCGCGGGGCAGTTCGCGGACTTCGCGGTGCTATCGGAAGACTTCTTCACCGTCGATGAAAGCCGCATCAAGTTTCTCGATTCGGTCATGACCGTGGTGGGCGGCAAGGTCGTCTATGCGAGCGACGAGTTCACCCCGTACGGTCCCCCGGACTTGCCGGTGAGTCCGTCATGGTCGCCGGTGGCGGAGTTCGGCGGTTATAGCCGTTACAAGCCGACCGCGGTTGCCTGCGTGGACGGTTGCGTGAATCTTTGCAACGTGCATGCGCATGCGCACGGTTTCGCGTGGCGCAAGAACGTACCTGTCAGCGACTCGAACGGCTTCTGGGGCGCGCTGGGATGCAGTTGTTTCGCGTTTTGAACAAGGGCGAGTGACGCGATGCCGACCCTGACCGACGGCCTGCTCTTCGGCATCGCGATACTCGTCGTAGACTTCCTCGCGTGGCGCTTCATGGACCGCAGAAGCGAGCCTATGAGGCTCGCGTTTCGTGCGTCCATGTTCGCGTTATCGACGTGGGTGTTGTTCGCGCACGGCATGAATCCGCTCTTTGCGGCGCCCTGGCCCAACGAACCGCTGCGGCATCTGCTTGCGCAAGTGCTGGAGTTGATGTGGTGGCTGCAAGGCGCGCGGCTCGTCACGATCATGCTCGACCGCATCGTGCTGCCCGAAGCGTGGCACAAGGAGCGGCTCTTTCAGGACGTGCTCGGTGCGCTCGTCTATCTGGCTGCCGCGGTCGCGGCCGTTGCGTTCGTGTTGCAGCTGCCCGTGCGCGGGTTGCTGGCGACCTCGGGCGCGGTGGCCATTGTCATCGGACTTGCAATTCAAAGCACGCTCAACGATGTGTTCTCGGGCATCGTGCTCAACGCGACGCAGCCGTTTCGTCTGGGCGACTGGATCACTATCGGCGATGCCGAAGGCAAGGTCGTCGAGAGCAACTGGCGCGCGACAAGCCTGCTCAACGGGCAGGGCAATATCGTCGTGATCCCGAACAGCGTCGCGGCGCGCACGAACATCGTTAATTCGAATCAGCCGTTCGATACGAACGGCATCAGCGTCGTGCTCTCGGTGGATCCATCGGTGCGTCCCGCTGTCGTGCTCGATGCGCTCGGCGATGCCGCAGCGAGTTGCATCGACGTTATCGGCCGTCCCGCGCCGGTCGTAAGTGTGCGGCGCGCGACCGAAGACGCCATCGAATACGAGATTCTTTGTTACGTCGATTCGCTCGACAAGAAAGTAGCGGTGCGCAGCGATCTCTTCGATCTGGCGCATCGGCATCTAGGTTCGCGTGCGGTCGTGTTGCGTCCGTTGTCGGCGCCACGGCAAACGACGCAAGCCATCGACGAGAAGCTCGTGTTGTTGCGCGATGTGACCATCTTTCATACGCTCGATGCGGACGAACTGAACGAGCTCTCCAAACGCCTCACACGTCATGTTTTCGAAGTGGGCGAAACGGTGTTTGCAGCGGGCAGCGACGAAGGTCAGGCGTTGCACATCATTGCGCGTGGCGTGGCAAGCGTGACGGTGCCGAAAGCATCGCACGATCTCGAAGTGCGAAGACTTGCACCCGGCGATTCCATCGGTCAATCCGGCATTCTCGCGGGCGTGCAAAGCGATGTGACCGTGCGTGCGACGACGCGCGTCGTCGTGTACCGGCTCGACAAGGAGGCGCTCACGCCCATCCTCGCGCGACGTCCCGAGGTCACGAGCGAGATGTGCAGGCTGCTTTCCGAGCATCGGGCGAGCGACCAGATGTTGCGCGCGGCGCCTGCCGGGCAGGCATCGGAACATAGCAGTCTTTTCGGATGGATTCGCGAGAGCGTGAAGCGTTTTCATCAATTGACCTTTTGAGGTCTTAAGGTTTTTTAAGCTTTATCCAAGGCCAATTATCAATCGGCTTGCTAGGCTTTCCCTTAAGGGAGAGACAGCGTTTCTTCTTTAGGAAAGGATGGAACAGAGAACATGGGCTATGTCATTTCACTCGGTGTGGGCTTCGCGGTCGGCCTGCTCTATTGGCTCTTGCGCGTGCAGTCACCCGCGCCGCCTTTGATCGCGCTAGCGGGACTGCTCGGCATGGTACTCGGCGAACACGCAATACCGGTCGTGAAGTCGCAGTTCTTCGCGCAAACCGAAAGCGTGAACGTCGTATCGAAGGACAAGGCAGGCACGTCGCGTGAAGGCGGCTGAGGTTTCACCGGAGAAGTCCCTTGAAAGAGCATGAAGAGACGGTGCTCGCGTTCATAGCGGGATACGTCGATACGCTGGGATTCGTCGCGTTGTTCGGCCTCTTCACGGCGCATGTGACGGGCAACTTCGTGCTGATCGGCGCGGAGGTCGCGGGCGTGGGGCAAGGCGTGCTGCTCAAGCTGCTGGCGTTTCCGGCGTTCATCGTCGGCGTGGGATCGGCGAGCGTGGCGGCAAAGATCATGAAGGCACGTGGCGACGCCTACATCGCCGCAGCATTGCATCTGTGGCAAGCGTTGCTGTTGTTCGCGTTCTTCGGCACAGGACTGCTCGCGTTGCCTATCGATGACGCTTCATCGGGCATGGTGCTGCTCTGCGGCGTGTTGGGCGCCACCGCAATGGGCGTGCAGAACGCGCGCCCCAAAGTCTTGCAGAAGCCCGGGCTGCCCAACACAGTGATGACCGGCAATGTCACGCAGATCGTGCTCGATCTGGTCGATCTCGCGCATCGCGGTTCGCATCATGCAGAAGGGCCGCAAGTGCTTGCGCGTTTGCGCGCCACGCTCACGGCCATGCTTGCCTTTGCTATCGGCGCGGTGGGCGGCGCGCTCGCCTTCGTGCATCTCTCGTTCTACGGCCTGATCTTGCCCATCGCGCTGCTTCTGTTGCTCGCATGGCCGCCGCGCGTTGCCCGGGCGGCGTGACTTATGGTTCGCTCACTTCAAACATCAATGAGTATCGACATGATCAAGCTCGTTCGCTCAAGCGCCATCGCGGCGGCATTTCTCATCGGCATTGCGCCTCTCGCATCGTTGGCGGATGCCGGTCCGCATGACGCTACCGCCGCGTCCGCCATCAAGGGTCGAGTCGCGGTCGGTCCGCAATACGATACGACCCACGTCTACGTCGCATCCGCCGATGTCGATACCTTCGTGCAGAGCTTTCTCGCGACCTTCGGCGGCAAGGCATCGCAGAAGGCGGTTTTCACCGTGACGCCCACGCCGAGCAAGACGGCTTCGCAATACGTGCAGACGCCCGTGGGCATGCTGTCCGTGTTCGGCTTCGAAACGCCCGTGCCTTATCCGTTCGGCAACGAGCGCACGGGCTATCTCGTGACCGATATCGACGACGCCGTGAAGGCCGCGCGCGCGGCGGGCGCGGACGTGATCGTCGAACCGTTCGACGACCCCATCGGCAAGGACGCGATCATCCAGTGGCCGGGCGGCCTCGTCATGCAGCTCTACTGGCACACCAAGGCGCCGAACTACGCGCCGCTGCAAAGCGTGCCCGACAACCGCGTTTATGTCTCGCGTTACGAAGCGAATAACTTCGTGCGCCGCTGGCTGCGCTTTTCTCACGGCAAGGTGGTCTCGGACAATGCGCGTGCCGATGCGGGCGTGATCGGCAAACCGGGCGAGACGTTCCGGCAGATTCGCATCGACTCGAACTTTGGGCGCATGGTCGTCTTCGTAACCGATGGCAAGCTGCCGTTTCCGTTCGGCAAGGAAACGACCGGCTATGGCGTCGATGACCTCGCCGCGACCCTGCAACGTGCGCAAGCGGCAGGCGCGAAGGTGCTGGTCCCGCCTTATGCGAGCGCAAGCTACAAGACGGCGATGGTCGAGTTCCCGGGCGGATATATCGCCGAAATCCACGATGGCCGCTGATCGTTCCAGACGCTGCCGTGCGCTGCGTTCGCTGCGTATGTTCTTGATCGGCACGGGGATCGCGGCGGCGCTGCCCGTATCCGCGGCGGATACGGCGCTCGGCAGCGCAGGCGACGATACCAACGCCAGCGCCGCGCCGGGGGCATCGTGCGCGCGGCCGGCGATCAAGTTCAATCGCTGGCAGGAAGACTGGTCCGTGCTCGGTCTGCCTTGCGTGCCGAAACGCCCGCTCGACGCGCTCAAGTACATTCCGCTGTTCGGCAATCCGGATGCGTATGTGTCGCTCGGCGCGGTGCTGCGAGAACGCGTCGAGATGAACGACGCGCCGCTCTTCGGCTTAGGCTCCGGCCGCGACGATACCTACGTGCTGCAACGTCTCGAAGTCCACGCCGATGTGCATCTCGGCCCCTATGTGCAAGTGTTCACGCAACTGGAAGACGCGCGTCCGTATGGCAAGGACAACGTGACCTCCGTCGACAAGAATCCGCTCGATCTGCGTCAGGCGTTCATTGCGTTCACGCATCCGCTCGCGGGCGGGCTCGTCAAATTTCGCGCGGGGCGGCAGGAGATGGCGTTCGACTTGCAGCGCTTCGTATCGGTGCGCGACGGCCCGAACGTGCGGCAGGCTTTCGACGGTTTCTGGGGCGACTACGAGACCGGTCCGTGGCGCTGGATCGCCTATGCAACGCAGCCGGTGCAGTATCGCTTCAACACGGATTTCGACGATGTCTCCAATCGTCATCTCACCTTCAGCGGCGCGCGCGTCGAACGTCAGGGCGTGGGGCCGGGTGATCTGTCCGCATATTACTCGCGCTATAACCGCAGCAATGCGCGCTTTCTCGATGCCAGCGGCGACGAGCATCGCGATGTCTTCGACATGCGATACGCGGGCAATGTCTCGCATATCGACTGGGACGTGGAAGGCATGTATCAAAGCGGTCATGTCGGCGAGAAGACGATCAGCGCATGGGCCGTGGGTTCGCTCGCCGGTTACACGTTGGCGGCGGCGCCCTGGACCCCGCGTCTGGGCATTCAGATCGATGCCGCCTCGGGCGACCGTCATCCGGGCGATGGGCGCGTCGGCACGTTCAATCCGCTCTTTCCGAACGGCTATTACTTCACGCTCGCGGGCTACACGGGATACACCAACCTGATTCATATCAAGCCGTCGCTCACGCTCAAGCCCAACAGCAAGCTCTCGCTGCTCGCGGGCGTCGGCTTGCAATGGCGTGAGACCACCGCGGACGCCGTCTATGGACAAGGCTCGGCGGTCGTGCCGGGAACAGCCGGGCGCGGCTCGCGCTGGACCGGCTTCTATACGCAAGTGCGCGCGGACTATAACGTCGCGGCGAATCTCGTGGCCTCGGTCGAGGCCGTGCATTTTCAAGTCGGCTCGTCCTTGCGCGATCTCGGCGCGAGCAATGCCGACTACGTGGGCGCCGAACTCAAGTTCGGCTGGTAAAGCATTCGATGGAGCCTGAGTCATGAGCGATTCCGATCTACCGAGGCCGTTCGGGCGTGCCGCGACGCCATCCGAACTCGAAGTGCCTTTTTCCTCGCTTGAATTTCGTCAGCACCAGATGTTTCCGCGTCTCTCGGATACCGAGATCGAAAGCGTGCGGCGTTTCGCGCGGCCCATGTCGTTCAAAAAAGGCGACATGATCTTCGAAACGGGCAAGGTGGCGCTCGGTCTTTTCGTGTTGCTGAAGGGGCGCGTGCGTATCTCTTCGCGCGACAGCTTCGGGCGCTCCACGCTCGTCACCGAACACGACGACGGGCATTTCATGGCCGAGATGGCGCAACTCTCGGGCAAGCCCGCGCTGATCGACGGCGTCGCGCTCACCGACGCCGAAACGCTCGTCATCGAACCCGACAAGCTGCGCGCGCTGATCGTCGCCGACGCGCAACTCGGCGAGCACATCATGCGTGCGCTGATCCTGCGGCGGCTCGGATTGATCGAGCAGGGGCTCGGGCCGATCATCGTCGGCAATGGAGACGATGCGCGGCTGATCCGTCTGCAAGGCTTCCTGCGCCGCAACGCGCACCCGGCAACCGTGGTCGATGCCCGCACCGATCCCGAAGCGGTGACGCTGCTCTCCGGCATGACGACCGGTCCGGACGACTTCCCGCTCGTCTTCTGCCCGAACGGCTACGTGTTGCGCGCGCCGGACGAGGCGCAACTCGCGTCGTGCCTGGGACTCGTGCCGGCGTTCGAGCCTTCGCATATCTACGATGTCGCTATCGTCGGCGCGGGACCGGCCGGGCTCGCGGCGTCGGTGTATGCGGCCACCGAAGGGCTTTCGGTGGCCGTGTTCGATCAGCGCGCGCCGGGCGGTCAGGCGGGCGCGAGCGCGCGGATCGAAAACTATCTCGGCTTTCCCACCGGCATCTCGGGTCAGGCGTTGGCGGCCCGCGCGTTTCAGCAGGCGCTCAAGTTCGGCGCGCACCTCGCCATTCCGGGCAAGGTGACGTGCGTCACGCCCGAGAACGACGTCTTCGTCGTCACGCTCACCGATGGCCAGCGCGTGAGCGCACGCACGATCGTGGCGGCGAGCGGCGCGGCGTATCGCAAGCCGGACGTCGAGGACTTCGACCGCTTCGAAGGGCGCGGCACGTACTACTGGGCGTCGACCATCGAGGCGCGGCTCGTCAAGGGGCAGGATATCGTGTTGATCGGCGGCGGCAATTCGGCCGGTCAGGCGATCGTCTTTCTTGCTAACTTCGCGCGCAGCGTGCGGGTGCTCGTGCGCGGCGAAAGCCTGAGCGCGAGCATGTCGCGGTATCTGATCGACCGCATTGCTTCCCTGCCGAACGTGATGCTCTGCACGCGCTGCACGTTGAGCGGCCTCGAAGGCGACGAGGCGGGCCTCACGCACGTTCGCGTCCATCATGCGGACGAGGCGCGTGACGAGGCCATCGCGACGCGGCATCTGTTCCTCTTCATCGGCGCGGACCCGGAGACGCGCTGGCTCGCGGCGAGCGGCGTCGCGCTCGACAACCGCGGCTTCGTGATGACGGGATCGGGGCGCACGGAACACGGCACGCGGCTGCGCTTCGCGCTGGAGACGAGCGTGCCGGGCATCTTCGCGGTTGGCGACGTGCGCTCGGAATCGGCCAAGCGCGTGGCTTCCGCGGTCGGCGACGGCGCGGCGGTGGTCAGTCAGATTCATGCGTACCTGAGCTTGTCGGTCACCGCCGATTAATAACATTTAAGGACGATTAGCGCGTCTGCCGATTTATGCGTGGCTATGCTTCGTGAGAACCGGTGCGTGCAAGGGAAACGCTCATGTCGAAGTGGAGAAGTCTCGGATGCCTCGTGCTTTGCGTCAGCGCCTTCATGACGACGGACGCGGCATTCGCCCGCGCGCCGATGGTCGGCACGCAAGGGCCGGGCTTTTATCGCCTGATGCTCGGGCGATTCGAAGTCACGGCGCTGTCCGACGGCACGCATCCGTTTCCCATCGATACGGTGGTGGAGGGTGTATCGAAGAAGGAAATCGCCGAGGACTTGCAGCGCGATTTCCTCGATGCGCCGGTTCAAGGCTCGATCAACGCGTTCCTCGTCAACACGGGCGCGAAGCTGATTTTGATCGACTCCGGCGCGGGCGTGTTGTACGGTGCGTGCTGCGGCCGGATGATGGCGAACCTGCGGGCGGCGGGGTATCGGCCGGAAGACGTCGACGAGATTCTGCTCACGCATCTGCATAAGGATCACGTGGGCGGCGTCATCGTCGATGGCGCGATGGCGTTTCCAAACGCCGTGCTGCGCGTGAACCGGACCGAGGCGGACTACTGGCTCGATGCCGCGAACAAGCCGAAGGCGCCTGCGTTCCTCTCGACTTTCTTCGATGCCGCGAGCGCCTCCGTCGCGCCTTACGTGGCGGCGGGCCGTTTCGTGCCGTTCTCGGGCGATGTCGAACTCGAACCCGGCATTCGCGCCATCGCGACGCCGGGTCATACGCCGGGACACACGACGTATCGCATCGAAAGCGGCGGCAAGACGATGCTCGCGTGGGGCGACGTGATCCACGTGGCGAGCATTCAGTTGCGCAATCCGCAGGCGTCCGTCGAGTACGACACCGATGCACCGGCCGCGCGCCGTTCGCGTCGCGCCGCGCTCGATCTCGTGGCGCGCGAGGGCGATCTCGTGGCGGCGGCGCACATCGCGTTTCCGGGTTTGGGACATGTGAGAAAGGAGGGCGCCCGCTACGAGTGGGTGCCCGTCAACTACGAAGGCGATCCGGGCCATTGACGCGCCCGGCGCCTGACCACGCGGAGATGCGCGATGCCAGAAGCCCTCGTAGCAGAACGTAGAACCCTGCCGCCGCGTGCCGCAAGAGGGGCGGAGGTGATCGCGAATCTCACGCGCGGCGCGGTCTGGACGCATGTGATCGATGCGCTGCAAGGCGGCAACGACATGGCGCATCGTGCGGCGCTGGAAGCTTTGAAGCGCATGCGCGGACGCGAGACGCAGCCGTTTGCGGACCATGCGCGCATCGAGGTGCTGGAGCGGCTGTCGTCGAGAACCATCGCGATTCTCTGGCAGGACGCGACGCGTTGCCGCTATGCGGATCAGGTCTGGGTGCGTTGCCAGGCGCGCAAGATTGGCCGTTGCGCGCTCACGGGCGCGGGGATCGTGCGTGGCGATATCGTCTACAAGCCGCAACGGCGCAACGCTTCGTTGGGCAATGCACGCGCCATGATCTTGGCTTCCGCGTTGCCCGACTAGGTTCGACGCTGCGCCGCATGTGCAAAACGCATGTGCAAAATTATTGAACGATAAGCCCGGTTTTTTCCAAACATGGGAGAAGGCGGGTGCTCTATGCTTCGGGGGCACTTTCCGGGCGCCAGAATTTTGGGTGCGGCGCCGGGGCTACGTTCAAACCTTCATATGCTGGACCATTGCGCATGATTCGCATCGGACCGCTTCAGGTGGATCTCGAGCGTCGGCAATTGCTGCTCGATGACGAACTTGTTCGACTCGGAAGCCGTGCGTTCGATATTCTCGCCGTGCTCGTGGCCGCCGACGGCGCGCTCGTCTCGAAGAACGACCTGCTCGCGGCGGTATGGCCGGATACGCTCGTCGAAGAGAACAATCTGCAGGTGCACATGTCGGCGCTGCGCAAGGTGCTGGGCTCGAACCGCGTGCTGATCCAGACCGTCTCGGGACGCGGTTACCGGCTCGTCAGGACGAGGCAACCGGCCGATGCGCCCACGAGCGTCGCCAACGCCGGCGTTGCACACAACCTGCCTTCGAATACCTCCCCGCTCGTCGGACGCGATACCGCCATCGCCGATATCCTGCTCGCGCTCGAAGCGGCGCGGCATGTGACGCTGATCGGCGCGGGCGGGATCGGCAAGACGCGCCTTGCGATCGAAGCCGGACGGCGTTCGCTCGACCGCTTCCCCGACGGCGTGTATCTCGTTTCGCTTTCGCCCGCGCAAGATTTGCCAAGCGTGCTGGCGGCGTTCACCGGCACGCTCGGCATCAATCCGGCGGCGGGGTCGCGCTCGCTTGCCGTCATCGCGCAGGAATTGCGCGAGCGCCGCATGCTCGTCCTGCTCGATAACTGCGAACACGTTCTCACGCCTGCGGCGAGTCTCGCCGATGCGCTTTGCACGGTGAGCGATTCCATTCGCGTACTGGCCACGAGCCGCGAACCGCTCAAGGTGGTGAGCGAGCATCTTTACTGGGTCGCGCCACTCAGCGTGCCCGCGCCAAGCGCCTCGGGCGTCGACATAAAGCGATGCAGCGCCGTGCAACTGTTTCTGGCTCGCGCGCGCGCCATCGACCTGCGCTTTTCGTGCGATGAACGCAGTATGGAACTCATCGGCACCGTTTGCCGGCGGCTGGACGGCATACCGCTCGCCATCGAACTGGCTGCATCGCGCGCCACGATACTCGGTGTCGAAACGCTTGCGGCGCATCTCGATGACCGCTTTCGCATGCTCACCGGCGGCAATCGCACGGCGCTGCCACGGCATCAGACCTTGCGCGCGACGCTCGACTGGAGCCACGCCTTACTCGATGACGCCGAACGCACGACCCTGCGCCGCCTCGGCATTTTCGTGGCGGACTTTTCGATGGAAGCGGCGGTCGCCATTGTCGGCGACGATGCATTGCGCGAGTTCGATGTGATCGCGGCGGTATCGGGACTCGTGGAGAAATCGCTCGTCGCACGGCAGACGGGGAACGGCCGAGCGGCGTATCGTCTGCTGGAATCGACACGCGCCTATGCTTTGCAAAAACTCGATGACAACGGCGAGCGGCAACGCGTATCGCTCGGTCACGCCAATCATTTCGCGAGCCTTTTGAACGACGACGCGCAGCATGGCGGCGGACATCACTCCGAAGGTTGGCAACGGCGCATGCGCGACATGCTCGGCGACCTGCGCGCCGCGCTGACATGGACGCTTTCGCCCAAAGGCGATGCCATTTTGGCGGAAACGCTGTGCGTGAAATTCGTCTCGCTGCTGTTCGAACTCTCGCTCGTCGAGGAATGCTGCGTGTGGGCGCGGCGCTCGCTTGCCGCGCTGCAAACCGGACGCGAGGCGGAAGCTTTCTCGCATCGCTGCATGCGCGTGCGGATGCGTTTGCAGGCGGCGCTTGCTGCCGCGCTCGTCTATGTGCATGGTCCGGACAAGGAGACTCGCGCGTTGTGGTCGGAGGTGCTGGCGTTGTCGCTGGCGCTGGCGGATCGCGTCTTCGAGGCACGCGCGCTCTGGGGCATGTGGAACGCGAGCCAAAGCGCGGGCGAAGTGCGCAGCGCGTTGTCGTTCGCCCGGCGCTTCGCGGCACTCGCCGCCGATTCGCAGACCACCGACGCCGAGCCGGAATCGACCGATGTGCTGCTCGGCTACCGGCTGCTCGGCATTGCTTCCCACTATGCGGGCGAACAGGCGAAGGCGCGGGCATCGCTCGAACACTTTCTGCAGCATGCGGCGCGCTTGCAGACGCGTATGCCGCTTGGGAGATCGGTCGATCAGCGGATCGTCGGGGAGGCCACGCTTGCGCGCGTGCTCTGGCTGCAAGGCGCGCGCGACGAGGCGCGGCGGTTGGCCGAAGCGTGCGTCGTGGATGCATGCGCCGCCGAGCAGGCTATCGTGACCGCTTATGTGCTGATCGAAGCGCGCATCCCGCTGGCGTTGCTCTCGCGCGAACGGGAGGCGGCGCGGCAGGCTATCGACATGCTGCTTGGGATTTCGATGCGCACGGGTTTGAACGTTGCGCAGGCGTGCGGCGCGGCATTCGACGCGTACCTGATTTCGCTCGATGACATCACGCCCGACGTCCTTCAAGCGTTCGACGCGGCGTTGAAGGAACTCGATACGCTCGGCTTCAACGCGCCGCGCTCCATGCTTGCCGCGCAATATGCGCGTGCGCTCGGGCAGGCGGGACGGCACGGCGAGGCCATCGACACGACCGTGCGCGCGCTCAAGCGTTGCAACGACAATGGCGACGCGTGGTATGCGAGCGAACTCTTGCGCACGCAGGGCGAACTTCTGCTGATGGGGCCGCCGGGCGAGGCCGCGTCGCTCGATGCGGAAGTCTGCTTTGCGTCCGCGCTGGAAACGGCGTCGATGCAGGGTAGCGATTCGTTCTATCTGACCGCGGCCACGAGCTACGCGCGTCACTTGCATGCGAGCGGCCGCAACGCGCAGGCGATGACGGTGCTGGAAACGGCGTGCGCGCGCTTTCCGCAATGGCGCGAGTGGGACGATTTTCGCGCGGCGTTGCGCCTTTTGAACACGCTCAAGACCGCGTGCGATTCAGCGGATTCGGCGGATTCCGCGGATTCAAGGGAAGCGCGGCGCTGAGTCATTTGCTTGCTCTGGCGCGCGAGTTGGACAAACTTGTGCGCGGCTCCGTGCCCTCTGAATACGCTAAGAACGCGTTCGATTCGGCGCATTCGATGGAAGGCGGCGTTGAGCCGATCTCACGCGAGCGCCATGCGGCGATGCGTCCGCCGCACGCCTTTCATAACCGCATCGCCATCACGCGGCCGCGATGCGTTGATGCGCGGCTTCATCGATCAGGTCCGGGCGATCGAGCTGATCGACCCACCATTGCAGCGCGCGTCCGACGCGATCGCTGCGCCACGCGAGATAGAAGTACGTGATATCTCGCATGCCGATGACTTCCTTGCTGACGAGCGTGCCGCGCCGGAGATGTTCATCGGCGAGACATTCGGGAATGGTGCCGGCCGCGATGCCTTGCAACTGCGCGTGCAGTTTGGCTTCGAGCGACGGCACGGTGAGCACCTCCTGATTCGGCCCGATGGCGATGGTGCGCGGCGCGAGTTCGCGCGAGGTATCGCCGATGGCAACGGCGCGGTGCTGCGCGACGGTATCGGCGGAAAGCGGCCCTTTTGCCGACGCGAGCGGATGATTGGGCGCGACCACGAACACATGCTTGAGCGAGCCGATTGGCTTGGCGATGAGATCGGGAATGAGCGGCGGCTCGCCTGCCGCGCCGACGACGAGATCCGCGCGGCGCGTGAGCAGCGCGTCCCACGAACCGCCGAGCACTTCCTTGGAGAGCACGAGGCGCGTGTCGAGCTTGAGACTGTAGAAGGCGCTGACGGGCTTCCACAACATGTCGAACGGAATGATTTCGTCGATGCCGAGCCGCAGTTCCGTTTCCCAGCCGTGCTGCACGCGTTTGGCTTTGCGTTCGAGATCGGCGGCGGCTTCGAGCAAACGGCGGCCTTCATCGACGACGAGGCGTCCTGCCTGCGTGAGCGTCGCGCGCCGCCCGGTGCGGTCGAAGAGCGTCACACCGAGATCGAGTTCCAGCTTCTGAACAAGATACGTCAGCGACGAGGGGACTTTGTGAAGCGCTTCCGCCGCTTTTGCGAAGGTTCCGGTGCGGTCGATGGCGTCGAGGGCCTGGAGGACTTCGAAGGAGAGGTTCATGGGGAGCGTCGGTATCGAAAGGAAAATCCCCTCAAAACGTCTCCACCCAAGGCCGAACCTCGATCTCCCAAGACCACGCACTGCGATGCTGTCGCAGCAAATCCATATAAGTTTGCGCGATGGCATCCGGATCGAGCGTGCTGTCGGGCTTGTCCACGGGATCAGGCCGATGCTCCGCCCGCACGCCGCCATCGACGACGATATGCGCGACATGAATGCCCTTCGGCGCTAGCTCGCGCGCCGCGCTCTGCGCAAGACCGCGTAGCGCGAACTTGCCCATCGCGAAAGGCGCGGAGAGCGCAAAGCCCTTGATGCCCGCTGTCGCGCCCGTCAGCAGAATGGCGCCTTTGCCCGCGGGCGTCATGCGCTTCGCCGCTGCCTGCACCGCGTAGAACGCGCCCAACGCCGTGACGCCGAGCGCTTTCCCGACCTCCGCCGGATCGAGTTCCGCAATGGGACCGCGCACTCGCCCGCTCGCGTTGTACACGACGATCTCCGGCGCGCCGATGCGCGCTTCGGTTTCCGCAAAGAGCCGCTCGACCTGAGCGGGATCGGCGGCATCGACGGTCAGGGCGATGGCGCCGGTTTCATCGACGAGCGGCTTCAGCTTGTCGATGTTGCGCGCGGCAATCACGACCGGCAGACCGGCGTCGCGCAAAAGCCGGGTGAGCGATCCGCTGATGCCGGAGCCCGCTCCGATGATCAACGCGTTGCGGTAGGGCATCTTGGTCATGGTTTCTTCGCCTAAGGGAGCATGGTTCGGTTCGGTTCGGCTCTGGCGTCGAGGCGCCAGAGCCATGACGAGCATCATAAATGTTGATCGCCAATCGCGCCCGCCCGCACCGAGGCATCAAGGCAAGTGATTGCCGCCTGTCACACCATAGACTTCTCCGGTCACGAAACTAGACTCTTGCGATGCAAGCAGCACGTAAATGGGCGCGAGTTCGGCGGGCTGGCCGGGCCGCTTCATCGGCACTTCGGAACCGAATACCTCGATCTTGTCCTGCGGCTGGCCGCCGCTCGATTGCAACGGCGTCCACACCGGGCCCGGCGCCACCGCATTCACGCGCACGCCCTTCGATGCGACCTGTTTGGCGAGCGCATGCGTGAACGCAGTGATCGCGGCCTTCGAAGGCGCATAATCGAGCAAGGACGGGCTCGGCTGATAGCTCTGGATGGACGTCGTATTGATGATGGTCCCGCCCGGCGGCATATGCGGGAGCGTCGCCTTGCACAGCCAAAACATCGCGAAGACGTTCGTGCGGAAAGTGGCTTCGAATTGCTCTGTCGTCAGTTCAACGATGGTTTCCACCGACGTTTGCTTGCCCGCCACGTTGACGAGAATATCCAGTCCACCCAGTTCGGCAACCGTGCGGCTGACGAGATCGCCGCAGAAGGTTTCGCTGCCGATGTCGCCTGGCAGCGCCACGGCCTTCACGCCTGCGGCTTGCACGAGTTCAAGCACTTCGCGCGCGTCCGGCTCCTCGGACGGCAAATAATTGAGGACGAGGTCCGCGCCCTCACGCGCAAAGGCAATCGCCACGGCGCGGCCAATGCCGCTGTCGGCGCCCGTGATCAGTGCGCGGCGGCCCTTGAGACGGCCGAACCCTTGATAGCTGTCCTCGCCGTGATCGGGACGCGGCTTCATGTCCTGAGCGAGGCCGGGCGCGGACTGCGGCTGGCGCTCGAAGTCGGGACCGGGGTACTGCTTGAGCGGGTCCTGCATCGTGTACTGGTTCTTCGTTGCGGTCATCGTTTCGTTCCTTACTTGCAAAAAGGGATGAGTGTTCGCGGCGTCATTTCAGGGCGCTGATTCTGGATTTAGCGTAAGCGACGGTTACGGCTCGGCTCTGCAATGGCCATGCCTAGCGACAGCGGTAGTCGCGCGCAGCCCGATCCACAGTCTTCCGATGCATGTGAACGCACCGCGGCCGTGCGCTTGCGCACAGTCGTCGGAGAGAAAATCCGTCCCGGCACGCCGCCTGCTTGTCGTAACTCAAATGCTGCAACGGAGAGAGCCATGAGATTCGCATTTCTTCAGAACGTGGACTTCGAACGCGTGTCCTTCGACATGGGTCGCCAGTTTTCCCAGTTTCTGAAGGGAAAAGGTCTGGTCGATGAGGAAAGCGCTGCCCAAAGGAACATCGATTCCGCCGACGTATTCGGCGCGGTCGACGACAGCTTTTCCGAAGCGGTCAACTTTCGCTTCAATGTGCGTGGCGTGGAGCACCGCGGAGCCGTCACGCACGACGCCTTGCGCGATCGTCACGGCGTGCCAGGTGTATCCGAGCCCGAACTCGCTCTGTTCATCAGGCATGCGCCGGCAATCGGCCGGGCGGCGATGATCAAGCAGGCGCGCAGCCGATCCGGCTTCGTTGTGCTGGAAAGTGGCGATCTATGACAAGACCTCGTTGGTCGGACTGGTATTGCGGCAATAAGCGTTGTTGAGGGTATTCACAATTGCCGGGGCTTCGACTCTAGGTAGCGCGTCGGCGCCGGTTCGTAGCCAATCATGGAGAAGACATGGAAGATCATAAGGAACAGGACCGCATTCGCCGCCGCGCCTATGAACTATGGGAACGAGAAGGCAGCCCCGATGGACGTGCCGAAGAATTCTGGGAGCAGGCACGCACTCAACTGGAAGCCGAGGACCCGGAGAGTTCCACGAGCGAAGAACCTGCCACGGCCAGCGCCACGCAAGGCAAGTAACGTCTCTTCGCAGGCAAGGCATCCGATGCGTCACGCGGCGCATCGGAGTTCGATTGACTAGAATACGGGCGCAACGCGTTCTCTCAATCGGACCACACAGACTCCATGCTCGCAGCGCTAGCCACCTTGCTCGTCTTCCAGTGTCTGGGCGAAGGCGTCTCCTATTTGTTCAGCATTCCCGTTCCTGGACCTGTCGTCGGCATGCTCATGCTGCTCGGCTTTCTCGCGATACGTCCGCAGGCCGCCAACGCGCTCGAACCCACCGCGCTCGAAATACTCCGTCATCTTTCGCTACTCTTCGTGCCTGCAGGCGTCGGCATCATGGTGTCGGCGAAAGCGCTGAGTGGCGACCTCGTCGCGGTCGTCGTGGCCATCGCGGTTAGCACGACGCTGGCGATTGCGGTCACCGCGCTCGTCATGCGCGCGATGCTGCGCCGACAGCGCCGCCTCTCCAACGATACGAAAGGCGCCGCATGACCGCGATCCCACGCCTCGGAGGTATTTGGGTCTATCTGGCGGCCACGCCGCTGCTCGGGCTCACGATCACGCTGCTCGCTTACCTCATTGCGCAGCGCATCTACGCAGCCTTCAAATTCAATCCGCTGGCAAACCCGGTGTTGATCGCGGTGGCGATCGTCGTCGTCGTGCTAAAGACCAGCAACACGCCGTACGACACGTACTTCGATGGCGCGCAGTTCGTGCATTTTCTGCTCGGACCCGCGACCGTTGCGCTCGCGTTGCCGCTTTACCGGCAGCTTGCGAATCTGCGGCGGCTCGCGTTGCCGATCATCGTAAGCCTTGCGGCGGGCTCGTTGACGGCGATCGTCTCGGCGGTGTCGGTGGGCGCGCTCATGGGCGCATCGCGCCAGACGGTGGCATCGCTTGCGCCGAAGTCGGCTACGACGCCTATCGCCATGGCGGTTGCCAAACAGGTCGGCGGTGTGCCGTCGCTCACGGCGGTGCTGGTGATATCGACGGGCGTCTTCGGTGCGGTTGCCGCGCGGGGCATCCTCAACCTTCTTCGTGTGAACGAAGTCGAAGCGCGCGGGTTTGCGCTCGGTGTGGCGTCGCACGGCATCGGAACGGCGCGCGCGTTTCAGGTGAGCGAGGAGATGGGCGCGTTTGCCGGGCTTGGAATGGGGCTGAACGGTGTGTTCACGGCGTTCGTCGTGCCGGTGTTGTTGCCGATGCTGGCGCGGTTTGTTTGATGCGGTATCGACGGACTAAGGCCCGGTTCTGACCGCATGACCCGGCGCCGCAATCGCGCGCTGTGCGAAGTCTATGAACGCATGCACCTTTCGCGAATGACGCCGGTTAGGCAGGTAAGTCGCATAGACGAAAGCGTCGCCGCCCTCCGGCGTGACCTGCGCGTCGTCGAACAAGGCAATCAAAGATCCGTCGCGTACCGACGCCCCGACGAGCCATTGCGGCAGCAGAGCGATGCCCAGCCCGCCGAGCGCCGCGCCCGCGAGCATGTCGAGATTGTTCGTCAACAATTGACCGCCGACATCGACGGATTCGCTTCTGTCAGGGTAGCGGAATACCCACTTCTGCCGGTTGCCGGGCTTATACGCAAACCGCAGACAGTCGTGTGCAACGAGTTCCGAAGCTGCGTGTGGATGGCCTCGCCTCTGCAAGTACGCCGGACTTGCCACGACGCATCGCGCACTGTGGCCGAGCCGCTTCACGATGAGACGAGGGTCGGCGGTCGGCACGCCAACGCGCAAGGCCAGATCGATCTTCTCGCTGACCAGATCCATGTGACTGTCAGACACGACCAGTTCCAGGTTCACGCGCGGATGCTGCCGTAGAAACGTCGCGATATGCGGGGCGATATGCAGCCGGCTATAAGTTGCCGATACGCTCACGCGCAACGAGCCCATGGGATCGATACCGGTGTCGATGACGCTATCGTCGGCGCCCGCCAGATCGGCCAGCACCTGGCGCACTTGCTCGACGTAGGTCACACCGGCGTCGGTGAGCGTGACGCTGCGCGTCGTGCGTGTCAGAAGCGACGTGCCGAGCGACGCTTCGAGTCCGTCCATCAGTCGCATGACGGAAGACGTCGTCTTGCCGAGTTCATGCGCGGCTGCCGTGAAGCCGCCGGATTCCGCTACCGCCAGCAAGGTTCTCAATGCCAACAGCTTGTCCATGTGCTCTCTATGAGTTCGACGCCGCGACCTTCGAGCGTCGCTGACAGTGTACTCATCCAGAAAGAGGAGGGCAGACTCGGTGCATCGAATGATCGCGTTCAGAACTTGTGACGAATGCCGAGCGTCACCACGAGCTGACGCTTGCTGCTCGACGGTCCGTAGCCGAGCACGGTGGCGTGCGTGGCATCGCCCGCAGCTTGCTGGGCGAAGGCGAGCATGGCGATATCCGTGCGCTTCGAAAGAATGTAATCGACCGTGACGTTCAGCTCGTGCCACATCGGCGACTGGTCGGGATTGTCGTATTTTCCGCGCGTGAAAAAGTAGGCGGAGCCGATCAGCAAGTCGGGCCGAATGTTGTAGTTGACGCTCACGTTGAAGTTTTTCAGATTCAGGTGACTCTGGTCGAGATAGCTGTAATCCACGTTCGTGAACATTGCGCCTAAGCGAAGCGGGCCTGCTACATAGAAGCCGCCGGTGCCGAGAATTCTTTGTTTGCTGGCATAGGCCTTCGAAGGCAACGCGCTGTGCGTGAACAGCAGATACGTGGGCGAGTAATCGTTGTCGACGGCGCCCGTTTGATTGGTGTTGCTGTACGGCGAGTCGTACTCCGCATACGCAACGTTCCAGTTGAAGGGACCGTGGTCGTATCGGAGGCCGAGGCTGAAGGCACGATTGTCCGCAAAGCCGCCGGATGAGTTGCTGAAGCCATACAAGGCAGTGGCCTTGATACCGTGGAAGTCCGGGCTCACATACTTCAACGAATTTTGGATGCGAATATTGTTGAAGGTGTTGTCGCTATCGCCAATACTCCCGAGCCAGCTCCATGCCGTATTGGGTCCCAGATAGTCGACGACGGCATCGTACTGACGGCCAGCGGTAAGCGTACCCCAAGCGTCGCTCGAAAGGCCGACAAAAGCCTGTCTGCCGAACTCGCGGCCGTTGTTGCTCAATGCGCCGTTCAACGCATTGAAGCCGTTTTCTAGCGTGAATACTGCCTTCAGGCCCGAGCCGAGATCTTCGATCCCACGCAGTCCCCAGCGCGGGCTCTGATTTTGTCCGGTGATGGCCTGATACGTATGATGACCGGATTGATTCGGCGAATAAGCGACGCCCACCGATATCAACCCGTACAACGTAACGCTGCTTTGCGCATGCGCAATCGGGACTTGCAGGCCAGTCAAAAGTCCTGCCGCAACAGCGAGGTGCTTGAACTTCACGTGATACTCCATGATTTTGGCGCGACAAACGGGCTCGTCATGGTCGCGACGATCGATATCGGCAATACGAAATGGGTCGATGCGGTTGTCCCACCCGTCACGGTGAGACGGACGTGGGCGTCGGGCTAAAGGCCGGTCACTGCCTTTGCGCGGTTTGCGATGTCGGGAAGCTCAAAGCTGCACGGACGCGCGGCGGATCTCCCGTTCTCCGTCGCTCGTTCTCACGCCGAGCGCATAAAGTCCCGAGGTCTTGCCGTTGTAACGAATCTCGAACGGGAAATCGGAAGGTCGTGCAATCTCGCCGAGCCACTTGGCCAGCGCGCTTTCGTCTTCGCCGATCTCGATCCAGTCGAGACCTTCGCCGCGTACGCTTCCAGTTCCCGGTTCCACGGGCAGACTCGCGGTATGCGGAGCGTTACCGGGCTTGAAGTACAAATTTGGCTTGCCAATAGGCCACGCTGTCATCGCGCTGGGCGTTTGCAGCGCAAAGCCGCGATTGCCGTTCATCATCTGGCGCCCGGCATCCTTGCCGGTCGTGCTTTCATCGATCACTGTTCCGTGATGCCGGGCGAACGCTTTCAGTTCATCGAGCGAATCGGTCCGCAGGCACCAGCCGACGAAACAGTCGCCATTTCGTGTCTGTTGCTCGAAAAACCTTGGCAGAGGTTGATCGCGCTGGAGAACGGTGTGATCGACGATTCCTTCCACTTCGATATAGATATCCGGCGCGAGCGGTACGACTTTATGGCCGATGCCGTAGAGTGGAAAGAAGCCGCCGTCGTAGTTGCCTAAGCCGGTTTCACGGCTGAGCCGGAACGTGGCTTCATAGACGTTGAGCGCTGCAAGGCAGACATGGTCGAAGTGGATCATTGCGTCATTCCTGATGAAGTAATACGTACTCGTTATGTGACTGCTCAATCGGTCGAGGTCAGTCCGAAGTTCTCTTGCCGGTGCGCGTCGCCAGCGGTGCCGTCGTAACGTGGCAGCAAGAGGAAAGTGAAGGCGGCGCCAGCGGCCAGCGCGGCGCACAGCACGAGCGCCGGTTGATAGCTGCCGAGACGATCCGCGAGCCAGCCGATACCAAGCGGGCCCACACCGGCCGCGATGCACAGCGAGCCGTACTGCCATGCATAAGCGCGTGGAAACATGCGCAACCCGAAGTAGCGAGTGCACATATAAGCGACCAAATCGATCTCTCCGCCGAATGCCCAGCCGACCGTGAAGGCATAGAGCGGTGCAAAGGCGAGGCCGCCCAGTTTGAGCGACAGGACGCCGCCCATCCCGACGAGGCAGGAGAACGCCATGAGGCGCGGCGCATGCACGTGGTCGGAGAGCCAACCGACGATCAGGCGCACGCAGATCGTGCCCACGCCGATCAGGCTCATATACTTCGCCGCCGAGGTCGGTGTCGCACCGAGTTCACGAAGCATCGGCGCCATGTGCTGCGCGCTGCCTGCAACGAATAGCGTCGACAACGTGAAGGCCACGAACATGAGCCAAAAAGTCCGGCTTCGCTTGACCGCGGCAAACTCCTTCGCCAGCGCTTTCGGATCGGCGACTTCGGGATTGTTTGAAGCGTTCGAGATGTCTTGCTGATTGTCCCGAAGGATCAGGAGCGAGACGGGTGCACCAATAGCCGCGATCGCCGCGAGCATCAGATAACCGGCATGCCAGCCGGATCGGGCGATCGTCATGGCGATGATCGGCGGCAGAATGGCTCCGCACAGTCCCAGCCCGACTTGTGTCAGACCCAGCGCGAATCCGCGACTGCGGTCGAACCAGTCGCTGATTACCCGTGTGAACGTGAGGCCGCTCGTGCCGCCGCCGAAAAATCCGGCCAGGCCCACGAGCACGATATACGCGATGGGCGTGGAGATGAACGCCGCCATCCCTGCAAAGCACGCAGCCAGAGCGAGGGCGCTGCCTGCTGCGGTGCGGGCGGCGCCGAAACGCGAAAGCAGCCGTCCCCACATTTGCAGGCCAATGGCGAGTCCGAGCGTGAACGCCAGATAGCCCGCGCCGTATTGCGTCTTCGTCAGGCCGACCGCACTTTGCAGGTCTTTGGCGAACAGGCCGAGATTGTAGGAGCCCAGGCCGATTACGCCAATTCCAAGGCCGACGGTCGAGCCGATCAGCTGCGCCCATCCGCGTCTGAATTCGCCTGGTGTGTTCGTTGAGACATTCATGGAAGCAATCGCCAATTATCAGTTGATCAATAGAAGTTCGGCACGACGCGTAAATGTGCGCAGCGTTGAGCGTTCAGCAAGGCAGACAGCTCAAGATGGAACAGAACTCACGATTCCACTTGAACCAGAGGACACCGGTGTATCTCCACTCGTTATGTAGCTTATTGATGCCAAAAAAATTGATAAACGGGGCTTCAAGGCAACGCAGCATTGCATTCGCTGCCATGCAGAGAGGGTGAAGCGGCGCCGAAGCGGGCCCGCCAATGCCGGCAGAATAGGGACGTGAAGAGAAAAGACGGAGTCGCGGCGGCAACTCAAGCATCGCCCACTCACCCATTCTTTGAAAAACTGTTCCGAAAACGCACGGCAGCGTCGCCGACTATACGAAGGTCTATAAAAATCCACCTCGGTCGTGATCCGGCAATCCCCACGGATAGCTTTTTACGCAGCGCCATCCGGCCTATCCTCGTTTACACGACGACCGCTGCGGCAGGGCGGTTCACCCACATCGGAGGAAACAAGCCGGCCATGACCACCTCGCTTTCTCACGCGGCACCCATCATTCAGATTGGCACGAGCGCGCCGGACTTCACCTTGCAGGCCACGCCGGATCAGAAAATCTCGCTCTCCGAATTGCGCGGCACGCCGGTAGTCATCGCGTTCTATCCGGCGGACTGGAGTCCAGTTTGCGGCGATGAACTCGGTCTCTTCAACGCCGCGCTATCGTCGATCCATCGGCTGCGTGCGCAGCTCGTCGGCATCTCCGTGGATAGCGCGTGGTCGCACGCGGCGTTCGCATCGCAACGCAAGCTGCACTTTCCGCTGCTCGCCGACTTCGAGCCGAAAGGCGAAGTGGCGCGACGCTACGGCGTGTATCGCGTGGCCGAAGGCGTCGCCGAGCGCGCGTTGTTCGTGCTCGACGCCAACGGCGTGGTGCGCTGGGCCTACGTTTCTCCGATCACCGTGAATCCGGGCGTCGATGGAATTCTCGACGCGCTCGAGCAATTGAACTCATCCACGAAACAGGACGCGCAATGAGCCATCTTTCTCCGCCGGTCGGCCCGCTCGATCACATTCAGGGCGACGCC
This sequence comes from Caballeronia sp. GAWG2-1, assembly GCF_023631405.1. Lineage (NCBI taxonomy): Bacteria > Pseudomonadati > Pseudomonadota > Betaproteobacteria > Burkholderiales > Burkholderiaceae > Caballeronia > Caballeronia sp. GAWG2-1. Next base: position 235,583 of record NZ_JALQDD010000031.1, read on the forward strand.
GAAGCACCCGTGACGCTCGTCGAATACGGCGACTTCGAATGCCCCTATTGCGGCGCCGAGTACGGCGTAATCAAGGCCGTGCAGGCGGCCATGGGCGCGCAATTGCGGTTCGTTTTCCGGCATTTTCCGTTGACCGACATGCACGCGCATGCGCTTCATGCGGCCGAGTTCGCGGAAGCCGCGGCGAGCATCGGCAAGTTCTGGGAAGCGCACGACGTGCTGTATGAGCATCAGGCATCGCTTGGCGATCGCGCGCTCGCGCAATACGCGGCGCAACTCGGCGTGCCCGCGCACGCGCTTTCGAATGCGTTCGATGGCGCCTTCGACGCGCGCATCCAGCAAGACTTCGATGGCGGCTTGCGAAGCGGCGTGAATGGCACGCCGACGTTGTTCATCAACGGGCATCGCTATGACGGCGAGCGCGATGCGGCGAGCTTGCTCGAAGCGTTGCGGGCGGTGCTCGATCGCGTGCAATAACCGAAGCACGAGCGCCTCAAGTCTCCAGGGGGCGCTGCCTCGCGTGAGTTCTCGTCAGTCAGCGGCATGTGTTCCAACCCGCTGCATTCGTGCGCGGCGGCTAGTCCAACCGCCGCCGCAGCCCGTCGCCCGCTAGCGGCATGTCGCGCAGCCTCTTCCCCGTGGCGTCGAAGAGCGCGTTGCCGAGCGCGCCCGCGGTCGGTCCCATCGACGCTTCCGCTGCACCGAGAAACGGCGCGCCCGGTCTATCGATCAGATGCACGTTGACCGCGCGGGGCACGGCGGAAAATCGCAGGATCGGGTAACTGCTCCAGTCGAAGCTGCGGATGCGCTTCGTATCGAACTGCAATTCCTCGTACAGCGTCCAGCTCGCCGACTGCAGAACGCCGCCCTCGATCTGATTGCGAATACCGTCGGGATTCACGATCTGCCCGGAATCCACCGCGACCTCGGCATGTTCCAGCACCACCTGACCGGTTTCGGGAACCACGGATACCTCGACCGCTATCGCCACATAAGCCATCAGATTCTTGTACTTGGCGAATGCGAAGCCGACGCCGTGATTGCGCTTGCGCGGCGCACGCGGCCAGCCGAACTTCTCCGCCGCAAGCGCGATGACATCGCGGGCGCGCGGGTCGTGCATATGCTTCAGCCGGAACGCGACGGGCTCCGCGTTCGCGGCGGCCGCCAGTTCGTCCATGAACATCTCGATGGTGAACACGTTCATATGCGCGCCGAGCGAACGCATGGCTGACGTATGCAGCGGCATCGTCGGCGAGAAGTTGTTCATCACGTGAAGATTGGGGAACGTGTAGAGCGGAATGGCGTTGCGGTCGCCGCCGCCTTCAGGCTGCACCATTGGCGTCGAAGGCGCGGGCGCGAACGGATGTTCCAGCATCTGCGCCGGAATCAACCGGCCCGCGTTCACGATCCGCTCGTTATGCGAGCTGCTCCAAAGCGCATAATTCCAGTCGACGATATTCCCGCCAGCGTCGAGCGACGCGCTCACTTCAGTGACCATCGCGGGCGTGTAGTGGTCCCACGTGTGCTCCTGTTCGCGCATCCATTGCATGCGCACGGGCTGGCCTTCCAGTTCCCGTGCGATGAGCGCGGCGTGCGCGGCGACATCGTCCGCGCCGTTGTGACCGTAGCAGCCCGATCCTTCGACATGGATGCAACGTACCTTTTCCTTCGGCATGGACAGCATCTCGGCGAGGCCGTCGCGTAACGGATACACGCCTTGCGAATGCGTCCATACAGTCATCGCGCCGTGCTCGAACATAGCGACGGCGCAGGATGGTCCGATCGAGCCGTGCATCATGTAGCGGCGCGTGTAGCGAGCGTCGAGCGTCTTTGCCGGCGTGCCAGCCGCGCCGTGTGTATCGGCGATCTCGATATGCTGCGTCGAGATCGTCTTCAAATCGCGATGCACGGTGGCCGGATCGGGTAAGGCGCGCCCCGCGCTCCACTGGCTTCCCGCGGCGAGCGCGCGTTGCGCCTGCACCGCTTGCCATTCGCCTTTGGCCACCACGGCAAGCATGCTGCCGTTTCTGATGACCTTGATGACGCCCGGCATCTTCATGATGGCGGGCGTGTTGGTTTCCATGAGCCGCGCCTCGTACACGGGCGGCATCACCACGCGGGCGTGGACCATGCCGGGCATCGTCATGTCCTGAACATAGCTCACGCCGCCCGTGACCTTGCGCGGAATATCCACGCGCGGCAACGACGTGCCGATCATGTCGAAGCTCGCGGGATTCTTGAGCGGCGAGACCGCCGACGCCACGCGATGCAGATCGATCATGCCGACCGCTTCGCCGTACGTCATGCTTCGTCCGTCTGGCGCTTCGATGACCGCATCGTGCGTGCGGAGCACATTGCTGGCGACGCCGAAATGACGAGCGGCCGCATCGACGAGAAGCCCGCGCACTTGTGCCGATGCGTTCAGCAACGCGCTGCCGCTATCGGCAATGGTGTGACTGCCCGCGGTGAGACCTTCGTCCGGCGAGGCGCCCGTATCGGCGGTGAGGAAGTCGATGAGCGCGGGCGCCATGTCCAGTTCCTCGGCGGCGATCTGCAGGAGCGCGGTTCGCACGCCCGTGCCTAGCTCGACCTTGCCGGTGTAGACGGTGACCTTGCCCGTGCGATCGATCTTGATCCACGAATCGAGATACGGATTGGTCTTGAGGCTGCCCGCGAGCGCCTGCGTCGCCCGGCCGATGTGCACTTCGGCGCCTTCGTCGGCGATCACTTCCTGAGCCATGGCGCTCACGCCGGGAAGCATGCTGAAGCTCACGACGAGCGCGCCGGACATGAGAAAGCGCCGCCGTTTCTCGTCGATCCTGTCTTCCGCGACGCTCATTGCGCGCCTCCGTTCGGTGCGCTCAGATGCGCGACTTCGCGGATCGCGGCGAGAATCCGCATGTGCGTGCCGCACCGGCAAAGGTTCGGCTCCATGTGTTCGAGCAGTTCGCTCTCGGTCGGATGCGGATTGCGGTCGATGAGCGCCTGCGCGCGCATGATCATGCCGGCGATGCAGTAGCCGCACTGCGCGGCCTGATGATCGATGAACGCTTTTTGCAGCGCGCCGGGATGCTGGATCGTGCCGAGACTCTCGATGGTCCGCACGGGCCGCTTGCCGATGGCCGCGACAGGAATCAGGCATGAGAACACGGCTTCGCCATCCACGATCACGGTGCAAGCGCCGCATTGCCCGAGGCCGCAGCCGAACTTCGCGCCATGCAGTTGCAGGTTCTCGCGCAGGGCATAGAGCAGCGGTGTCGAAGGATCGATGTCGAGCGCGTGCTGCGCGCCGTTGACGGTGAGGTTGATCATCGCGCGTGATTCTCCTTTCTGATGCTGGCCGCCATGGCGTCAATGCCGGTCCACGGATCGCGTTGCGAGTACGTCGCCCGAATGTAGGACGCGAGATCGGCGATCTGCCGGTCGTCGTAGATCTGGCCGAAGCCGGGCATGTAGTTCGTGCTGTCTTCGCCATGCCAGCCGTTGCCGCTCAACATCATCTGGATTGCGTTGCGCGGCGTCGCGGCATTGACGGCGCTGCTGAACGCGAGCGTGGGGCGCTCGCCGATAGACTGCATCGGCGCGGCCGGGCCGTGGCATTGCGCGCACGATGCGGCGAAGAGCGTCGCGCCACGTCGTATCGCGGGCGATGTGTCTTCCGGCGCGACGCTATCGGCGATGGCGGGCCGTGCTTTCTGTATCGACATGAGATACGCGGCGATTGCCTGCACGTCTTCTTCGGGCACGGTTGCGAGATCGCGCGTGACGGGCAGCATGGGGCCGGCGGCCGCGCCGTGTTCGCTCGCGCGACCGGTACGCAGATACGTCACGAGTTGCTCGCGCGTCCACGGCTTCGGCGCTGCATACAGTGCGTTGAGCGCGGGCGCTTCCCAGCCGTCGACGATGCCGCCATCGAACGCACGTCCAGCCTTTTCTCCGCCGATCGGATTGAGCGGCGAATGACACGATGCACAGTGACCGAGGCCATCTACGAGCAGCTTGCCGCGATTCCATTCGGCGTCTTTGGATGCATCCGGATGCTCCGGACCCGGCCGTAAAAAGAGCACGTTCCAGAAGGCGAGCAAGGGCCGGAAGTTCAACGGAAAGATGAGCCGATTGGCGGGCGCGCTTGCTTTCACGGGTTCGCGCGTCATCAGGTAGGCATAGGCTGCCGCGATATCGCTGTCAGGCATACGCGTGAAGTGGATATACGGAAACGCGGGATACAGTAGGTGCCCGTCGCTCGCGATTCCATGGCGCAACGCGCGCGTGAAGGCTTCGAGCGACCAGTCGCCGATGCCTGTCGCAACGTCCGGCGTGATGTTGGTCGCGTAGATCGTGCCGAAGGGCGTGGCGAGCGGCAGGCCGCCCGCGAACGGCTTGCCGCCCTTGGCCGTGTGACACACGATGCAGTCGCCCAACGCGACGACGCGCGCGCCCGCGAGCCGCGTGTTTGCGTCGAACGACGCCGGCGCGGGTGGCGTGACCGGTGCGATGGCCGGTTGCCACATCAGCCATGCGGCGATCATCAGCGCGGCGGCGACCACCACGCTTACGCCCGCCAGCAATCGGGACTTGCGAGTCATTCACGCACCTTTGGAAGTGGTCATGCAACTACCGGTCAAAGTATCGACCGCCCGCGAAAATGTCCTGAAGCGGCGCTGAAATCTTGTTAAGGCAAACGAGCTTTCATTAAGCGTGACGAGCCGCATGTCCCCGTCCGATGGCGAGATAGTGCGTGAGCGCGATCAACGGAAACGCCGTTGCCACCGTTGCCACCAGCGGCCAGCCGCCATGCTCGTAAAGCGGACTCGCCAGCGCCGATCCGACCGCGCCGCCCACGAAGATGCTCGTCATGTAAAGCGCGTTGAGACGATTGCGGCTCGCCGCGTGCAGCGCATAGATCTCGCGCTGGCCGAGCACCATGTTCATCTGCACGCCGAAGTCGAGCACGATGCCTGTCGCCACCAATCCGATCACGCCCCATGCCGGATGAATCAACGCCGGCGCGTATGCCAGCGCGCCCACCACCAGCGCGATGAGCGTCGCGCGCACCGTGTGGCCCGCATCCGCGAGCCGTCCCGCTACCGGTGCCGACGTCGCGCCTATCGCGCCGACCAGCGCGAAGATGCCGATCTGCGTTTGCGACAGTCCGAAGTGACGCGTCAACTCGACGGGAATCGCGGTCCAGAAAAGGCTGAACGAAGCGAACATCAGCGCCTGATAAAACGAACGATGCCGCAAGACGGGCATCGTGCGAATCAAGTGTCCAAGCGAGCCGATGAGTTCGAAATACGTGGCCTTGTGATCCGGCTGGCGACGCGGAATGGTCAACGCGAGCACGCTCGTGACGACCGCCATCAACACGGCCGCACAGCCGAATACCGCGCGCCAGCCGAAGTGACCGGCGACCACGCTCGATATGGGGCGCGACAGCAAAATGCCGAGCAAGAGTCCGCTCATGATGGTGCCGACCACCTTGCCGCGCGACTCGTCGGGCGCGAGATGCGCGGCAAGCGGAATCAGAATCTGCACGGCAACCGAACTGAAGCCGACCAGGAGCGAGACGCCGAGAAACAAGCCCGCCTGATGCGTGAACGCCGCGGCGGCAAGGCTCGCGATCGACACCAGCGCGGTGATGATCATCAACTTGCGGTTTTCCAGCAGGTCGCCGAGCGGTACGAGAAAGAACAGGCCGATTGCATAGCCGATCTGCGTGAGCGACACGATCATGCTCGCCGCGCCGCCCGACATATGGATGTCCGGTGCAATCAGCTCGGTAATCGGCTGCGCATAGTAGAGATTCGCGACGATAGCGCCGCAACAGAACGCGAACAACGCAATGAGCCCGCGTGTCAGCTTGACGGGGCTGCTACTGCCCGTCGTGGTGGATGCTTGGGTCGACATGACGACTCCTCGAATCAAAAAATAAGAAAGCGGCGCGCTCAATGCCCGACCTTCATCAGGCGGTTGCCGAGCGAAATTCCCAGATCGGTCATGCGCCGGCCGAGTTGCAATTGCTGATGCTCCCAACGTCGCAAAGCGGTATCGATGGTCTCGCCGCCATCCGCCGCCGCCGATAACGCCAGCGCCAGCGCATGTGCATTGGCCGCCGCCTTGGCGGTGCTGCCCGCCGTATGCGGCCGTGGCACGGATGCCGCATCGCCCAGCAGCAGCGCGCGTCCGAACACCATTTGCGGCGAGCGCAGATCGACGATCGGCTGCATGAACGGATCGTCCGTGGATTCGACGAGCGCGCGGAAAGTCGGGCCAAGCATGGTCCGCGCTTCGTCGCGCAACTGAACGATGTCGGCGTTCTTGGTCGAACCCGGCGGCAACGAAAACGCGCGCTTCTCGCCATGACGATCGACGAGCAGTTCACCGAGCCGTTCGGCGCCGTACTTGCGATACCAGACCCAGTTCCAGCGACGCTCGCCGGGCACGGTCGAATCGTCATCGCCGGGAATGAGGTATGAAAGCCCCGAGTGCCCGTCGCCGTCCTGAAACGCGAAGCGGTCGCGCAGCATGTTCGCGGCGAAAATCGGCAGGTCGGGTTCCTCGACAAGTCCGCGCCACGCCACGTAACCTGCATAGACCGGCACGATCTCGGGCAAGAGCCGCCGCCTGAGTGTCGAGCGGATACCGTCCGCGCCGATCAGCAGATCGGCCTCGACGCTGCGGCCGCTTTCGAAGCGCGCGACGACGCGCTCGCCGTCCTGATCGAAATCGACGAAGGTCTCGCCCGCATGAAGCGCCTGCGCCGGCAAGGCGTTTTTCATCGCGCGATAGAGCAGGCTCCACGACGTCTGCATCTGCGGCATGTGGAACTGTTCGAGCACGCGGTCTTCGCGATCCAGATAGATGCGATCGCCCGAATTCACGCCCGGCGGATTCGGCACTGCGACGCCCGCAAATGCGAGCGCTTCCAGCACATCCGGCTGCAACACGACTCCGCCGCCCCGGCTTTCGAGCTGGTTCGGCGAGGTTTCGAAAACATCGGCATGCCAGCCTGCCGCGCGCAGGGCGTTGGCCGTGAGCAAGCCGCCAAGCGATCCGCCGATGACGACGGCACGCGGTTTATCGAACGCGTTCATGCTGCTTTCCTTTGCGCCGCTAAACGCCGCGCGGTGATGAACCCTTCCGGAGCCGATGCACGCAGCTTATGCGTTGCGTCGCGATTGTTGAATATGGATAGAATGCAAGTTCGCGTTGCGTCGGGCGCAACGAAATGTGGATTGAGGGCGAACATGGACAAGCTCCTCGCGGTCAGGACGCTGCTGGAAGTCGCGGACGCTGGCGGCTTCTCGAAGGCAGCGCAACGTCTGGGCGTAGCCACGTCATCGGTCACGCGTCTCATGGATTCGCTCGAAGACTCGCTCGGCGCCGCGCTGCTCACGCGCACGCCGCGCAAAGTCAGCCTCACGGATGCCGGAATCGCGTATGTCGAGCAGGTTTCGAAAGTGCTCGACGACCTCGCCGAAGCCGACGAAAGCGTATTCGACAGCGGCGCGGCGCCCGTGGGCACGCTCCGGATCTCGGCGCCATCCACGTACAGCCGCCTGTGCCTCGCGCCGCATCTTGCGACGTTCCTCGCGGAGCATCCGCGCGTGTTTCTCGATGTCGTCATCGCCGATCACTTCACGGACCTCGCGCTCGATCGAATCGATGTTGCGATCCGCATCGGCCGCGCCGACCGCGACGCCAATCTCATCGCCAAAAAGCTCGCGGACAATCCGCGCCATGTCGTGGCAAGCCACGCGTATCTCGCCCGCAACGGCACGCCGCAGACACCGCAGGACCTCGACGCGCACGAGTGCCTGCGCTTCGCGTACGGCGGCGGCTATCGCACGCGCCAGGTCTGGACCTTCCGGCGCGATGGCGACGAACAGCGTGTCGATGTGCGCGGTCATCTGCTGTCGAATAATCTCGACATCCTTCTCGAAAGCGTCGTATCCGGACGAGGCATTGCGTTGCTGCCCGAATGGCAAGTCGCGCCCGACATTCGCACGGGCCGCGTGGTGCGTCTCTTCGAACAGTTCGACGCCAGTCCTCACTCGGGCGATGCCGTGGTCTACGCCGCGTATCTGTCCAATCGCCGGCAATCCAGCAAGGTGCGCGCGCTCGTGCAGTTTCTCGAAACGCGTCTGCGCGCTTCGGGCGAAGACCGAGGCTCTTGAACTGAGTGCAGTGTAGGAACGCCGCCCGGCTAAAGTCCTGCAAAAAACGTGAAATGTTCTGAGGCGGCGCGTGGGCGCGGGAAAGACGCTTGAACGACATGCTTCGCCGCGCATCGGATTAAGAAGTTTTAAGGACCGTCGCGCTTAGTTGGCGCTTAGTTGGCGCGTGGTTCGGGCGTGGTGCGTTGAGACTGCCTGGCATCTCGCGTATTCACCCTCGTTCACGGTTCTTGGCGCCAATCCGCCTCGCAGCGCTTAAGGCTTTTTTAGAACCCGCCAAAGCCTTTAAAGATTCGTTTCGCTACCCTCTGACAAAGAACGCGGACTGCGAACGGTCCTCGACGTCATGCGAATGCAGCGCGTCGTGACGGACCGCTCGCCATGTCTCGACACACAGGAGCGGGCATGAAGCTGACGATTGCAGGCGTGGCGATTCCCGATACCGCGATGGCTCAGGCCGCCACGAATCTGATCAGCGCCACGCAATCCGTCCTGATGTTTCATCACGCGCTTCGCTCGTTCCTGTTCGGCGCACTGACCGGCCACCGCGAGAACAGGCCCTTCGATGCCGAACTGCTCTACCTCGGCGCGCTGTTTCACGATGTCGGACTGAACACGCGCTTCCAGCACTCGCCGAACCGTTTCGAAGTGGACAGCGCCGATGCCGCGCGCGACTTCATGCGTCAGCACGGCGTGGCCGAGCGTCAGATCGAAGAGGTGTGGCTCGGCATCGCGCTGCATACGACGCCCGGCATTCCGGAACATCTTTCGACGCTGGTCGCGCTCATTGCCGCCGGCGTGCAGATGGACGTGACGGGCGCGCGTTACGACCAGTTCAGCGAGCCTGAGCGCGATGAGATCGTGCAGGCGTATCCGCGGGAAACCGGCTTCAAGAAGAAGTTGATCGAAGCGTATGCGCGCGGCATGGAGCATCGGCCGGATACGACCTTCGGCACGGTGAACGCCGACGTGCTCGATCGCTGGGACCCGAACTACCGGCGACTGAACTTCTGCGGGCTGGTGTTGGGATCGGACTGGCCGAACTGAAATCGAAGGCTATTGCACATGGCCGAAGGAGAGATGAATTGAGCACCGAGGCATTCATCGACGGGACGCGCAAGGCGTCGTCTGGCTCCGGCATCGCCGTGCATTTCGATCAGCTCTGGTTCGATCAGCTCGTACTCGAAGCGCTGCTCGTGGATGGCGAGATCGTGCGGCATCGCGCGAGAACGCAAGACGGCGCGCGGTCCTGGCTCGTCGCGGCGCCTGCCGGTCCTTCTTCCGATGCCGTGTTGCGGCGTCTCAGGCAAGAGTTTGCGCCGGCCGGGAAGCTCGATTCCGCGTGGGCCGTGCGGCCGCTCGCGCTCTTGAGGCTCGAACGCGGGCCGGTGCTCGTCTATGAAGACCAGGGTGGCGCGCCGATTCTTCCACGCGCCGATGGCACGATTGCACTCGGCCGCTTTCTGCGCATTGCCGTGGGCGCGGCGCAGTCGCTCGCGCTCGCGCACGAACGCGGCGTTCTGCACGGCGACATCAAGCCTTCGAATCTGCTGGAAGGCGCCGATGGCACGATGCGCTTGCTCGGCTTTCGCGCTTCGACGAGCGAAGCTGCTGAGTTTATCGACCACGCCGATACCTTGAGCGGCACGCTGGCGTATATGTCGCCGGAGCAGGCGAGACGCGCGGAAGAACAGGCCGACGAGCGCAGCGATCTCTATTCTCTCGGCGTGACCCTGTACGAGCTATTGACCGGCCACTTGCCGTTCGAAGCGGCGGATGCGGTTGAATGGATCTTCAATCACGTCGCGCGGCAGCCCGCCGATCCGCGCCGCTACCGCGCGTCATTGCCCGATGTGCTAGGTTCAATCGTACTCAAGTTGCTTGCCAAGAGTCCTGCGGAACGCTATCAAAGTGCGTCGAGTCTCGAAGCCGATCTGCGGCACTGTCTTGCCGACTGGAACGAGATGCAGCATATCGTCCCGTTCGAACCGGCCGCGAAAGACAACGTCAAGAATCTCGCCTTTACGCATCGTCTGTTTGGACGTGTGCATGAATATCAGGCGCTGCGGGACGCCTTCGATCGCAACGCGCGGCAGGGCGCCGCCGAACTCATCCTCGTGTCCGGCTATTCGGGCGCGGGCAAGTCGGAGCTCGTGCGCAGCGTGCATCGCGCGACCGCGCAGAGTGCCGCGCTCTTCGCCTCCGGCAAGCTCGAACAGTACGGTCAGAACGCGCCTTATGCGCCGTTGATGCAGGCCATCCGTTCGCTCTTTCAGCGCATTCTCGGTGAGAGCGACAGCGAACTCGACCGCTGGCGCGCCGTGCTTTGCGAGGCGGTCGGTTTGCAGGGGAAACTCATCGTGAACTTCATTCCCGAGCTGGAACTCGTGCTCGGCGAGCCGCCCGACGTAGCGGAGTTGCCGCCCGTGGAAGCGCAGTTGCGCTTTCAGGCGCTGATCTCGCGGCTTTTGTCCGTGTTCGCGACAGAAGCGCATCCGCTGATTCTCTTCTTCGACGACGTTCACTGGTTCGACGAGGCCACGCTGAACTTCATCGCTGCTTTCGTGGCGCATGCCGATATGCGTCATGTGCTCCTGATCTGCGCGTATCGCGATAACGAAGTGGATCGCTCGCCACGGTTCAAGGCGTTCCTCGATTCGTTGCCCGATGCCGGCGCGCGCGTGAGTTCGCTGGCTGTCGGGCCGCTCGATCCGGCGAATGTCGTGGCCTTGCTCGCCGACGCACTTCATTCCGATGCCGCGCATGTCTTTCCGCTCGCGGCGGTGGTGCACGAAAAAACCGGCGGCAACCCGTTCTTCATCAAGCAACTGCTGCTCGTGCTGGCGGAACATCGGATGATCGTCTACGACGGCGAGGCGCGTCGCTGGACGTGGGACCTGGAACGTATCGGCGAGTACGAATCGTCGGATAACGTCGTCGATCTGATGGTGACGCGGCTTTCGCGCCTGCCGCCAGCGGCGCAGGCGGTGCTCAGGCTGCTCGCGTTCATGGGACGACGGCTCGACCGTTCGACACTCATGCTGATCGATCCCGGCGATGGCGTCGAGTCGGCGCGGCATCTGCAACCCGCGCTCGAAGCAGGGCTCGTCGTATCCGACCGGACGGGCTTCGCCTTCGCTCACGACCGCGTGCAAGAGGCGGCGTATGCGTTGACGCCCGAGCACGAGCGCGGTGTCGAACACGCCCGCATCGCGCGCATTTTGCTGCGAGACTTCAATGCGCGGACGCTGCAATCGGCGTTCGACGTGGCGCACCATATCGAACGCGCTCAGGCGGCGGGCGCGCTTCTCGAACTCGATGCGGACGAGACCGCCGTGTTTGCCACGGTCTGTTTGCAAGCGGCGCGTCAGGCGAAAGAAGCGATCGCTATCCGTTCCGCGCTGAATTATCTGGACGTCGTGCAGGCGCTGCTGCACGCGAACGGCGCGGCGCAGGCCCACGCCGCAAGTTATGAAATGGGCGTGTTGCGCGTGCAGTGTCACATCCTGAACGCCGATTTCGACGCTGCCGGTAAAGAGATCGCCACGCTCTTGCGCGAGGACCTGTCTGTCGTCGCGCGCGCGTCGGTCTACAAGCTCAAGGTCGACATGCAGCAGCATCTGTCGGACTATGAAGCCGCCGTCGAAACCGCGCTCGAAGGCGTTCGGCTGTTCGGCACGGTTCTGCCGCGCTTTCCGCAAGCCGCCGATGTCGAAGCCGCGTATGGCAAGCTCAACGCGTCGCTTGCATCGCGAAGCATCGCCTCGCTCGCGAACCTGCCGACGTTGCGCGACGAGAAGATCGAGTCCGAGATGAACCTGCTCGCGAGCGTCTACGCGCCCGCATCGTTCGTCGATGAACGGCTCGGTTTTCTGCATCTGTGCCACATGGTGCAGATGACCATCGACCACGGCATCACGGCAGCATCGGCGCACTGTCTGTCGTGGTTCGGCGTTTATGTCGCCGAGTTCTTCGGGCGCTACGAGGAAGGCTTCGAGTTCTCGCGGCTGGCGCGCACGCTGGTCGAATCGCGCGGCTTCAACACGGTCGCCACGAGCACGCTGGTGGCGCTCGATACGGTCGCCGTCTGGACTCAGCCGTTGCCCTATGTGCTGGCCTGCGCGCGCGATGCGTTCGAATCCGCCAGGCCGAGCGGCGACCTCACGATGAGTTGTTACGCATGCAATCACATCGTCTCCGATCTGCTGACGATGGGCGCACCGCTCGAACAGGTCGATCGCGAAATCGACCTGGGTTTGTCGTTCGCGCGACGCGTGAGATTCCGGGATGTCGAGGACATCCTGGAACTGCAAAAGCGCTACGTACACAGCCTGACGGGCGGGCCGGGACTGCCGGGCAATTTCGGCTCGGTGGTGGACGGACGCATGACCTTCGACGCCGATCTGCTCGACACGCAGATGACGACGCTGCGTTTCTGGATCTGGCTGCTAAAGGGCATGTCCTGCTACTTTCATGGCGATTACCGCAACGCGTCGTATTGCCTCGCTGAAGCCGGCGAGCTGACGTGGGCGACGCCTGCGCACGTGCATCAACTGGACTATCACTTCTATTCGGCGCTCAATCTCGCGCAAATGTACGAAGCGGACGAAGCCATTGCGCGCATCGAACCGCATCTCGCGAAGCTTACGGTCTGGGCGGAACTCAATCCGGCGACGTTTCTCGACAAGCTGTTGCTGGTCGAAGCCGAAATCGCTCGTCTGGTCGGCAAGCCGCTCGAAGCGCTGGCGCGTTATGAAGAAGCGGCAGCCGCAGCGTCCGAAAGCGGCTTCAGTCATATCGATGCACTCGCGCATCGGCTGGCGTGCGCGTGCTGCGAAGCGAACGGGCTCTTTACGGCCGCGCGGGAACATCGGCGGCGCGCGATCGACGGTTATGCGCGCTGGGGCGCGCATGCGCTCGTCGGCCGACTCGAACGCGATGCGGGTCCGGCACGTGCGACGGCCGTGCGTCAAGCGCTGCCCGAGGTTCCGGTGGCGTCCCGTCCATCGGTCGAAATCGAGGATGCGCAGCATCGCTTTGATTTGCTGTCGGCGCTGAAGTCGTCGCAAGCGCTCTCTGAGGAGATCGTGCTCGACAAGCTGATCCGCACGCTCGTCACGCTCGCTATCGTTCACGCCGGCGCGCGCAGCGGCATCCTGATTCTCATGCAAGGCAACGTGCCCGTGGCCGAAGCGCGCGGACAGGAGACGCCCGAGGGCGTACAGGTTCAGCTGGCCGGCGAAGCGCCCGTGCGCGAGGATTTGCCCGCTTCGGTCCTGTACACGGCGCTGCGCACGCGCAAGCCCGTGGTGGTGGAAGACGCGCAACACGATCCGCGTTTTTCCTTCGATGCAGCCTTGTCCAGCAGGCCGGTTCGTTCCGTATGCTGTCTGCCGCTCGTGAAGCAAGGGCATGCCGTCGGCGCGCTTTACCTCGAAAACGATCTGACGACGGGCGTGTTCACGGAGAGCCGCACGTCGGTGCTCGAATTGCTCGCGTCGCAGGCGGCCATATCGCTCGAAACGGCGCGTCTTTATGCCGAGTTGCTCGAAGAAAACAAGCGTCGCAAGGAAACGGAGGCGGCCTTGCGCATGAGCGAGGAAGCGCTCGCGCTCGGGCAGCGGATAGGCCGCTCGGGAAGCTATATCTGGAACACGCTGACGGGCGAGCGCTATTGGTCGAAAGAACTCTACAACGTGTTTTGCTTGCCAATAGAAGCGAGCGGTCCCGCGACACGCGCGATCATGGAGCGCATTCATCCCGAGGACGTCGCGTTTTATCGGGAGATGGTCGAGCGTGCCGCGCACAAGCGCGTGCCCTTCCGGCAGAAGTTTCGCGTGGTCGCGCCGGACGGCGCCATCAAGCATCTCGAAGTGCTGGGCGAACCGTCCGGCGTGAGCAGCTTCGTCGGCGTGGTCACCGACCTGACCGAACGGCACATGACCGAACTCGCCTTGCAGAACGCGAAGAGCGAACTGGCGAAGGCATCGCGCGCATCGACGATGGGCGAACTCGCCGCTTCGATCGCGCACGAGATCAATCAGCCGCTCGCTTCCATCGTGTCGAACGCGAGTGCGTCCGTGCGCTGGCTCAACCGGCCCGAGCCGGATCTGGCCGAGGCATCGAGCGGCCTGCGCGAGATCGTCAAGGACGGCAAGCGGGCGGGCGATATCATCCGCGCATTGCAGACGCTTGCGAAGGAAACCAAGCCTATTTTCGCGCCGGTCTATATCGATTACGTCGTGCGCGAAGTGTTCGAACTGGCGGCGGCGGAAATAGAACAACGCGGTGTCCTCGTGCGGCTCGATCTGGCTGCGCGTTGTTCGGTAACGGCTGATCGCGTGCAACTGCAACAGGTGCTGTTCAATCTCGTCATGAACGCCGCCGATGCCATGAGCCATCTCGATGCGCGTCAGCGCCTGCTCGCCGTCACGTCCTGCATCGACGACAGGGGCGCCGTGATCGTGTCCGTGCAGGACAACGGCGATGGCATTCGCGAAGACATTGCCGAGCGCATCTTCGACGCGTTCTTCACCACGAAGGACACCGGCATGGGCATGGGGCTCGCCATTTGCAGGTCGATCATCGAGGCGCATGGCGGGACGCTCACCGCGGGACCGGCGTATCCGCGTGGGACGGTGTTCGTCTTCACGCTGTCGGCGGTCGCTTGAAGTCGTTGCGTGAAGCTATCGTGCAAATCCACAAAAGCCGGGCGATAACCAAGCGTGCCGTGCCACGAATCGCGAATACTCCCTTCACGCATGACACACCGGCACGGGCCGGTCAATCAATCGAGAAGGAGTAGCGGACATGGCTTACATCACGACCAAGGACGGCACGGAAATCTATTACAAGGACTGGGGCACGGGCCCGGCGATCACGTTTTCTCACGGCTGGCCGCTCGATGCCGACGCGTGGGACGCGCAGATGATGTTCCTCGCCGAACGCGGTTATCGCGTGATCGCGCATGACCGTCGCGGCCACGGCCGTTCATCGCAACCGTGGAACGGCAACGAGATGAACACTTATGCCGACGATCTTGCCGAGCTGATCGAAGCGCTGGATCTGCAAGACATCATGATGGTCGGCCATTCGACCGGCGGCGGAGAAGTGGTGCGCTATATCGCGCGTCATGGCGCAAAGCGCGTGTCGAAGGTCGTGCTGGTCTCGGCCGTGCCGCCGATCATGCTCAAGACCGAAGCGAACCCGGGCGGCCTGCCGCTATCCGTGTTCGACGATATTCGCAAAGGCGTGCACGATAACCGCGCGCAGTTCTTCAAGGACCTCGCGATGCCGTTCTACGGCTTCAACAAGCCCGGCGCGAAAGTGTCGCAAGGCACGATCGATTCGTTCTGGCTGCTCGGCATGCTGGGTTCGATCAAAGGCATGTACGACTGCATCAAGGCGTTCTCGGAGACGGACTTCACCGAAGACCTGAAGCAGGTCACGGTGCCCGCGCTCGTGCTGCAAGGCGACGCCGATCAGATCGTTCCGCTCGACGATTCCGGCAAGCTCTCGTCGAAGCTCATGCCGAACGCGAAGCTGAAGATTTACGAAGGCGCGCCGCATGGCATGTGCACCACGCACGCGGATCGCGTCAACGCGGACCTGCTGGAGTTCATCCAGTCGTAAGCGGCGTGGCGGTCAGCGCAGGCTTGTGCAAGCGCCTGGAAAGCGGCCAGCGGGCGGGTCGCGCAGGCAGCGGCGGCGTCTCGTGGACCACGGGCGCCGCCGCTGTCAACGCCGCGCGCAGCCGCTTCTCGATCGCTGCGTCTGCCGTTCCCGCCGGCAGCTTCGCGATGGCATCGACGGCGAGCGCGGCGCGCATGCGGCACTCGTCGAAAAGATGCGCGTCGCTTAGTGCGCCGACGAGATGCGACGCCAGTTCAATACCCACGCGGACATCGCCGTCCACGGACATCGCCCAGTCGAGCGCGACGCGCGCATCGTCCAGCGTGTGCTGGAAGGCGGCCGGATGGTCGTCGAGGCCGCAGGCTGTGGCCGCGATCTGTCGTGCAACATGACGCGCATTGCGGCGGATGATCTCGCGCAATTCGCCGTTGGCGCGCAGCTTTTCCAGCGCATAGGCGCGCGTCGATTCCGACAGACGATAGCGCGCGGTGGCGCGCTCGAATTCGACGCTCACGAGCGACTTCGCGACCAGTTCGGTGATGCCGCCGATGGCGTCCGCTGTCGTGTGCTCTTCGTCGCAGACTGCCGCGCACATCGACTCGAAAGAGAACCTGCCGCTAAAGAGCGCGAGCCGCCAGAACACGGATTGCGTGTCGCGGTCCAGCAGCGCGAAGCTCCAGTCGAAAGTGGCGCGCAAGGTTTGATGACGCGGCAGCGCGGTGCGGTAACCGCCCGCGAGAATCGCCATGCGGTCGTCCAGCCTGCGGCAGACGCCTTCCACGCCGAGCGCGGCGACGCGCGCGGCGGCCAGTTCGATGGCAAGCGGGAGGCCGTCCAGACGCCGGCAGATTTCACCGACGAGCCGGATCTCCGCGCTGTCGGTCGCCACGCTTTCCTGCAACGACTCGGCGCGCAGGATGAAGAGGCTCACGGCGGAGCATCGGAGAATATCGGCGTCCGCGGCATCGGCGGGAGGCACGTCGAGCGGTTCCACTCGGAAGATGCTCTCTGCCATCACGCGCAACGGCTCACGGCTCGTCACCAGCACGCGCAGCTTTTCGTTGCCGGCGACGAGTGCATCGACGATCTGCGCCACGGCGCCGACCACATGTTCGGCGTTATCGAGCAGCAGGAGTTTCGACTGGCCGGCGAGTGTCGCGGCCACGCGCGCTACATCGATATGCGTATCGGGCAAGGCAATGCCGCAACTCTCCGCGATGGCGCACAGCACGCCCGCGCGCGTCGTCAACGCGGCGAGTTCGACGAAGCACACCGGTTCTGGAAAGTCTTCGGCACTGTGACGGGCCGCCTCGATAGCGAGCCGCGTCTTGCCGATGCCGCCCGCGCCCGTCACCGTCAACACGTGCGAGTTGCGCAGCATGGCGCGGATCGTGGCGATTTCCGTATCGCGTCCGAGCAACGCGGATTTTTGCGGCGGAAGACGGCGGCCGCAAGCGGGCTTGAGCCGCGCTTCATCGAATGGCGTGCTCGGCTTGCGTTGCAGGAGTTGATAGCCACGGCCGGGCACGGTGAGAATCAGGTCGCGGTCCGCGCCGAGCACCTTGCGCAACGCCGAGAGATGAACATGAATATTGTTCTCCTCGACGACGGTGTCGGGCCATACGGCGCTCATCACCTCGTCCTTCGAGACGAGACGGCCGCCAGCCGCCGCGACCACGGCGAGGATATCGAAAGCGCGCGAGCCGAGACGCACGAGTTCGCCGTTTCGCCATAAGGCGCGCATCTCCAGATCGATCTGAAATCCGCCTATTTGCATCGTGACGTTTCCAGGTTGGGGAAAGGGAGCGAAACGCGAGGGAGAAGCTAAGGTCGGCGCGGGATAAGAAAGTGGCGTGCGCAGCCTCGGCACGATCAAGTTAGCGCAGCGCCGTTCATGCGTATTGCACGTAAGTGCGATGCTTTGTATGAAAGTCTATGGATGTGGCGACGCGAGGTATCGACTGAAGAAAGGCTGTGTCAATTGCCCGCTTGCCTGCGCCAGTTTCCGGGCGGCGTGCCGACCAGTTGCGAGAACGTGCGGCTGAAGTGGCTTTGATCGGAGAAGCCGCATGCAATGGCGATCTCCGCAAGCGACCACGTCGATTTGCGAAGCAGCATGCGCGCATGTTCGATGCGTTGCTCCAGCACCCATTGATGCGGCGTGCGCTGCGTGGTCTCGCGAAACGCACGGATGAAGTAGCTGCGCGACAAGTTGCATGCACTCGCGATGGCTTCGAGCGATACGTTGTCATCGGTTTTGGCGAGCAGCATCTCCTTGGCGCGCGCTTCCTGAATACTCGAAAGACGCGGCCCCGGCTTGAGCGCTTTCATGGTCGCGTCGCCGTATCGATCCACGAGATGCGTGCCGATGGTGACGCCGAGTTGTTCGAGGAAAAGCGCACTGGTCTCGGACGAACGATCCAGCGTCAGCGCGAGCACCTGCGCGAGCTGGCCGAAGATGGCGTCCTCGCGTCCGGGCGGCACCGAGAAGCCGGAAATGGTCGTGCCGTTTCGCTCATAGCCCGTGTTCACGATGAACGACCGCGAAAATTCCATCAGCACGAAGTCGAACGCGCCATGCAGATCGGCGCGGTAGTCGTCCTCGAAATTGCGGATATAGACCGAGTCCTTCCTGAACTCGTGCAGCGCCGAACGGCTACCCGTGATGATGCGCCGGCGATGTCCCGCCGCGAGCGAGACACCGATGAGAAAGCCGCGATCGGACGCGGGCGTGACGACTTCGCTCGTCTTTTCCTCGCGCCTGCATTTGCGATAGAACGTGAAGTCGCCCGCGCGCAGTTCGAGGTCCTTGTGCAGCTGCGTCGAAAGACAGCCGAGCGAGTCTTTCTGACGCGGCGCCGTGGTGCTGGAAATATCTGTCTGGTTGAACATGGTCCGTCACCCTTGCTCGTCACGCTGCACTCACGTATGCGGCGTTTGCGTTGCCATAATCAAGCGATGGTCATAACCGGCGGAATCCGTGGATTATCTTGGAAATTGTCCGCGACAAATATTAATTTTCGTTCAGTCGCCGGGCGTCAATCTCATATCTTGAGCAATTGCGCCGCGTTGCCGCCGAGGATCAGATTCTTCTGCTCGGGCGGCAGCTCGAGGCGGTCCAGAAACGTGACCGGCTGTTCATAACCCATATCGAAGCAGTAGTCGCTGCCGAGCACGAGCCTGTCTATGCCGATGTTCTGTATCAGGAAATCGAGCACCGGCCCGGAATGCGACACCGTGTCGTAATTGAAGCGGCGCAGATAGCTGCTCGGCTTCTGCGCAAGCCTCCGCGTTTCGGGCCGCACGTTCCAGCCCGCATCGATACGGCCCATGAGGATAGGCAACGCGCCGCCCGCGTGCGGCAAGGTGACGTTGAGTCGCGGATGCCTGTCCATGACGCCACCGAGAATCAAATGCGATCCGGCAATGGCGGTATCGAATGGATTGCCGAGCAGATTGCTCAGGTAGAAGTCGGTGAGCCGCGCGCCGCCTACCGTCTGTTGCGGATGCAGGAACACCGGCAAATCGAGTTGTTCGATGCGCCCGAAGACCGGCTCGAACAACGGATCGTCGAGATCGCGGTTGTTGATGTTCGTGCCCATATAGACGCCGCGTACGCCCGGCAATTCGGACGCACGTTCGAGTTCGTCGATGGCGTCGTGCGCGTTCAGCATCGGCAGCGTCGCGAGGACGACGAAGCGCGTCGGATGCTGCACGTGCACCGCGGATGCCGCCGTGTTCCATGTCGTTGCCAGCTTCGCGTTGAAGGCGCGGTCGGCCCAATAGGCCATCGGCACGCTGAGCGAGAGCGCCTGTACGTCGACGCCGGACGCGTCCATATCGGCAAGCCGTTCGTCGATACGGATGAATTTGAGCGGCAGCGGACCGAGGCCGCCAGCAGGCGTCTGAAAGCTGAAGGTGCTCGCATCGCAGGTGAACTTGCCGCCGAATCTGTCGCCGTCGCTGCCGACGAGTTCGCAATAGCTTTCGGGGTAATAGTGCGCGTGAATGTCGATCGATTTGCCTTTGACTGTCGCATTGGCTCGGGCGGATGCGTTCGGAAGGCCCGAAGCGAAGCCGCCCGCGAGCGCGGCCATGGTTCCAAGCAGACGACGGCGCTTCGGCGAGATGCAGCAAGTGCAATCCATGAGTCATGTCTCCGTGATGGATTTCGATCGGCCTGTCTCAGCCGTTTTTGATCATGCCGAGCTCGCAGTCCACGAGCTGATTGCCATAGAGCGCACGTTCGCGCACGGCGCGCGCCGAGTGATCGGTGATCGAGAAGAAGACCACGCTCACGAAGGCGACGAGCATGGAAAAGAGCGCGGGATATTCGTACGGATAGATGGCGTGCGCGTGACCAAGCACTTGGACCCAGACGGTCGGGCTCAGGATGGTGAGCGTGACGGCCGAGATCAGACCGAGCGAACCGCCTATCACCGCGCCGCGCGTGGTTAGGCCGCGCCAGTAGATCGACAGCAACAGCACCGGAAAATTGGAGCTTGCCGCGATCGAGAACGTGAGACTCACGATAAACGCGATGTTCTGCTTCTCGAACGCAATGCCAAGCAAGATGGCCAGCACGCCGAGCACGAGCGTGGTGAGCCGCGACACGCGCATTTCCTCGCGATCCGTCGCGCGTCCGCGGCGCAGCACGTTCGCATACAGGTCGTGCGATACCGCCGAGGAACCGGCGAGCGTCAGGCCCGCGACCACGGCCAGGATCGTCGAGAACGCGACCGCGCACATGAAGCCGAGGAACACGTTGCCGCCCACCGCATGCGCCAGATGCAGGGCCACCATGTTCACGCCGCCGGATGCGCTGTGATAGAGCGGATCGGTCGCCACGAGCGCAATCGTGCCGAAGCCGATGACGATGATGAGCGCATAGCCGATTCCCACGATGCCCGTCGCGTACAGAATGCTCTTGCGCGCGGCGCGGGCGTCGCCGACCGTGAAGAAGCGCATCAGAATATGCGGCAGTCCGGCCGTGCCGAAGATCAGCGCGAGGCCGAGCGAAACGGCGGAGACGGGATCGGATACCAAACCGCCAGGGCTCATGATCGCGGCGTGTTTCGGATGCGCGAGGATCGCCTGTGCAAAGAGCGCGTTCATGCTGAAGCCGAAGCGGCTCAACACCATGAACGCCATGAAAGCCGCGCCCGCCAGTAGAAGCGCTGCCTTGATGATCTGAATCCATGTGGTGGCGAGCATGCCGCCGAAGAACACGTACACCACCATCAGCACGCCGACCAGCACGACCGCCGCCGTGTAGTCGAAGCCGAACAGCAATTCGACGAGTTTGCCCGCGCCGACCATCTGCGAGACGAGGTATAGCAGCACGATCACGATGGAGCTCGACGCGGCGAACGCACGAATCGGCCGTTGTTGCAGGCGATAGGACACCACGTCGGCGAGCGTATAACGGCCGAGGTTGCGCAACGGTTCGGCGATCAGAAAGAGGATGATCGGCCAGCTCGCGAGAAACCCGATGGAATAGATGAGGCCGTCGTAGCCGCTCGTGAAGACCAGCGCGGAAATGCCGAGCAGCGACGCGGCCGACATGTAATCGCCCGCTATTGCCCAGCCATTCTGGAACGCGGTGATCTTGCCGCCCGCAGCGTAGTGATCGGACACGCTGTGGTTCTTTCTTGCCGCCCAGCGCGTGATGAACAAGGTCGATGCGACGAAAACGAGGAACATGCCGATCGCTATCGGATTATGCGAGCGTGACGCCGACGCGACTTCGGCGGCATCGGCAGAGATCGAAGTGACAGCGCCCATCAACGCGCCGAGCGAAAGAGAGATACGTTTCATTGCCGTGCTCCTTGCCGGATTTCATTCACGGCGCGGTCATGGAAAGTGTTGGCTCGCGCGACATACACCGCCACGATGCCGAACGTGAAGACGAACATACCGAAGCCGACTGGAATGCCCCACGTCGCGGGATAACCGGCGACAATCGGCCGGCCGAGCAACGCGGGCGCGAATGCCAGCGTGAGGATGAAGGCGAAGTACACCGTGAGCATGAGGAGCGTGAGCATCCACGAGAAGGCGCGGCGTTTTTGCACGAGCGCCTGAAAGCGCGGGTCGTCGAGCAACGGGTTCGCCATGTGCGGCGGCGGTTCTTCGGCGATGACGTGCGCGTTCATCGCATAGGTTGGGGCGCTGTGGTCCACGTCGTCTCCTTTGTCATCAGAACCGCGCGGGAACGGCGGTCTCGCGCATGACGGCATCGGGCGTGCGGTAGCGCTCGGCCATCTCGCGATCGACTTCCGTCTTCAACTGCGCCTGCATGTATGCGCCGAGATGGCGCGCGTGCTGCACGATGGCCGCGCCCACTTGCGTGCGTTCGAGGCTGTAGCCGGCAAGCGCGTCTTGCACATCGCCATGCGTCTTCAGTGCCTTGACGAGCGTCATGGCGTCGCTGGCGGCCTTGGTCACGCCCATTCCGCAATGCGGACGCGCAACGAACGCGGCATCGCCCAGCAGCGCGATGCGGCCGATCGCCATGCGCGGCACTTCGAGATCGAAGATAGGCTGAAAGAGCGGTTGCGTCGCGCGCGTCACGACTTCGCCGAATTGCGGTGCGAGCAGCGTGAGCGCGGCGTCTTCCATGTCGGCGAGCACGTCGGCGCGAATGAGCGTCGGCGGAATGCCGCCGGTCCAGCGCTTGCCCGATGCATCGGTCAGCAAATCGGGAAGCTGGACATCTTCGCTCGTCGCGCGATACCACACGAAGTTGTAGCGGCGCTCGCCGGGCGTCGTGCTATTGCCTTGACCGGCCACGGGATAGCCGAGAATCTGCTCGCGCGGCGGCAGGCAGAACGCGAACTTGTCGAAGAGCGCGTCGCGGGTTTCACGCGACAGCGAGGCTTCATCGACAAGACCGCGCCACGCAATATAACCGGCATATTGCAGCTTCACTTCGGGCATCAAGCGCTCGCGAATAGCCGATTTGAAGCCATCCGCCGCGATGACGAGATCGGCGTGCAATATCGCCCCGTCGCCGAGCGTGACGGTTGCACGATCGCCGTCATCTTCCACCGATGCCACCGTTACTCCAGCGTGATAGTGCACGTCGGGAAGCGCAGCGCGCAGCACGTGATACATCTTGCCCCACGCGGTCAGCGTTTGCGGCAGATCGCGTTCGGACAGCACCGCGCCGTCCTGCGCGAAGGTCACGCGTGAACGCACCTTCACGCCGATGCCATCGTCGATTTGAATGCCGGCTGCGCCGAGTGCATCGAAAAGTTCGGGATGGGTTACGATGCCCGCGCCGCGTCCGGCGAGTTCATCCGGCACGCGCTCGAACACGTCTACATCCCAGCCGTTACGCACCAGCAGGTTCGCTGCGAAAAGCCCGCCGAGCGAACCGCCGACGATGATCGCTCTGGATCGTTTGGAACTCTGGACCATGCTCATTCTCCTTCGCTGACGGGGTTTTGCTTGCTCGACGGTCGTGCGTGCGTGAGGCGGCTCAGTTCTTCGGCGGGGAAGTTGAGTTCGATAGTCACGCCCGACGGATCTTCGATGAACACTTGATGCAAGCCGAGGCTTGGCACCGTGCGATCGCGCCACGCGATGCCTTCGCTCGTCAGCGTCTGCCACATCTCTTCGACGCCCGTCGCGAGAAACGCAATGTGATCGACCGTGCCCGTTCCGCTCGCGGGCAAGGCCTTGTCGCCGAGATATGCGGTAAGTCCTTCGGGATTGTTCGGATCCACGCCAATGATATGAACCGTGCCGAAGTCCACTTCGTCGCCGCCTTTGTAGAGCCACGCGCCGGGAAAGTCGAAGGGCGGACGATAGCCGCGCTTGAAGCCGAGGATGCGTTCGTAAAAGTGGCACGACTGTTCGAGATCGGTCGTGCGGATCGAGTAGTGGGCAAGTTTCGTAACAGGCATCTTCGGCTCCTGACAAATTGTTTATCGATCGATTAGTGATCGTTTGATAAATTGTAGGTGAAGCGGGGAGCGGGATAAAGCGGCGCATCGCCGGTGTTTACCCTGAAAAACCACGAGGCGGGAGTGATGCGATGGGAATGAGACGAACGGCCGGCGCGTTTGCCGGCCTGGAAGCGGACTCAGGCTTTGGCGCCCGGTTTGATGCGCGCGGGCTGCTTGGTTGCGTGTTTGAGCGCGGCGGGCACGCCGTTCAAGAAGGCGTCGACCTGACGCGCGATGTGATCTTCAACGTCGTCGGTGACGGGCAGACCGTAGATCCACTTGCGCACGCCGAGATAGAAAATGCTGGCGTGCAGGCTCCAGATCAGTTCGAGGTCGATCTCCCGCTGACGCGCGCTGGCGGGCGCGGACAGTCCATAAGCAAGACGAATCTCCGCCATCACCGGAAGAAACACGCGCTCACGCAGACGCGTCAGATATTTCGAGTTGATGCCTTCGCGCGTCAGTCCCGCGAAGATGAAGATGCGAATCCACTCGCGCCGCAGGATCACCACCGAATACGCCGAATAGAACCGCACCATGCGTTCCTGAATGGGCAGGTCGCGGTCCTTGATGAGGTTCTCCCAGCTCGTGTCCCACTGATAGACCTCTTCATACACGCGGTCGATCAACGCTTCCTTGCTCGGAAAGTAGCGGTACAGAAGCGGCTGCGTGATGTCGAGTTGACGCGCGAGTTCACGCGTGCTGCCGGAGAATCCATGCGTGGCGAAATGATCGACGGCCTTGAGCACGATCTGCCGTTCGCGAACCTCCGGCGCCAAGCGGCGCGTGACGAGCTTTTCCTGTTCGACGTCTTCGATCTTCGGCGGGGTTTCGCTGTTCCGCGCTTTTCTCGGCATGGCTGGCTGGTACCTGTTGTGTTGGGACGCATCATACAAAGATTAGCCGGACCTGACTACGCGAGCACGTCTCATGGCCGGTCATTTCATGCAGCGCATGCGCAAAAAGCGTGCGATTGTGCAATTGCCTGGTCCGCGTTCGCAGCAGACTCCATACCACGCGAATATCCGCACGAACAAGCGACGAGCGCCCCATGACCCTGCAAGCCGATGCCGGCAGCGCGGCCCTGCCTCGATGGCGGGAAGAGCTGAAGACATACTGGAACGACGACGGACCCCGCTTCAGGCATATCGCGAAAGTGGCGCTTGCCATGTCGCTTGCAATGGGCGTGTGCATGCGGCTCGAACTGCGCACGCCGGCCACCGCCATGGTCTCGTGCATCATCGTGATGATGCATCAGCAAAGCGGCATGGTGATCGCGCGTGGCTTCTATCGCGGGCTCGGCATGGTGTGCGGCAGCTTTGCGGGGCTCGTGCTCATCGCGCTGTTTCCGCAGCAGCCGTGGCCTTTTTTGATCGCGCTCGCGGTGTGGATCGGCGTGTGCGTGTTCGGCGCGTCCTACTACCGCAATTTTCAGTCGTATGGTTTCGTGCTGACAGGATACGGCACCGCCATCACGGCCATACCGGCGTGGTCGAATCCTTATGGCGTGTACGACAACGTCGTATTCACCGTGAGCGAGGTGGTGATCGGCGTGGTCTGCGCGAGCGTGGTCAGCGCGGTGATCTTTCCGCGCTCTGTCACGCCCGCGCTCTATGCGGCCAGCCGCAAGAACTTCACGGACTTGCTCAACGCCATGCACGCGATGCTCGACCGCACCGCGACGCTTACCGGTTTCGACACCTTCCTCTCGCTGATTCGCGAGCGTGTGGAAGTGGAAAGCCTGCGCAGCGGCGCCGTGTTCGAAGACCCGGCTATCCGTCTTCACAACCATGTCTATCTCGATCTCGACCGCGGTTTTCTCGATACCGTCGCGTGGATTCACGCGCTGCATCAACTGAAGTTAAGTGTCGCCGCCGAAGCTGACCCGCGCGCTCTCGCGGCCGCTTACGATCTCATCGACGCGTTGCTCGCCGTCGTGCCGAACGAGGCCGACGCGCAACTCGTCACGCTCGAAGCGGTGGAAACGCTGATGCGCGATCTCGATGCCTTCGAGGATGCCTTGCCCACGCGCCTCGGCAAGCTGTTGCAGGCGCTCGCGGATCTGTCGGCGCATCAGCGTCAGTTCGTATCGACGACGGGCGCGGCACTGTTCTTTTCGATGGCCGATCTGCGCCTGATGTGCCGAAGCTATATCGACGCGCGCACCATCGGCCGCTTGCCGTGGTCGCAGTCGGTGCTGCAGGCAATCGGCCGCATCGGCAGGACTCGGGCCACGGCTAATCGCACGGCCGCGACCATCGCCGGTGCGCGCGCCGCCGTCGCCGTGCTCGCGGTCGGCGCGGCGTGGATCGCCTCGGGCTGGGTCGGAGGCGCAACCGCCATCGTCGCGGTGGCGATCACGAGCGCGTTGTTCGCGCTTGCACCGAACCCGACGGTCGCGAGCTGGCAAATTTTCGGCGGCTGTCTTGGAGGATGGCTTGCAGGCTTCGCGTTTAATTTCTTCGTGCTGCCGCGCATCGAGACGTTCGAGTTGCTGGCGGCGTCGATGGCGATCGTGGTGATGATCGGCAGCTATCTAAACACGTTCCCGAAGACGGCGATTCTCGGGCTCGGCTTCAGCTTGTACTTCTGCTTCATCGTCGGCATTACGAACCCGACGGTCTATAACCCGAGCGCTTATCTCGACACCGGCTTCGCGCTGCTAGGCGGAATCGCGGTGGCGGCGGTCGCGTTCTCGGTGCTCGTTCCGCGCGCGGGCGACTGGATCTCCGCGCGGTACATGAAGCAGATTCGCGGGTTGATCGTGCATGACGCGCGCAATGGCGACCTCGCCGACCTGCTCTATACATTCGAACTGAGCTTGCGCGATTTCATCTTGCAGATTGCATCCGCGCCGGTAGATGCCCGCGTGAATCGTGACCGTCTGATCGGCTGGGCGTTCGCGGCGCTCGAGATCGGCCGCTCGATGATTCAGATTCGTCTCGACACCGCGCAACTCGGCGCGACCTTGCCGGAAGGCTGGGCGGCGGAACAGGACGCATGGCTTGCGGCGCTGGCGAGCGTGTTCTCGAACACGACGCCCGAAGCCGCGCAGAACGCGCTCATAGCGACGCGCCGGGCGCTCGACATGCTGCCGCTCGGAGACAACATCGCGACCGATACGGCGACGCTCAAGCGGTATCGCATGCGCGCGTTGCTGCATTTCACCGAGCTGACCTTGCGCGATGACAGCCTCGCGTTATGGCAAACGAAGGAGACGCCGGCATGAACACGCGCCGCCTGTTGTGGGTCTTGTCGTCGAGCGGCTGCGCGCTGCTTCTTTCCGCCTGCATCACGAGCGGCGGCATCCACCCACACGAGTCGATGATCGACCCCGCCACGCTCGACGCCGGTGCCGCTCTGCGCGCGACCCAAGCCGATGCGAAATGGCCCGCCGACGCGTGGTGGCGTCAATGGAACGACCCGCAGTTGGATACGCTGGTGCAGGACGCGACCGCAGGCAATCCCGGGCTGCGCGCGGTGCAAGAGCGAATTGACGCGGCGCGTTTTCAGGCGCAGATCGCAGGCGCGGCCGAGTTGCCGCAAGTCAGCGCGAACGGCAGCTTCGAGCGCAGACGTTATGCCCGCTACACCACGCCCGCGCCGCCTGGCGGCACGACCGTGTGGAGCAACAACGTCGAGGCTGACCTTTCATACGATCTCGACCTGTGGGGCAAGAATCGCGCGATCCGCGAAGCCGCGCTCGACAACGTGCAAGCGGTGGCGGCCGACGCGCGCTTCGCCGAAGTCGAGCTGCAGACGGCCGTGGTGCGCAGCTATGTGCAGTTGTCGCTGCAATACGCATTGCTCGATGTCTATCGCGACGTGCAGAACGAACAGCAGCGCACGCTCGATATCGCCACGCGCCGCTGGCATGCGGGCGTCGGCAGCGGTCTCGAAGTCAGTCAGGCGCAGACGCAACTTGCCATGAGCACGACACGCGTGCAGGAAGCGCAGCAACAACTCGCGCTTTCGCGCATCGGCATTGCGGGGCTGGCGGGCAAGGGGCCGGGTTATGCCGATGCCTTGCGCCGTCCCGGCCTCGCGCTGAGCGTGCCGGTCGATCTGCCGGCGACGCTGCCGGCCGAGCTCGTCGGGCATCGCGCGGACGTGGTGGCCGGGCGCTGGCGCGTGTTGCAAGCGGACAAGGGCATCGACGCGGCGCATGCGGATTTCTATCCGGACATCAACTTGCTGGCGACGGCATCGCTGGGATCGGCGGCGACTTTCGGCGGCTTCTTCAACTTCGTCGATAGCAACGGCATGGGCCACGGCGTGGGCGCGGCGATCTCGCTGCCGATCTTCGACGGCGGACGGCGGCGCGGCAACTACGGCGTCGCGGTGTCGTCGCGCGATGCCGCCGTCGACGCCTACAACCAGAGCGTGATCGGCGCGATGCAGGGCGTTGCCACGCAAGTCGTAACCTTGCGTTCGCTCGGCGAGCAGCAGGCGTCGATCGAGGACACGCTCGATTCGGCGCGCAAGTCGTTTCAGCTTGCCGACACGGGGTATCGCAGCGGCATCACCGAGTTTTTGAACGTGCTGGCCGCGCAGGATGCGCAGTTGCAGCAGGAACAAAGCCTCGCGACGATTCGGGCGAAACGTCTCGATGCCTGGGCGTTATTGATGAAGGAACTGGGCGGCGGCTTTGCATCGTCCATGCCGCGGGAAGCAACGCAAGGAGTCGCCGATGCCACGCGAGATTGACGTCTTCTCGCTTCTCATGCCCGGCTTGCTGCCGATACTTGCTGGCTGCGTGCTGCTGTTCGTCGTTCTCGATCTCGTGCTGGCGCGGCTCGGGTTTTATCGCTTTACGTGGCACGCGAGCCTCTTTCGCGTCGCGCTCTTCGCTGCGATGTTCAGCGGCGCTTCGCTGCTCTCATGGCGATGAAACCACCCAATGACATCAAGATGAAAACGCAATCCATCCTGCGCGCGGGGTTCACGCTCACGATACTGGTCGTGGCGATCGTGCTGGTTCGCATGCTGTGGCTCGACTACATGTACTCGCCGTGGACGCGCGACGGGCGCGTGCGCGCGCAGGTCGTGCAAGTCGCGACGGATGTTTCCGGCCTCGTCAGCGACGTACGCGTGAAGGACAACCAGCTCGTGCGCAAGGGCGACATTCTGTTCGTGCTCGATCCGGCTCGCTTCCATTACGCCGTGGCGCAGGCCGATGCCGATCTCGCGCGTGCGCAGGCGCAAATGGCGCAGGCGAAGGCGCGCATGGCCGCGAGCGAATCCGGTTTTGCGATGAAACGCGCTCAGGCGGCGCGCCGCGCCAATCTTGCGGGCGACGTGATATCGGACGAAAGCCGGCTGGATTCGGCATCGCTCGCCAGGCAATCGGCGTCGGATCATGCCGCCGATGTCGCCGCCTACAACGCGGCCGAGGCAGCCGTGAAGGCAGCGGTAGTGGCGCAAGAGACGGCCGCGCTGAACCTGACGCGCAGCGAGGTGCGCGCGCCGTCCGATGGTTTCATCACGAACCTGAACCTTTATCCGGGCGATTTCGCCACGGCCGGGACCGCGCGCATGGCGCTGATCGACTCGCACTCGTTCTGGGTCTACGGCTACTTCGAGGAAACGAAGCTGCCGCACGTGCAAGTTGGCGATCGGGCGACGATCAGACTGCTATCGGGCGGTGAAGACATTCAAGGTCACGTGGATAGTCTCGCAAGCGGGATCGCCGACCGTGACAATCCGACGAGCGGCGATTTGCTCGCCGACGTCAACCCGATTTTTACGTGGGTGCGGCTCGCGCAGCGAGTGCCGGTGCGGATTCATATCGATCGTGTTCCCGAGGGAATGAGGCTCGCGATGGGGATGACTTGCACGGTGACGTTGCAGCCGCATGGGAGCGGTCGTGGGTGAGCGTCGCGGCGCCGCCTTTTGAACGATTAAGGAAAAATAAGTACCGTCGCGTGGATGGCCTCGCGCATCATCGCTTGGGAAGCACGCTTTTCCTGGAGCGCGTCACTTCGACCGCTCCTTCCAGCGCGCTTTCGGCGATGTAAAAGGCCGCGCGCCTTTGCATCTTCTTCTGTCCGCTCACGAAGGGAGATGTGATGAGCAGTCATCCGCGCAGCGATGCGAGCGCTGCCGCCAGCAACAACACCGCGAGCGCCATGGTGTACGTGGTGGACGACGACGAATCGATGCGCCAAGCCGTCAGCAATCTCCTGCGTTCGGTGGGCCTCAAGGTCGAAACCTTCGGCTCCGCGCAGGAGTTTCTGGCGTTCGACATGCCGGATGTGCCGAGTTGCCTGATCCTCGACGTGCGTCTCAAGGGACAAAGCGGACTTGCGGTGCAGGAGCAGATTGCATCGAGCGAACTGAGTCTGCCGATCATCTTCATGACGGGGCATGGCGATATCGCGATGACGGTCAAGGCGATGAAGGCCGGCGCGCAGGACTTCCTGGCCAAGCCGTTCCGCGATCAGGACATGCTCGATGCGGTGGAACAGGCGCTGACCAACGATGCGCAGCGTCGCGCGACGAACCGTTCGGTAGCGGATTTGCGGCATTGCTACGACACGTTGACGGCACGTGAGCGTGAGGTCATGGCATTCGTCGCCTCGGGCCTCATGAACAAGCAGATCGCGGCGGAGATGGGCCTGAGCGAGATCACCGTGAAAATCTATCGCGGGCAGGCCATGCGGAAGATGGGGGCGCGCTCCCTTGCTGATTTCGTGAGGAAGGCGGAGGCGTTGGGAGTCGCATTGCCGGTGAGGCGCGCGCGGGGTGGGGTTTGAGATGGTTGGCCTTGGGCGAGGGCGACTGGCATTGCGCAGTGTGCGTACTGAATCACGCGACGACGAACCGCTCACACCCTATACCCACGTATAACTCACCTGCCACCTCCGTCTGAACAACCGCACCGCGTTAGACCTCGCGCTAGTCAACCCGCCCGCGCCGCATCGAAACCCGACTAAACCTCCGTATGATCTGAACCAACCATCGGTCATTCAAGCCACCCCAACGTACGACTGGCTGTACGAATTGCCGTGCGATACCGTGGAGTCCATGCAAAGTCGCTCAAACAACTTCACTGGATGACCGGTCATGACCATTTCGTCGATGTCGTATCCCGAACCCGTAATCGAGGTCGCGCAGAAGAGCCGGGCGAACGGAATCGGAATGGAACATGCATGGCGCACACCTCCCGACGACGCTGCCAGCAGCCGTCCGCGCGGCGGCATTCTCCTCTCGCGATGGACCTGCAACGATAAGTCGCCGGTGGAAGTCGCGAGTGTCGAGAGCGCGACGCATCATTGCATTGCACTGAGTCTCAAGTGCACGTCACTCACGTTTTCTCATGCAGGCAAGACGCTCGTGCGCGGACGCGTCGCCGCCGGAGCCGTGCAGATCACGGCGCCCGACGTGCGCTGCAGCGCAGTGTTCGAGTCGCCTGCCGACGTGCTGCATCTTTTCGTCGGGCAACAGGTCTTGAGCGAATGCTTCGAGGACATGTTCGGGCGGCCGCATGCAGGCGATATTCGTATCGACGATCCCAAGCTCGTGCGCGACCCCGCGCTGGAACGGCTCGGACAGGCGCTCGCGGTATCGCAATCGGAGGACGCGGCGGTGGGCAAGGTGTTCACCGATAGCGTCAGCTTCGCCATCGTGTCGCGCCTGGTCGCACGGCACTTCACGCTGGCCGACCGGCAAAAGCGCGAGGCCAGCGCCTTGCCCGCGTGGCGGCTCAATCGCGCGATCGAATTTATCGATGCCCATCTCGCCGATTCGATCGGCCTCGCGGATATCGCCAGCAGCACAGGGCTCACGCGCATGCATTTCGCCTCGCAGTTTCGCCGCGCGACGGGCATGCCGCCGCACGAGTTTCTCCTGCGCCGCCGCGTAGAATACGCGCAGCGCCTGCTGCGCGAGTCGAAGCAAAACATGCTCGATGTCGCCCTGAGTTGCGGCTTCCGCTCGCAGGCGCACTTCACGACCGTATTCAAGCGAATGGTCGGCGATACCCCGTACTGCTGGAAGACGAAGACGAACGTCGCCGGGTAATGCGTGTTGTTCGATAAAGGCCGCGTCGTTACGCGCGGAAGTCCGCCAAGGAACCACTGTCATGCGCTATCTCGACGATCCAGTCTCCTCACGACGAGCCAGTTCTGCCAATACGTTCTTGAGCGGCCGCATCGCGCTTGGGGCGTGGACGCGCCGCTTGATTCTCGCGACCGGTCTATGGGCGCTCGTCGAGTTGCCGTTCGAGTTATGGATCAGTCTCTCGGCGCGCGATGCGCTTGCATGCATCGTCGGCAAACTCTTGTGGCTGGCGCTCGCTGGGTTCGTGCTGACTGGCAGCCGCGTCGCGCGCATCGTCTATGCGTTGCTCTGCACGATCGGTCTGATGGCAATGTCATTCGGGCTGCCGGTCGAGTTCCGCGTGTCGCCGCTGCTGTTTCTGCTGTCTTCGGTGGAATGCGTGCTGAAGGCGAGCGCCTTCGTGTGTCTCGTATCCGCGGATGCTCGTCCGTACGAGGACTGATTGCGCATGCGCGCAACGTGGCGGTTCCGTTAATCAACCAGGCGTGAGTGCGGCATGATCAAGATCGGTCGAATCGTAGTGTCGCTGGAAATGCGCGAGGCGCGTCTGGATGGGCGACTGCTCGAGGTCGGTTCGCGCGCGTTCGACATCCTCGAATTGCTGATTCG
Organism: Caballeronia sp. GAWG2-1; assembly: GCF_023631405.1. Lineage (NCBI taxonomy): Bacteria > Pseudomonadati > Pseudomonadota > Betaproteobacteria > Burkholderiales > Burkholderiaceae > Caballeronia > Caballeronia sp. GAWG2-1. Next base: position 268,011 of record NZ_JALQDD010000031.1, read on the forward strand.
CGCAAATGGCAAAACGGTCACGAAGGATGAGATTCTGCGCCACGTGTGGCCGAAATCGGTGGTCGGCGAGAACAACATCCATGTGCAGCTTTCGACGCTCAGGCGTGTCCTCGGCGCTGACGGTCAGGCTATCCATACCGTGTCCGGTCGAGGTTATCGGCTCGCGAATGCGGTCGACGTGTCTGCGCCTGCCGATTCAATTGATCCGAAAGCGATGCATCTCGATGCCCTGCCGCATGGTCGCGCGGCTTTGATCGGACGCGAGAGCGCGCTTGCGGAGATCGTCGGTGCGTTGCAGGAAGCGCATCTCGTCACGTTGCTGGGCTCGGGCGGTATTGGCAAGACGCAGCTTGGCATCGCGGCGGCGCGTTCGATTGCGGCTAACGCACAGATCGATGTGTGCTTCGTCTCGCTCGCGGCCGTGAACGATGCGCGCATGGTCGCGGACACCATCGCCGAAGCACTTGGCATCGACCGTTCCATGAGCGATGGTTCGATCAAAGCGCTCATCACGGTTCTTCAGAGCCGCAAGATACTGCTGTTGCTGGACAACTGCGAGCATGTAATCGAGGCAGCCGCGTCGCTCGCCCAACAACTCGTGGAAGCATGCGCGGCGCTGCGAATTTTGGCGACGAGCCGTGAGCCACTGCGCACGCACGACGAAAAGTGCTACCGGGTCGCGCCGCTCGACATGCCCGATGTCGAGTCCACCTCGCAAGCGATTCTCGCCAGCGCCTCGGTGCGGATGTTTCTCGCGCAGATGAGCGCGCTAAATGTGTCGGTCGAACGGGACCGCGGCAGTCTCGACATGCTCGCGACGATCTGCCGCCGGCTCGACGGCATTCCGTTGGCACTCGAACTCGCCGCGGCGCGGGCGGCTGTGTTCGGCATACGCAGGCTGGCCGCGGAACTCGATGATCGGTTCCAGTCGCTGACGGGCGGGCGCAGGACTGCGCCGCCTCGGCAGCAGACCTTGGCCGCTTCGCTCGACTGGAGCTACAAACTGCTCGGCGCGGCCGAACGCGTAGTGCTGCGACGGCTCGCCGTATTCCCCGACCGCTTTTCGCTGGATGAGGCTTGTACAGTCGCCGCGTGCGAATGGTTATCGCGAAACGAGGTCATGGAGGCGATCGTCGGCCTCGCCTCGAAGTGTCTTCTGATGACTTCGTTCGACAGCACGACTCGTGACTATTTCCTGCTGGAGACGACGCGCGACTATGCGTTGCGCAAGTCGGGCGAGTCCGACGATGCTAGCGTCGTGACGTCTGCACGCACTGAGCCGCGCATGCGAACGCTAGGTGCTGCGGCGCGCGGCGGCAGGCTCGTGTTGGTATCGGCCGCTTCCCGATGAATCTGCCGCGACGCGAGCCACGGGAGCATTGGCATACATGAGCTTTGTCTGCATCGTCGATGACGACGCCTCGGTAAGACGCGGCGTCGGCAATTTGCTCAAGGCCGTTGGCTACGCGACCGCGATGTTCTCGTCGGGCGAGGAGTTCCTTGCATCGTCGGCCGTCGACGATGCCATGTGCGTTCTGCTCGATATCAAAATGCGAGGGATGCAGGGGCTCGATGTGCAACGTCGATTGAACGCCGAGCATCGGGGCATTCCGGTGGTGTTCATGTCCGCGCACGGTGACGACGATACGGTTCAGCGAGCCATGCAGCGTGGCGCGGTGGGTTTTCTGCGCAAGCCTTTCGATGAAGAGGGGTTGCTGGTTTCGATCGAGCTTGCGATTGCTGCGGGAAGACGGGGTGCGGCAGGGGCTTAGGCCTTTCGGTCGAAGGCGGGTCAGTTTCTTGAAATCTGGCTCGCACGCGACTTTTGCATGCAGTCGACCGTATGCATTTGCGTGGTATTCAATCGACCGAATGCGATCTTGTTCAAACCTGATGGCGTCTGGTGGCTTGGTGAAATTCGGGTTCCGTGGAGCTTCGTTTGGCCGGTGGCATTGCATGCGGTCGACCGCTTACATTCGTCTGATATTCAATCTACCCGCCTCGCGCTGCCCCAGTCTCCATCGCCACTCCATTCCACAGATGTACTGCGGCATAAGCGCGCCAAGGCCGCCAACGCTCGATATGCGCTCGTTGCTGCGCGGGCTTGAGCAGGGCCGGATTGCGGCGCGCGATGGCCTGCATCAACACGAGATCGGCATCGGGCCATGCGTCTGGATCGCGCAGGGCGCGCATCGCGACATAACCGACTGTCCACGGACCGATACCCGGCAGCGCCAGCAGATCGCGCTTCAACGCCTCGGCATCAGCGTCCGGTTCGTCGAGCGGCAACGCGCCTGTTGACACCGCATTCGCAAACCGCTGCACGGCTTCGACACGTTTCGTGGGCATGCCGATCTTATCCAGGTCCGCGGCGGCAAGCTCGGCGGGCGTCGGGAACCGCCAGGCAGTGGCCTCGTGCGAATGCCCATCGATCATTCGTCCCGCGCGCTGCACGATTCGTCCCATGATCGTCGAAGCGCCTTTCACGCTCACTTGCTGGCCCACGATGGTTCTGACCACCAACTCGAACCCGGACCATGCGCCCGGCACGCGTAGCCCCGGCGAGGCATCGAGTAGCGGCGCCAACAATGGGTCGCGTGACAACACGCTTGCAATCCGGCGGGGATCGGCATGCAGATCGAACATACGAGCGAGCGGTTCGGCAAGTTCATCGGCATGCCGCTGCGCATCGCCGTCGACGGTCACGACAAGGCGATGTTTGCGCTCATGCGGCCTGACTTCGACGGTGCCTTCATCGCCATGCCATTCGATCGCGCGTCGATAAACGCCGCCTTCCACCGACTCGACGCCCGCCGCCGCCCGGCCGCCTATGAAGGCGAGCAGGCGAGTCCAGTCGAAGGGCCGCTTGAAGGGCAACTCGATCGTCGTCGAATTGCCGTGAGATGTGGATTGCATTCTGAATGCCGAATGATGCATGCGATTGCCGCGCAATGGCTGCCGATGTTACTCCATCGCCTGGCGGCCTATGTCGTTCGACCAACGTCGTGCTTCGAGAAGGCGATGTCAGGGTCGCTGTGCAATGCGCATCGTGCTTTCGCTGAGCATGCGCCGGAACTCGGTATCGTAGGCGAGAGTTTGACGCGCGCTCGCGACGAGTTGCGAGCGCCGGTCCCACTGATCGGCGCGTAGTACGCAGCGCGACAGAACATCGGTGTAGACGCGACGCATGTTCGCGTTATCGTGATCGACGGTCAGGCGGGCAATGCTGACCTTCTCATCATGCGTGAGCTGCTGCGTGAGGCAATCGACCGTTGCGCGGTCCGTATCGGCTTGCGCGACGCTCACGTCCTGATCGTCGTAATAGAGCGTGAAGCCGCCAACGACGAGCGCCGCCCCAAGCGCCAGGCATGTACCTCTTATTGTGTTCAACATGTCCCCCGATGTCAGGCTCTTCGGCCATTGGCGCGAATCGTAGCGAAGCTTGCGAGGATTCGGCCGATCGAACTGTGCGCGGGGGAACGCAGCGTTCGATGCGCTTGAGTATGGCGTTTTCAGCCAGCGTCGCCGGTGTGCGTCCGCTTCCTGGCAACCGGCGCCTTCACCGTGGTCAGCGTGCGCTCGGCGAGAACGGCATCGCGTTTGCCGAGCAGGTGATGACGAAGAATGGTCGACATGCGCCTGCCATCGCGCGTTTCCAGCGCTTCGATCATCTCTTCATGCTCTCGTATCGCGCTATCCCACTTGGGCGTCTGGAAGTTCGATCGAAAGCGCATGGCCTGCAAGCGCCGGTTGATCGACACGTAGGTTTGCCGTAGCGCCGTGTTGCGCGCGGCTTCATTGATCTTGTCGTGAATAGCCTGATTCCGGCTGTAATAGCCCGACAAATCATTGCGCGCGCGGCATTCCAGCATGACCGCGTGAAGCGCCTTGATGTCCGCGATCTCCTGCGGCGTGATTCGCTCGCAAGCCAGTTCGCCGGAGAACGCCTCCAGTCCGCTCATCAGTTCGAACATCTCGCGGATTTCGAGTTCGCTCATCTGCGAGACCGATGCACCCCTGTTCGGCGATATCTCGATCAACCCTTCCGCGGCCAGCACCTTCAGCGCTTCACGCAAGGGCGTGCGCGAAATGCCGAGCGTCTCGCAAAGCTTGCGCTCGTTTAGCTTCACGCCCGGCGCAAGCAGGCCTTCCACGATGAATTCACGCAAGTGATCCACCACCGTGTCGTGCAAACGCATGCGCTCGACCTTCTGTAGGAGCGGCGAAAGACTGGCGTCGGGCAAGTCGCGATTTTGCATTCAATACCTCGAATTCGTTTGCGGCAATTTTAACCCTAGCTCGCCGAAAAAAACGTCCAGCGGGTTATCCCTAGGCCATTTGGCCTATTTAAGCCTTTCCGCGGCCGCATCGCTGCGCTACAGTATTTTGCATGCAAAATTCAATTTAAGAGGATGCGCATCCATGCTGAAACTCGATTACCACCCCGCTGGCCGTCACTTCCTGCAGATTCCGGGACCCAGCCCGGTGCCCGATCGCATTTTGCGTGCGATGAGTTATCCGACCATCGACCATCGCGGGCCGGAGTTCGGTGCACTCGGCCTGAAGGTGCTCGATGGCATCAAGAAAATCTTTAAGACGAGCCAGCCGGTGGTGATTTATCCGGCTTCCGGCACCGGTGCATGGGAAGCGGCGCTCGCCAATACGCTCAGCCCCGGCGACACGGTCCTCATGTACGAAACCGGCCACTTCGCGACCCTATGGCAAAAGATGGCGGTCAACCTCGGACTGAAGCCGGAGTTTCTGGGCTTGCCCGGCATCGAGGGCTGGCGCCGCGGCGTGCAGGCCGACATGATCGAAGCGCGCCTTGCCGAAGACAAGCAGCGCACGATCAAGGCGGTATGCGTCGTTCACAACGAGACGTCCACGGGCGTGACCTCGGACATCGCGGCGGTGCGGCGCGCCATCGACGCGGCTGGCCACCCGGCGCTTCTGATGGTCGACACGATCTCCGGTATCGCATCCGCCGACTATCGTCATGACGAATGGGGCGTGGACGTGACCGTGTCCGGCTCGCAGAAGGGCTTGATGCTGCCGCCGGGAATCAGCTTCAACGCGGTGTCGCAGAAGGCGATCGAGGCATCGAAAGAGGCAAAGCTGCCGCGTGCTTTCTGGGACTGGAAAGAGATCATCGAAATGAACAAACAGGGCTACTGGCCCTACACGCCGAACACCAACCTGCTGTACGGCCTGTCCGAAGCGCTCGACATGATTCTCGGCGAAGGGCTCGACAACGTGTTCGCGCGCCATCAGCGGCTCGCGGCCGCCTGTCGCGCGGCAGTCACCGCGTGGGGGCTCGAAATCCAGTGCGCGGATTCGTCCGTGTATTCGCCGGTGCTGACCGGTGTGATGACGCCCGAAGGTGTCGATGCGGATGCGGTACGCAAGCTCATCTACGAGCACTTCGATATGTCGCTGGGCACGGGTCTCGGCAAGGTGAAGGGCCGCATGTTCCGCATCGGGCATCTGGGCGATTGCAACGATCTCACGTTGATGGCCGCGCTCACCGGCTGCGAGATGGGACTGAAGCTCGCGGGCATCAAACTCGAAGGGAGCGGCGTGGCTGCGGCGATGGACTATCTGACGAGCCATGTCGCGAAACCCGAACTCAAGGCGGCGGCATGAGCGCGGCCTTCGACGCCGACGCGCTCGCGCGGCTCTTCGTGGAAGCGCGTGCGCATCGCGCGAAGCTCGAAGCATTGCCGGAAGACGCGCGGCCATCGAACGCGGAAGAAGCCTACGCCGCGCAAAAGGCGACTTTGCATGCACTCGGCGCGAGCGTCGGCGGGTGGAAGGTCGGCGCGAAGACGCCCGATGGTCCGATCCAGGCTGCGTTGCTCCCGGCCGATGGCGTGCATGCCTCGGGCGCGCGGCTATCGATGTCGGCTTTCGGACGAGCAGGGCTCGAACTCGAAGTGGCTTTTGTATTCAATCGCGCATTCGAGGCAGGCAGCGGACCGTATAGCGATACCGACATCATCGACGCGATCGGTTCCGTGCATGCGGCGATCGAAGTGGTGGCGAGTCGCTTCGCTGCGTGGCCCGACGTCGAGAAGCCGTGGCAACTCGCGGATCTGCAGAATCACGGCGCGCTACTCGTCGGCGCGGGCGTGCCTTACGACGAAGCGTTCCCGTTCGTCGCCCCGGCGATGAGCTTCGAATTCGACGGCAAGCCGCTGTTCGAAGGCCCACCGGCGAACCCGGCGGGCGATCCGCGTCGTCTGCTTGCGTGGACGGTCAATCACGCGGTCTCGCATGGCGTCGCGTTCGCCGCGGGCACGGTGATCACGGCGGGCTCTTACACCGGACTTGCCTTCCCGGATGGGGCGGGCCACGCCGTGGGCTCGATCGACGGCCTGCCTACCGTCGAATTGCATTTCGAATAATGCATGCGGTGTGCCGGCATAAAGCATTCAGCATGCAAAAGCCCAAGCAGGCCTCCCGCACTAACCGATAGCGACGATGCTCAATACACCCACAGACCGACTCGTCAAGCCGATCCATCTGATGCCAGCGTCGGCGCGCGCCGGTCGCGCAGCGGCGCCGACCCCTTTGCAGATGCGTCTGCAACGCGAGCTGAAGGGTGATGTGTTGTTCGATCGCGCGTCGCGTGGACGCTATGCAACCGACGCGTCGATCTATCAGATCATGCCGCGAGGTGTGGTCGTGCCGAGGGATCAGGAAGACTTGCGGCTTGCTTTGGAGATCGCGCGCGAGGCAAAGGCAAGCGTGCTCGCGCGCGGCGCCGGGACGAGTCAGTGCGGTCAGACGATAGGCGAGGCGCTCGTCATCGACACGAGCAAGTGGCTCAACAACATCGTGCACTTCGACAAGGACGCTCGAACGGTGACAGTCGAGCCGGGCGTCGTGCTCGATCACTTAAATGCATGGCTCAAGCCGCATGGCTTGTGGTTTCCTGTCGATGTCTCGACGAGCGCGCAATGCACGATCGGTGGCATGGCGGGCAATAACTCGTGCGGTTCGCGCTCCATGGCATACGGCATCATGGTGCATAACGTGCTCGCCATCGACGCGATTCTTGCTGACGGATACGAGGGCAGCTTCGGTAAGCTCTCGGCAATGAAGCTCGATGCCCGCATGCGTGAGCTCGTAGAAAGCGTGCGCGACGTTGCATTGCGCGAACGCGATGAAATGCGTGAACGCATACCCAAGGTTCTGCGCCGCGTGGCTGGTTATAACCTCGATCTGTTCGATTGCCAAAGCCCGTTGCCCTTCAGCGAAGACGGCGAGCCGAATCTGGCGAACCTGCTGGTGGGATCGGAAGGCACGCTTGCCTTTAGCCGGCAACTTACGTTGAAGCTCGCGCCTTTGCCCGAGCACAAGACGCTTGGCGTGGTGAACTTTTCGAGCTTCTACGATGCAATGGAGATGACGCAACACATCGTCAAGCTCGGACCTGTTGCCGTGGAACTGGTGGATCGCACCATGATCGATCTAGCAATGTCGAATCAGGCGTTTCGCCCTGTCATCGAAAAGGCGCTGGTGGGTGAGCCGGAAGCAGTCTTGCTGGTCGAGTTCGCGGGCGCCGATCGCGCTGAACAAGTGACGAAGCTTGCAAGCCTTGTCGATCTGATGAGCGATCTCGGCCTGCCCGATTCGGTCGTGCAGATGCCCGACGCCGGCCCGCAGAAAGCGCTGTGGGAAGTGCGTAAGGCCGGCCTCAACATCATGATGAGCATGAAGGGCGATGGCAAGCCCGTGTCCTTTATCGAAGACTGCGCGGTGCCGCTCGAACATCTGGCGCAATACACGAGCCGTCTTACCGATGTCTTCAGAAAGCATGGCACCGAAGGCACTTGGTATGCCCACGCGAGCGTCGGCACGTTGCATGTGCGTCCGATCCTCGATATGCGTCGCGATGGCGGATCAAAGATGCGAGCTATCGCCGAAGAAGCCGCTGCGATGGTGCGCGAATACAAAGGCGCATTCTCGGGCGAGCACGGCGATGGACTATGCCGTGGTGAATGGGTTGCGTGGCAATATGGGCCGCGCATCAACGAGGCGTTTCGCGAGATCAAGCAGCTCTTCGATCGGGACAATCGCCTGAGCCCGGACCGAATCGTGGCGCCCCCGAAAATGGACGATACGGTGAATTTCCGCTTTCCGCCGTCGTATCGTGAACGTGCATTCGATCCGCAACTCGACTGGTCGGCTTGGAACGTGACGCGTGATCCGTTGACAGGCCTGGAAGGTGCGCCGGGCTCTGGCAATGATCTTTCGAACGGATTGGCCAAGGCAGTCGAGATGTGCAACAACAATGGCCATTGCCGCAAGTTCGATGCGGGAACCATGTGCCCGAGCTATCGCATTACGAAAGACGAGCAACATGTCACGCGTGGACGTGCCAACACTTTGCGTCTCGCGCTCTCGGGACAATTGGGTGAAGAGGGTCTTGCGAGTCAGGACGTGAAGGACGTGCTCGATCTGTGCGTGTCGTGCAAGGGCTGCAAACGCGATTGTCCGACAGGCGTCGATATGGCGCGCATCAAGATCGAAGCGCGTGCTGCGCGCACCGCACGTCACGGTGTGAGCGTGCGTGAACGTCTTGTCGCTTATCTGCCGCGTTATGCGCCCTATGCGAGCCGCTGGCCGTTCATGAGCGGCGCTATCGAAGCGCGTATGCCAGTCTTGGCGCACTGGCTAAAGACGAAACTCGGCCTGGCGCCGCAACGCGCATTTCCCCGTTTTGAAAAAGCCTTTCTGTCGGATGCGTCGACGACAATAGTTGCAAATGCAACTAAGGAGGTCCTGCTCTTCGTCGATACCTTCAACAACTACATGGAGCCGGCCAATGCGCGTGCCGCACAGCGCGTGCTCGAGGCGGCGGGCTACACGGTTCATCTCAATACGAAAGCGGGAGAACGGCCGTTGTGTTGCGGACGGACGTTTCTTTCCGCCGGGCTCGTCGACGAAGCCAAGACTGAAGCACGGCGCACGCTCGATACGCTTCTGCCATATGTCGAACGCGGCGTGGCAATTGTCGGCCTCGAGCCTTCGTGTCTTCTGTCGCTGCGCGACGAGTTCCTCGGCTACGGCTACGGCGATGCCGCGCGCAAGCTCGCGGAGGCATCCTTTCTCTTCGAGGAATTTTTGGTTCGCGAGCGCGTTGCGGGACGACTCGATATCGACCTCAAGCCGCTAGATCACAGTCGCGCGTTGCTGCATGGCCATTGCCATCAAAAGGCATTCGATGCCGTGCGTCCGGTCGAAACCGTGCTCAAGTGGATTCCCGGTCTGGAAGTGAAGACGATCGAATCGTCATGCTGCGGCATGGCGGGCAGCTTCGGTTACGAAGCGGAGCATTACGAAGCTTCGCAGGCGATGGCGGAACTGTCGCTGCTGCCGGCGGTACGCAAGGCAAGAGATGCACGCGATGCCGTGATCGTCGCGGATGGCACGAGCTGCCGTCATCAGATCGCGGATGGTGCACAGACCGAAGCGTTGCACGTGGCGCGGGTGCTTGCCAATGCGCTTGCATGAGGTCGCCTGAGCCCGCAAAACGACGTACATATGAGTTGAACCATCGACAACATGACAGCGGGCCATCGACGACCCGCGAAAGGAGACACGCAATGACAACGCCGCGCAAGCCACGCATCCGACGGTTCCATGACCGCACGGAATAACACGCTCATGGCATATCCGTTCGCCATCGATCGAAGCAGTTCATAGACGTACCGAGATCAGATTTGCAGGCCACGTTCACGGGCATCTGGCATCACGCCACACGCCTCGGACACGCTCGCCACTACTCAAGGAGACGATGATGTTCCGTCGAGCCACCACACGCGTGCTGTTGCTGCTTTGCGCGATGTATTTCATCACCTATATCGACCGTGTCAATGTAAGCACCGCGGCAAGCCAGTTCGGCGCCGAACTGGGCTTGTCGCACACGCAGGTAGGCTTCGTGTTTTCGGCATTCGCCTATCCGTATCTCGTGTTTCAGATCATCGGCGGATGGGTGGGCGACCGCTTCGGTCCGCGCCGCACGCTCACGCTCTGCGCGATCATCTGGGCGGGAGCGACGGTGCTCACCGGCTTGTCCGGCGGCTTTCTTTCGCTGATCGTCGCGCGCGTGCTGCTCGGCCTCGGCGAAGGCGCGACCTTTCCCACCGCAACGCGTGCCATGTCCAACTGGATGCCGGCCGATCAGCGCGGGTTTGCACAAGGTATTACGCATGCAGCATCACGCATTGGTAATGCAGTCGCGCCGCCGTTGATCGTGTGGCTCATGGTCGCGACCAGCTGGCGCGGCGCGTTCATCATCACGGGGATCATCAGCTTCATCTGGGCGCTCGTGTGGGTCTTCTACTTCCGCGATAATCCACGCGATCATCCGCGTATCACCGAAGGGGAGTGTGCGACGCTTTCGAGCTATTCCGGCGTGAAACAGCGCTCGCCGGTGCCGTGGCGCATTCTGCTCGGCCGCATGGCACCCGTGACCGCCGTCTACTTTTGCTATGGCTGGGTGCTCTGGCTCTTCCTTGGCTGGATTCCGCAATACTTCCTGCACAGCTATCACATGCAACTCGGCAAGTCGGCGCTATTCGCGTCAGGCGTGTTCTTCGCGGGCGTGCTGGGCGACTGGCTCGGCGGCTCTCTCACGGACCGTATCCTTCGCAAGAGCGGCAACGTGCGCATGGCTCGTAACGTGATGGTCGGCGTCTGCATGCTGCTCACGCTTCTTTCGCTTGCGCCGATCATGCTCGTGTCCGACATCTCGATCACGCTTGCCGCGGTCTGCCTCTCGGCCGGCTTCTTCTTCAATGAGATGACTATCGGTCCAATGTGGTCCGTGCCGATGGACATCGCGCCGAAGCACTCGGGAACTGCATCCGGCATTATGAATTCAGGTTCGGCGCTCGCGGCGATCATCAGTCCAGTGGTGGGCGGCTGGCTGATCGACCGCACCGGCAACTGGAATCTGCCGTTCACCGTGTCGATGATTCTGATGGCGGCGGGCATCATCCTCTCGTTCACGATGCGTCCGGACCGAGCGCTCGAAGTCGACGAGGAGAAGCCGGGCACAACACCGGCGCGAAAGTACGTTTGAGCGCGCCGGGCCGACCTTGTAAGTGAAACCTGGTGCCGTGCGCATTCACGGTGGCCGGGTTTCGCGTTTGCATGTTTCGAAGCGGCAGAAGGTGGGTGTGTACTGCTTGCATGCAATATGCAAAGCACCGTCGGGCGCTATCATGCATTTTGTCTACCAATCCGACCGATCACCGCATGACGTTCGCTCCTCCTCCCGCTGCCCGTCCGGGCGATACACTCGACGCCGTTGCCACGCCGTCGTTGCTTCTCGACCTGAATGCTTTCGACGTCAATCTCGCCGCCATGGCGGCGTTTGCGAAACAGAAGGGTGTCGCGCTCCGACCGCATGCGAAGGCGCATAAATCGAGCGTCATTGCCCGCAAGCAGATCGAGGCGGGTGCCGTTGGCGTATGCTGCCAGAAGCTCTCCGAGGCTTATCCCTTCGCGGCGGCGGGCGTTCGAAGCATTCATATCAGCAACGAATTCGTGGGCGCCGATAAACTGGCGATGGCAGTGGAACTCGCCGCGCATGTACGGCTTTCCGTTTGCGTCGACGCGTTGCCGCAAGTCGCAGCGCTCGGCGATGCCGCCGCACGCGCGGGCGTCGAGATCGACGTGCTGCCGGAAGTCGATGCAGGCCAGCATCGGTGCGGCGTCACCAATGAAGATGCCCTTCTCGCGCTCATCGACGCGATTCATGCGCAAGCCGCGCTGTGCTTCACTGGCATTCAGGCATACCACGGCGGCGCTCAGCACATTGTGCAGTGGAGCGCCCGCAAGGAAGAAGCGCAGCGCGCCGCCGAGCGCACGGCAGCCTATGTTCATGCCATCGAAGCGCGCGGAATCGCATGCGGCATCGTGACCGGCGGAGGCACCGGTACAGTCGAGTTCGACGCGGCCAGCGGCGTCTATACCGAAGTGCAGCCCGGTTCCTACCTCTTCATCGACGGAGATTATGGGCGCCTCGCTTGGGACGGCGCACTTCGCTGGCGGCATGCATTATTCATTTTGTCGACCATCATGAGCGCGACGCGGCCCGGCATGGCTGTCTGCGATGTCGGCCTGAAGGGGCTGGCGGTCGATTCCGGCTTACCGCGCAGCGTGCGTTGGTTGCATGCATCGGACGATGCACCCGCTTTGGCATACACATCGGCCAACGACGAGCACGGCATGCTGGAAGCCGGCACGACTATGAACATGAGCGGTGCTATCGGCGCGCGTCTGCTTCTGCCGCCCGGCCATTGCGATCCCACGGTGAACCTCTACGATCAATACGTGTGCTATCGCGGTAATCGCGTCGTCGACCTGTGGCCGGTGGATGCCCGCGGTCTTTCGCGCTAAGCCGGCGCGGACGGCGCGGCGGGATAGATGGCCGAGATCAACGCATCGACATCCGACACGATCAGCTTGATGACGAACTGCGCGACATCGTGCGAGCCTTCGCTTCTCATGCACGCGTCCTTCAGCGACTCCAACGTTGCACGCACGTGGTCGAGTTCGGCGTCATCCCGATGCACGTTGCCGAGCACTTGCGCGAGCTTGTCGAAGAGGGTCTGCAGCGCGGCAGCGCTTTCTTGCAGATGATCGCTTCGTGCCGCTTGCGGGTCACGCGAGACTGCCTTGGCGAGAAAGAGGGTGTCGCTGTGCAGTCGCCGCAGAAAGGGCGCGGCCTTGTCGATGGCATCCGCGCGGCGGCTTTGCAGGGGCACGATGATGTGCTCGCGCTCCGCTTCCTCGAGGGCATCGTCGAGCGCTTGCTGCGCCTGAGCGCTCTTCTTTTCGAGCTGCGCCGCTCGGGCTTCATGGTCGTCTGCGTCGTCGGAGAGATGCAAGGCGACTAACTGGCCAAGACACCTCAGCGTGTCGGCCACGCAGCGATGCGCGGTCGTAAGCGAGCGGTTCGGCAAGATAGCCGCGACGATGAACGCGGACGCCGCGCCGATGAGAATCTCCAGCACGCGATGCAGCGGCCGCTGAAACAAGGGCCCGCCGCCTGTCGGAATCAGCACGACAATGACAAGCGTGATGCATGCAAGCCGCAACGCGGGCCGCGCCGCAGCAAGCGCGGCGAGCGGCACGAGTTCGATCGCGAATACGGCGAGCGGCGCGGCGCCATGCTCGATGGCGATGAGCCCGATCACCCCCGCCACCGCGCCGATGCAAGCGCCGACGATCTGATCGCGCGCGGCTCCCAGCGCCTGCGTGAGGCTGGGCTGAGTGACCACGACGAGCGTGGTGATGAGCGCCCAATAACCTTCGGGAAGCGCGATCAGTTTTGCGGCGCCGTAACTAATCGCGCAGCCCAGGAGCGTACGTGCAAGCCGGCGCCCCTCGGGGACGCTGAACATGCCGCGAGGTCCGCGACGGATGAAGGTCAACGCGTTCATGCGGTCCCTGGACGACGATATTTTGTATGCATTATGCCAATGGAGCGCGACTGGTCGATTGATCTCGAGAGAGGATTCGAGCGCGTCAGCCGCCGCCCGCTGCGCTATTTTCGTGGACAGCCCGGTTCCGGCCTGCGCGTTTCGCACGGTAGAGCGCCGCATCCGCGTTGTTCAGCAACTTGAGCGCGTCATCGCTATGACGCGGATGGGCCGTCGCGCAGCCAATGCTCACGGTAAGGAAGCCTCTCGGCGAACCGCTGTTCGGAATCTCGAGCGCTTCGACCATCATCCGAAGACGTTCAGCAAAAGTCACTGCGCCTTCCTCCGCCGCTGAAGGCAGCACGATCACGAATTCCTCACCGCCGTAGCGCGCGACGATATCGCCCGGTCGCTTGACTGAATGCTGTATGCAATCGGCCACGGCGACGAGCGCATCGTCGCCCATCGCATGACCGTAGGTGTCGTTGTAGAGCTTGAAGTGGTCGACATCGACGAACAATGCGGAAAGCGGCTGATCCGCGCGCCGCGCACGTCGCCATTCCTCGTCGAGACGGCGATCCAACGCACGCCGGTTAGCGAGACCGGTGAGTGAATCGGTCCCTGCGAGCCTTTGCAACTTTTCCTGAGCGATGGCGCGCGAACGCAGCGAGATTGCAAGCAGCCACGACAGAACGATGAAGCCAGCGCCGAACATGAGAGTCAGGCCGCCGATCATCGTGCTGCGTTCGCGCCAGCCTTGAAGTACATCATCTTCCGCAGGCGCGACCGCTGCGATGAGTTGCGTGCCCGGCACATGCGCAAAGGTATAGATGCGGCGCACGCCGTCCAGGGGCGAAGTCGAAATATAAGAGCCGTTGAGTTGATCCGTCATCGACGAAAAGGTAGGCGAGCGAACCACGGTGCTGGAGGCGCCAGCGGGCAAGGGAGGCTTGCGGGCAAGCATCAGGCCGTCTGGCTGCACGAGGAAAACGGAGCCCGCTCGGCCGACATTGACGCGCGAGAGTAATGCCTTGAGATAGTCGATATTGAGCGCGATCACCGCCACGCCCGCAAACGAGCCATCCGGTGCGTTAATGCGGCGGCTTAGCGCGAGCGAATATGCGCCGTTGCGCAAGCGCGATTGATACGGCTTTGAAATATAGAGCCCGACGTCGGCTCTTGCTGCGTGCGCCGTGAAATAGTCGCGGTCTTTAAAGCGCAATTCGTTAGGAACGGATGCATCGCGCTCGACTACGATACGTCCTTGCCCGTCCATCACGAATGCGCCGCCTATGTAATTCGTTGCGGTTGCGCCATCGAATAGGACGAGCTTGCGCAAGTCGTCGGACAAGGCCATCACGGCCGGATTTTCCATTCCACTTACGATGGTGCGCAACGAAAGATCGATGGATTCGATATTGCGTGAAATATCGGCAGTGAGCGTCGCAACAACATTGGCGGACGCCTCATGTGCGTTCTGCAACGCCTGCGCACGGCCTTGCCAAAGCGCGGCAAAGGAAAGCACCGCCATGGAAATAGCGATAGCCGTGCCGATTAGGCCGGCAAGCAAGGGAAAGCGCGAGAAGGCATCTGCCACGCGCATCGTGGCGGTGCTATTGCGTCGGACTAGCCGACGCCGGACCACACGGCCCGTTTTGCGCACGACGTCGAATCTCGGGGACATTCATCTCTCCGCGTGAGACACGCTTCGCTCAGGCGACGCCATTAGCACGACGCTGCAAGCGTGAAACTTTCGAAAACCCCACAAAAACAGGGTTCAAATGCGCGCTTGGAGAGCGGCGCGCTCGTCAACAGGATTGTAATCGGAAGAAGAAATTCGCTTAAGCTTTACCGCCGCGCTTAATAACGCGCTTGCGAATCTCTGAATCGAGTATGAGCCTGCCGCGAATTTTGCCCTTCATGCGTTTGACGTAGCGCGGCGCTTCCGTCATGTGTATCACCATCAGTTCGCGTACTTTTTCAGCGTCGCGCGCACGTGCTGCTTCGGTGATGGCCTTGTGAATCTTGACGTTTGCACGGCCGAAACGTTCGTGCTCCGCTTGCGGTGTATCGTTTCGAAATTCGATCAGTTGCCGGATCATCTCGTTGATCAGCTCGCAGCTAAACCGCAAGAACGGATTGGGATTGGCCGCAGCGAGAATGTCGTGGAAATTCACGTCTTCCTGACGTTGCCTGACAATATCCCGGCTCTCGTGCGCGCAAGCGGGTTCGTCGCAACTCGCTATATTTTCTTCGAGCGCGGCCAAATCCTCTTCCGTCAAATGCGGCACTGCCCCTGCAGCAAGTTCGGGTTCGAGTAACTGACGCACCGTATAGATGTCGTCGATGCTTACGTCCTTAAAAAACAAATAATTTTGCAAGAGCTGAAGGGTTCTATCTAGCGGCACTTCAACGATGGTGCCGCCGCCCGAAGGACCGGTCGTGACCTTGATAAGCCCTTGCACTTCCAGAGACTTGAGCGCTTCGCGAATCGTGCTCTTGCTAACGGAAAACAACTGCTGCAACTCGACTTCGCGCGGCAGCTTGTCGCCCGGCTTGAGATCTTTTTCCGTAATGAGCCGTTTGATTTCCTCAGCGACGAGGTCTGCGCGCTTGGGCTGCTTGATGGGCTTGGCAAGCGGCTGCCTTGAGACTTCCTGTTGAGTCGGGTCGACTCCGGCCGCCGCGCTGGCGCGCTTAGCACGGTCCATCACCATATCGATGCTCCTTTACACACCCCGGAATATTGCCTTATTGACACCCGAATTTATTGTACCTAGCATCGGATTCGTTCTATTTATCATGATAAATAGGATGAAGCTAAACCGACGCATGAACGTACCACGAAAAAAACGCAAGGTGGCCGCGCAGGTCTTCTTCTCAAGGAGCGTCAATTTTGAATCGCCGAAATATGTTGAAGCTGGCCGCGCTGTCGGCCGTTCCCGGATCGTTTGAGGCGCTCATGTCGCGCAGCGCGCTC
The DNA here is from genome assembly GCF_023631405.1 of Caballeronia sp. GAWG2-1. Taxonomy (NCBI): domain Bacteria; kingdom Pseudomonadati; phylum Pseudomonadota; class Betaproteobacteria; order Burkholderiales; family Burkholderiaceae; genus Caballeronia; species Caballeronia sp. GAWG2-1. The sequence goes on from NZ_JALQDD010000031.1 coordinate 284,430, forward strand.
GCTCAAGGTTCGCCGATTCAGTTTGCCTGCCCGGTGCCGATGTCCGGACCCTTTGCGGCAAACGGCAAATACGCCGATCTCGGCATGAAGCTCGCGATCGAACAGTATGGCAAGGTGCTCGGTCAGCCGCTCGCATATACCACGCTCGATACCGAAGGCAAGCCCGCGACCGCGGTGCGTCGCGTTCAGGAAATAGCCCAACAGAAAAACGCGCGCTATTTTGCAGGCGGCATTCTTTCGTCCGAAGCGCTTGCAATGGGTAAGGAAGTGGAGAAGGCCGGCGGCGTTTTCATCACTACGGCGGGCGCCGACGAGCTCACGGGGAAAGACTGCAATAGCGCGACGTTTCGGTGGTCGGTGCCGACCTTCGGCGCAATAGAGCAGACGGTTCGACCGCTCATTCAGACGTTCCCCAAGGCCAAGCGTTGGTACACCATCACGCCACAATACGTCTTTGGCGATGGTCTTTTATCCGCTGCTAAAGCCATCTTCAAGGAAAAGGGCATCGAGCATGTGGGCAACAGCTATCACTCGCTAAACGAAAAAGAATTCAGCGGATATCTGACCAACGCTGTCGCGGCCAAGCCGGACGTCCTGCTTATTCTGAACTTTGGCTCACAGTCGTCGGATACGTTGCGACAAGCCGTGAGCTTCGGCATGAAGAACAACTGCAAGATTCTCATGGCCTGGGCGTCCGGTCTGGAGCAGTTCGAAGCGCTGGGTCCGGACATCTGCGAAGGGGTGTATTTCGGCGCGCAGTACTGGCACGCAATTGATTCCCCGCTCAATCAGGATCTCGTCAAGCGCGCCAATGCGGCCTTCAAGGCGAACCCGAACTACAGTCTTGCGGGATCGTATATCTGTACCAAGATTTTGCTGGACGGCATCGTGAAGGCAGGTACGGCAGACTCCAAGAAAGTCATCGCGACGCTGGAAGGAATGAAGTATTCAGGTCTGACGGGCCCTGAGGAAATCCGCGCAGGCGACCATCAGGTGCTCAAGAATTATTATTTGCTCAAGGGTAAGCCAAAGAGCAAGATGAAAGACAAGGACGACTACGCCGATATCGTCAGTTCAGGACAATCGTTCCTTCCGCTCGACAAGACGCAATGCAAGATGGCTTGACAATGCTTAGGCACAAGCTGGAAGCGAATGCGCCTGAAGCGCGTTCGCGCCGTTTCTCTTTTGAGCCAAGGCCATGAACGTTTATCTGTTGCAGGTCGTGAACGGCATCGGCGTGGGGATGCTGTATTTTCTGCTTGCGGTCGGCTTGTCGATCGTATTCGGGCTCCTGCGCTTCGTGAATTTCGCGCACGGCGCGTTCTACCTTCTTGGTGCGTATTTTTGCTATCAGGCGATGCAGTGGTCAATGAGCTTCTGGATGGCGCTCATCGTCGTGCCGGTTGTAGTAGGCGTGCTTGCGTGGATAGTAGAAAAGATCGTATTGCGGCACGTCTATGCGCAGCAGCACGAGTTTCATATTCTCGCGACAGTGGGCCTCGCACTCGTGCTGCAGGAGTGCGCAATCATCCTATGGGGACCGCTCGGCGACAACGTAGCGGTGCCGGATGTGCTGAATGGCGTCGTGATCTGGGGCAGCTTCGTCTATCCGAAATACCGCCTGTTCGTGATCGGATTCACGGCTGTGCTCGCGGCCATTCTCTGGTGGGTACTCGAAGGCACGCGGCTCGGTAGCGCCGTTCGCGCGGGCAGTGAATCCAGCGAGATGGTGTCCTTGCTCGGTATCAATGTGACGCGCGTCTTCAGTCTCGTGTTCGCGCTCGGCGCGGGCACGGCAGCGCTTGCAGGCGTCCTCGCCGCACCCATACGCGGCGTCGATCCATTCATGGGTATCGAAGCTTTGGGCGTGGCCTTCGTGGTTGTCGTGGTGGGCGGCATGGGTAATTTCCTTGGCGCGCTTGTTGGCGGCTTGTTGGTCGGTATTGTCCAAAGCGTGATGAGCACGTTATGGCCCGAAGGCGCGCGGCTCATGATCTATGTCGCGATGGCCGCTGTCCTATTGCTGCGTCCGAATGGATTGCTCGGGAGGGCAGTGTGATTTCCAAACAGGATTCGAACGCGCTGGACGTCGACGCGCCGCAAAGCTCGTCGCCCCGGCAAGCGCTTCATCGCTATCGCTTCTTGCTCCTTGCCTTATTGGTCGTTTGCATATTGCCCATGACGATACGTTCGGGTTCGCTTGCGACCGAAGTACTTGTCTACGCGCTTGCGGCCTTGGGGTGCAATCTGCTCCTGGGACACACAGGGTTGCTCTCTTTTGGACAAGGCATTTTCTTTGGACTAGGCAGCTATAGCGCGGGTCTCATCCTGGCGAAATTCGGTCTACAGGCTCCCGTCGCCTTATTAGGGGCGGTGCTTGCCGGAGCGGTTGCCGCAGCCATCGTCGGATGGTTTTCCATCCGTCAGCGCGGTGCCTATTTCGTGATGTTGACGCTCGCATTCGGCCAGATGTTTTACTTTCTCGCCTACACGACGCCCGATCTAACTGGCGGTGACAACGGTCTTCTCGATATCCCCCGTCCCGCTTTGTCCATCTTCGGCAAGACGCTCTTTTCGATAACCTCACCCTGGCAGTATTACGCGTTCGTGGCGGTGCTTTTCTTGCTCGCATTCTGGCTGATGATGCGTGTCTCGCATTCGATATTCGGTCGCACATTGCTGGCTATTCGCGACAATGAAGCCCGAGCGGCCGCGGTCGGGTACGACGTCAGGCGCTTCAAGCTCGCGGCCTTTGTCATCTCCGGTGCGGTCACGGGTTTGGCGGGCGCGCTGCACGCCATGATGACCGGTATCGCGCCGCTGTCTAACATCGACTATCACACGAGCGAGATGATTCTCGTGATGACGGTGATTGGCGGTACGGGAAATCTGTTTTCATCGGTCCTCGGTGCGGCCTTCTATGTGCTGTTCGCTGATTGGTTGAGCACGCTTTGGCCGCGCTGGCTGCTCCTGCTTGGGCTCGTGTTGATCGCTGTAAGTCTTTTCATGCAGCGTGGCTTGTGGGGCCTTGGCGAACGCGTCTGGCGCGCCGTCAGGCGCAATCAGGGAGAGGCAACATGAGCACGGCCCTTCTCGAAGCGAGGAATGTCGTCAAGCGCTATGGGAAATTCGCCGCCTTGACCGAGGTGAACTTGCGTATAGCGAGCCATACGGTCCATTCGGTCATCGGTCCGAATGGCGCGGGCAAGACAACGCTGTTCCACGTGCTCACGGGCACCGTGCCCATCACGGCGGGCAATATCACGTTCGACGGACACGATGTCACACATGAGCCCGATCATCGGCGCGTGAAGCGTGGCATCGCGCGATCGTTCCAGGTAACGAGTCTCTTCGCCAATCTGACCGTGCGCGAGAATCTTCGCCTCGCGGCGCAAGGCGTGGACGCAAAGCGCGCGCTCAATGCGTGGACGCCGCCGCGTGGTGCGCTTGAGCATCGCGAGACAGTGGATGCCGTGCTTGAACGCCTTTCTTTGCAACGTTTCGCGTCGACGTTCGCAAGCGCGCTTTCGCATGGTCAGCAGCGGCGACTTGAAGTAGGCATGGCGCTCGCGGCTCGTCCCAAGGCAATTTTTCTCGATGAGCCGACTTCCGGGATGGGAATCGACGATCTCGACGACATGAAGCAACTGATCCGCAGTTTGCGCGACGACTATACCGTCGTTCTCATCGAGCACAACATGGATATCGTGATGGATATCTCCGACACGATCACGGTCATGCAGCAGGGGCGTGTCCTGGTCGAAGGCAAGCCTGCCGATATTCGCGGCGACGAGCGCGTGCGTACCGCATATCTCGGCAACATGATTACCGGAGGCCGTGCCTGATGCTCGAAGCACAGAATATCCACGGATACTATGGGAAAAGTCACGTCTTGCAAGGCGTGACGCTTAGTGTTCGGGACGGCGAGACTGTCACTTTGCTTGGCCGCAATGGCGCGGGAAAGTCGACGACGTTAAAGAGTATTGCCGGCGTCGTAACCCCGCAACAGGGCAGTGTGAAGTTCAAAGGCATTGAAGTAGCGAAAATGCAGCCGCACAAGATTGCCGCGCGCGGGATATGTTTTGTTCCGGAGCATCGCGGTATCTTCAAGCTGCTTTCAGTGGAAGAGAATCTTCGTCTTGGCGCCCGTAAGCAATCGCCTTGGCAGTTGACGGACATCTATCGCATCTTTCCTCGTTTGAAGGAACGCCGCACGAATGGCGGTGGTCAACTGTCGGGTGGTGAGCAGCAGATGCTGGCGATCGGCCGTGCGCTCATGAATCATCCGCGGCTTCTGATGCTCGATGAACCCGTGGAAGGCCTTGCACCCGTGATCGTCGAAGAGATCGTGGCGCAACTCAAGCTGATTCGGGAAGCGGGCGTGGCAATCCTGCTGGTCGAACAGAATCTCGAGGTCTGTACTCAGCTTGCGGATCGACATTACATCATCGAGCAAGGCCGTATCGTGTACGAAGCCAGCAACGACGTCTTCATTGCCGACGACTCCGTTAAAGACCGCTATCTAGGTGTCGGCGTCGTTTGAGTTCATCGAAGGCTGACAATTTTCATCTGCAACTATCGAAGGAATTCCGATGCAAGTGCTCGATCTGCCAGCGCATGCTGGCTTGCGCGTCGACGGCGCGCGACTTTGGAACAGCCTGATGGAACTCGCGCGCATCGGCGCGACGCATAAAGGTGGCGTGTGTCGTCTGGCGTTAACCGAACTCGACAAGAAAGGGCGCGATCTCTTCGTCGCTTGGGCGAAGGGAGTTGGATGTACGGTGCGCATCGATGCAATAGGAAACATCTTCGCGCGTCGTGCGGGCTTGCGTGACGACCTGCCTCCCGTTATGACCGGCAGTCATATCGACACACAACCGACAGGCGGAAAGTTCGATGGCAACTATGGCGTACTCGCCGGCCTCGAAGTCCTGCGCACCTTGAACGACAACGATGTACCCACTGTCGCGCCGCTCGAAGTCGCGGTCTGGACCAATGAGGAAGGGTCGCGCTTCGTTCCAGTCATGATGGGCTCAGGCGTCTTTGCTGGCGCGTTCACGCTCGATTACGCGCTGATGCAAAAGGATCGCGAGGGCATCTCCGTGCGCGATGCGCTCGCGTCGATCGGTTATGAGGGTGAACACGTCGCGGCGCATCGCGTCGGTGCTTATTTTGAAGCGCATATCGAGCAAGGGCCAGTGCTCGAAGCGAATGACAAAGTAATCGGCGTGGTGCAGGGAGCGCTCGGTCAACGATGGTACGACGTGACCATCGAGGGGATGGAGGCGCATGCAGGACCTACGCCGATGGAACTGCGCCGTGACGCGTTGCTCGTGGCAGCCGATCTTATCCGCGAGGTCAATCGCATTGCGATCTCGCATGCTCCGCATGGACGCGGTACGGTCGGTTGGGTGGACGTGCATCCGAATTCGCGCAATGTGATCCCGGGCCGTGTGAAGCTAACCGTCGACTTCCGCGCTGCCGACGACGCCACGCTCGATGAGATGGATGCCGCCCTGCGTGACATGTGCGCCAAGTCGTCGTTGCCTGTAGCGGTAGACGAAGTGGTCTACTTTGCACCGCAACCGTTCGATGCATCGCTGGTCGATTCGGTGCGTGACAGCGCCAATGCACTAGCTTATACGTCGATGGATGCGATAAGCGGCGCGGGTCACGATGCGGTGTACCTTGCGCGCGTCGCGCCCGCTGCCATGATCTTCGTGCCGTGCAAGGATGGCATCAGCCACAATGAAATAGAGGATGCGCAGGCCGATCATCTCGAAGCAGGCTGTAACGTGCTGCTTCAAGTCATGCTGCGTGCCGCAAATGCACCGGCTCAAGAAGGAGCGTAAGCATGAAAATTCTGATCGCCCGGATGAATCACGAGACCAATACTTTCTCGCCTGTGGCGACACCGCTCGAAGCATTCGGTCGCGACGGCCCTTGCTATAACGAAGCCGCATATCAGGAAAACGCGGGTATGCGCACCGCGATGTCTGCTTTCATCGACGCCGCCGAACGCCTAAAGGCGGAGATCGTCACGCCTATCTCCGCATCGGCGAATCCTAGCGGCCCGGTCGCCGCAGCAGCTTACGACGCGATATGCGCATCTATCGTCCAAGCCGCGCAAGGATGCGACGCAGTGATGCTCGACCTGCACGGCGCCATGGTTGCGGAAAATTCGCCGGACGGCGAAGGCGATTTGCTCGAACGTGTACGCAAGGCGGTGCCGCACGCGCCCATTGCGGTCTCGCTCGATCTGCACGCGAACGTCACGCAGAAGATCATCGACAATGCAAATGTGATCGTGAGCTTCAAGACCTATCCGCACGTGGATATGTATGAAAGCGGCGAGCACGCGGCCCGCCTGCTTTTCAATCTCATCGATGAAAGGGTGACCCCTGTCATCGCGTGGGCCCAACCGCCGCTCCTCACGCATACGTTGAGAAGCGCGACGGCAAGCGGTGCGATGAAGCGCGCCATCGAAGCGGCACGCGCAGCGGAGGGAGAGGAAGGAGTGCTCGCAGTCTCGGTGCTGTCGGGCTTTTCTCTCGCGGATATCGCGTCGCCTTGCATTAGCGTAGTCGTGGTTGCAAACGGCGACATCGACAAAGCGCAAAAAGTCGCGAACCAGATCGCGCAGCAGATCTGGAAGGAGCGCGAGGCCTTCGTTTATCGCAGCGCACCGCTTGCAGCATCTATCGCGGAAGGCGTGAAGCTGGCGCAAGAAGCCGACAAGCCCGTCTTGCTGCTCGATCACGGCGACAACTGCATGTCGGGCGGCACGTGCGACACCACCGACGCATTCGAAGAAGCCCTTGTACAAGGGCTCGATGGCATCGTCGTCGGCCCGCTATGCGACCCGCAAGCAGTGGCAACCTTATTCGATGCTGGCATCGGCGCGACGGTCACAGTCGGCATAGGCAACAAGCTCCCGAGCGTCGCATCGCGCGGCAAGTTTCCGCTCGAGGTGACAGGCGTGGTGCGTGCCCTGACGAATGGCGAGTACATCATCAGCGGTCCGACTTATACCGGCCAGCGCGCTTATATGGGCCGCGCCGCCGTCATCGAGACACCGGCCGCGCGGATTCTTGTCACCGAACGCACGCATGAGCCTTGGGATCTCGGTGTATTCGAGAGCGTCGGTATCGATCCACGCGGTGCGCGCTTTCTTATCCTCAAGTCGCGCATGTATTGCCGGCCGGTGTTCGTGCCGATTGCCGGTGGTTTGGTGGAGTGCGACAGCCGGGGCGTCACGAGCTCGGACTATGAGCTTTTCTCGTTCAGCAATCTCAAGCGGCCGGTTTATCCATTGGATTCGAACGCGACGTTCGACGCTTGAGCGTTATTTCACGAGATTGAGCCGCTTGGTGACGATAGTTCCCGTCTTGCGATCGATGAGCCAGACGGCATCGACGCGACCATGCAGCGTGGATGTCCTACGCGTGATGTCGGTCGGCTCTTCATCCGTGGGGTCGTTATGTTCGACGCGGTCGATGAGATATGGCGGCTCTAGCGTGCAGATCAGCAGAATCGCAAAGTCGCCGTCGCCGTGCGTCTTATCGAAATCGGCCAGGATTGCACCGCCGCGCACGTTCGTTCTTGCGCGGCCTTCAACGCCAAGCTGAATTACGTCGAAAGTCTGGACGAAGCCTTTAGCCTTGGCCTCGGGCGCCACGACCAGTTTGCGACCGCTCTGGCCCTTCACCGTCTCCTTGAGCAGGATGGCGTCCGGTTGCGTGGGCGCGGCAAGGGAGACGTTCACACTAAGCAGCTTCTTTTTCGTCTGGTATCGGACGCCGTAAGACGCTGGAATAACGAATGCAAAAGTGGGATCGGCTTGCGCATTTGCCTGTGCTTGCGCCGCTGTCTGCGTCGCGGATGCGGATTGCGTGGACTTGCGCAAGCGTTGCAGCGGACGGTCCAGAAAGCCGCGCAGGCGGCTAGTAATGGAAGGCGGCTGGCTGGGCGACGGCTTGCCGCTAAGCGCGTCTCTGACGTGTTGAGGATCGTCGCCGGTGAAGTCGGCAGGGAGCGCGTCCGCCGACAAAATGCCCGCGCCGCTCGCAACGCCTGCATCGGCCGAAGCACTCCACGCGCAAGGTGCATGCAAAATAATGAATACACTTAGCAGCATGCCAGCCGCGCCGATAGCCGTCTTACTCTTTCTCTTCGATAAAAGCACTTCGCTTCCTCTGGCGCACGCGCTGAGTCTGATGAAGCGGCTATCTTAAAATAAAAGCCGCGCAGCTTCACATTCGCGCGGCCGCCGCATGCTCCCGCTCGCTCTTCGCCTTGCGGCTCAACATCAGCGTGATGACCGCCGACATGGCGAGCGTCGCGCCCACGACGTACAGGCCCGCGGCATAGCTACCGGTTGAATTCTTTAGCCAGCCGATGGCGAACGGTCCCACGAAGCCACCCAGGTTGCCGATGGAGTTGATCATCGCAATGCCTGCCGCCGCGCCTGCACCGGAGAGGAACATGCTCGGCATGGCCCAGAGCGGAGCCTTGGCGGCGCTGATGCCCACGTTGACCACGATGAGCGCGAGTACGATAAAGAGCGCCGTCGTCGCCTGACCTGCAAAGAAGAAGCCGACGCAAGCCAGCGCACACGGAATGACCACGTGCCACGTGCGTTCCTGCGTGCGGTCCGAATGCCGGGCCCACAGGATCATCGCGATGACGGCGATCACGCTCGGAATGCCGTTGATGAGCCCCGTCTCCAGCGCGCTGAAACCGTACTGACGGATGATGAGCGGCGCCCACAATCCGAGCGTATAAAGACCCGCCGACGTGCCGAAATAAATGAGCGCTAGCGCCAGCACACGCGGATCGCGTAATGCATTCAAAGCGCCTTCCGTATGCCCCGCATTCGCTTGCTTCGCGTCGGCTTCGCTTTTCAGCCTTGCAATGAGCCATTCGCGCTCTTCGCTCGCGAGCCAGTGTGCCTGGGCGGGCGTGTCGGTCAGATATTTGAGGACGACGAAGCCGAGCACGATAGCCGGAATCGCTTCGATGATGTAGAGCAACTGCCAGTCTGCGAGCCCGAAGATCGGCGGCATCTGCATGATCGCGCCAGACAACGGTGAGCCGATGGCGGTCGAGATCGGCGCGGCTGCCATGAACCATGCGGCGGCCACGGCGCGCTGCTTGGCCGGAAACCAGAGGCTGAGATAAAGAATCACGCCGGGGAAGAATCCGGCCTCCGCGACGCCGAGCAGGAAGCGCAGGACGTAGAAGCTCGTCGGACCTGCCACGAATGCGGATGCAACGGAGACGATGCCCCACGTGACCATCACGCGTGCAATCCAGATGCGCGCGCCGACTTTATGCAAAATTAGATTTGACGGAACTTCGAACAGAAAGTAGCCGATGAAAAACAATCCGCCGCCCAGTCCGAAGGCGGTGGGCGACAGGCCGATGGCCTTGTTCATCGTCATGGCGGCAAAACCGACGTTGACGCGGTCGAGAAAGCTGATGAAGTAAAGCAGCATGACGAACGGAATGATGCGCAATGCCAGCTTGCGATTGACGCGGGCTTCCACGCCGGACTCGGATGGGGTATGCATGTGTCTCCTCCTTGGGAGGCGAGCGGTGCTCTTCTAAGGAACGGTGCGGAAAGACTCAGGCGTTAGGCGCGAACGTCCTGTTGCCGCGATGTGCGTTGCATCGCGGTCAAGCGCCCCGGCACGCGGCCGGGGTCCATCGCATACAAAATGCGGATTCAGGCGGCTGCGGCTTCCACGCGTTCGACAAACGCGCACACGGCAGCCGTCACTTGCGCTGTCGTCGCCTTGCCGCCGAGATCGCCGGTATGCAGCGATTCATCGGCTGTCACGGCTTCGACGGCATCCATGACACGCTTGGCGGCTTCCGTTTCGCCCAGATGTTCGAGCAACATGACGAGCGACCAGAAAGTGCCGATCGGGTTGGCAAGCCCCTTGCCCATGATGTCGAAAGCGGAACCGTGGATCGGCTCGAACATCGACGGATAGCGGCGTTCCGGGTCGATGTTGCCGGTCGGTGCAATGCCGAGGCTACCCGCGAGCGCGGCGGCCAGGTCGCTCAGGATGTCGGCATGCAGATTGGTCGCGACGATCGTATCGAGCGTGGCGGGACGGTTGACCATGCGCGCGGTGGCGGCATCGACCAGTTCCTTGTCCCACTTCACGTCCGGGAATTCTTTTGAAATCTGCAGCGCGATTTCGTCCCACATCACCATGGCATGGCGCTGCGCATTGCTCTTGGTGATGACCGTAAGCAGTTTGCGCGGACGCGACTGCGCGAGTTTGAATGCAAAACGCATAATGCGTTCGACACCGGCACGCGTGAGGATGGAGACGTCGGTTGCCGCCTCGATCGGATGACCCTGATGCACGCGGCCACCCACACCCGCATATTCGCCCTCGGAGTTCTCGCGCACGATCACCCAGTTGAGGTCCTCGGGCTTGCAACGCTTGAGCGGCCCGTCGATGCCGGGAAGAATGCGCGTCGGGCGCACGTTGGCGTATTGATCGAAGCCCTGGCAGATCTTCAGGCGCAGGCCCCACAGCGTGATGTGATCGGGCACGCCGGGGTCGCCTGCCGAACCGAAGAGAATTGCGTCCTTGTCGCGGATGGCATCGAGGCCATCGGCGGGCATCATCGAACCGTGCTGACGGTAATAGTCCGCGCCCCAGTCGAAGCTCTCGAATTCGAATGCAAAATTACGCGACGTCTTGGCAAGCGCTTCGAGCACTTGCTGGCCAGCGGGGATGACTTCCTTGCCGATGCCGTCGCCGGGGATGGTTGCGATGCGATAAGTTTTCATGTCTCCGTTCCTCGATGTGGGTGTGTGAGCTCACTCTACCCAACTTAAGGATAAGAAACCGGTGCTAAACTCAAAGCATCTTTAACTTTGATTCAAAAGTGAGGGCGCATGGCGGAGACCGTTCAGCCGGCCGATCTGAGCTTTTTCTCGACGCTCGCGACATCGGGCAGCCTGAGCGCAGCGGCGCGGGAACTGGGCCTCACGGCAGCGGCAGTAAGCAAGCGCCTGACACAAATGGAGGCGCGGGCAGGCGTGCCACTCGTCAATCGCACGACGCGCCGCATGATGCTCACGCCAGAGGGCGAGCTTTATCTGGAGCGTGCGCGGCGCATTCTCGACGAAATCGACGAACTTGCGGAGCTGCTTGGCAGCGCGAAGAAGAGTCCAAAGGGTCTGCTTCGCGTGAATGCGACGCTCGGCTTCGGGCGCAGTCATGTGGCGCCCGCCATTTCTCGATTCGTTGCGCGGCACCGCCAAGTGTCGGTGCAATTGCAGTTGTCGGTCGCGCCGCCGCCGCTCACGGACGACACATTCGACGTTTGCATTCGCTTCGGCGAGCCACCGGATACGCGTGTGGTCGCGCGGCGTCTCGCGTCGAATCGTCGGCTGCTATGCGCGGCGCCGGGCTATATCGCCACGCACGGTTTGCCTGCGACGCCGCACGATCTCACGCGGCATAACTGCATCGGCATCCGGCAAGGCGACGAAGCGTACGGCGTTTGGCGGCTGACGAGCGGGCGGGGTGCTGCGCAGAAGACGGAGGCGGTGCGCATCAAGGGCAATCTCACGACCAACGATGGCGAAATCGCCGTCAAATGGGCGCTCGAAGGACACGGCATTCTGATGCGAGCTGAATGGGACATTGCAGACTATCTGGCGGATGGCCGGCTCGTCGCCGTATTGCCCGATTACGAGACGCCCAATGCGGACATCTACGCCGTGTACTCCGGACGGCATCAGATGTCCGCGCGCATAAGGGCTTTCGTCGATTTCATTGCGCTCGATCTCAAGCATGCGCGCGGCACTTGAATTTCCGACTATCGTTAAAGACATGGCATTTTGTAGTCGGCATACCGCATGCAAAATTCCGTCGACCCAGTAAAGGCAATGAAAGCGGGCGGGCCTGCGGGCGCTATACTGGTTGCCTGTCCATTGCATGACGACCCACGACCGGATAGCCGTCCTCAAGCGGCTCCAAGGTCACCCGCGGCGCGACTCCAGATAAATTGGCTGAACACGATTTAGACAAACTCAAGATCGACCGCAGTCCCGCTGCCGTCGTCCCGCGACGCAGGCGTCCGTGGCTTCGCTATGTGCTCGTCGCGGCGATCATTCTCGTACTCGTGGGCATCGGCTTGCGCTTTGCCGGGCCGCAAACGGTGGAGACCGCTACGGTCACGTCGGTTTATCCATCGCAAAGCTATACGCTTCTCAACGCGACTGGCTACGTCGTGCCGCAACGCAAGGCGGCGGTCGCATCGAAGGGACAGGGCCGCGTGGAATGGCTTGGTGTACTCGAAGGTACGCCTGTAAAGGAAGGCCAGGTGATTGCGCGGCTCGAACGCGATGATGTGTCCGCTTCGCTTGCACAAGCCGAGGCGCAAGTTAAAGTCGCTCAAGCCAACCTCGAGTTGCAACGCGCCGAGTTGAGGGACGCAGAGATCAGTCTCAAGCGCTCCGATATCCTCGCTCCCCAAGGCGCGATTCCCGCGTCTCAGCACGACAGCGACCGCGCCCGCTTCGACAAAGCCAAGGCAGCCGTGAATAGCGACGCAGCCACGATCGTGTCGGCGCAAGCCAATGCGCTCGCGGCGCGCGTAGCCGTCGACCAGACCATCATTCGTGCGCCTTTCGATGGCGTCGTGCTCGAAAAGCATGCGAACGTGGGCGATAACATCACGCCGTTCTCGTCGGCATCGGACAGCAAGGGTGCGGTCGTGACGATTGCGGACATGAAGACGCTCGAAGTCGAGGCGGATGTCGCGGAGTCGAACATCGGCAAGATCATGGTCGATCAACCATGCGAAATGCAGCTCGACGCGCTGCCCGATGTTCGCTTCTCGGGACGTGTATCGCGCATCGTGCCAACGGTCGATCGTTCGAAGGCCACGGTCCTCGTGAAAGTGCGCTTCGTCGAACACGATCCACGCGTGCTGCCCGACATGAGCGCGAAGGTCGCGTTCCTTTCGAAGCCCGTACCGCCTGAACAGAAGAAGGCGCTGGTGGCCGTTCAGCCCGCAGCAGTGGTCACGCGCGATGGCAAGCAGGTCGTGTTCATCGTCGAGAACGACAAGGCGCTTCAGAGGCCCGTGACAACGGGTGAACATATCGGCGACCTGCTCGCGGTGCAAGGCGTCAAGCCAGGCGATACGCTGGTACTCGCGCCAAACGACAAGATCAAAGACGGCACCAGCGTTACGCTGGCGAAGAAGTAACGTGAGCACCGCACCTCTGGTCCAGATCAGTCACGTCGTAAAGTCATACCGGCGCGGCGTGCAGACGGTGCCCGTGCTGACCGACATCTCGTTGTCCATCGCCGAAGGGGACTTCGTCGCGTTGATGGGACCGTCCGGCTCGGGCAAGAGCACGTTGCTCAATCTGATCGCGGGCATCGACCGACCGGACAGCGGCGAGCTTCTTGTCGGCGGGCTCGATATCACGCGTTTGCCGGAGTCCGCGCTTGCCGACTGGCGCGCGGCTCATGTCGGCTTCATCTTCCAGTTCTATAACCTGATGCCGGTGCTCACCGCATTCGAGAACGTCGAATTGCCGCTGATGCTCACGCGCCTCTCGCGCGCCGAACGGCGTGAACGTGTCGCGATGGTGCTGGACATGGTGAACATGAGCGAGCGCACGACTCACTATCCGTCGGAGCTATCCGGCGGCCAGCAGCAGCGCGTGGCGATTGCACGCGCCTTGATTACCGACCCGAAGCTGATCGTCGCCGATGAACCCACGGGCGATCTCGACCGCACCTCCGCGGCCGAAGTCCTGACGATGCTGCAACGCCTGAATGAACGCGTTGGCAAGACCATCATCATGGTCACGCACGACGCGCATGCCGCCAATGCCGCGAAGGCGCTGGTGCATCTTGAGAAGGGCGAGTTGATCGACGGCGCGGTGCGCTGAATCATGTTCGTCTTCAAGCTCATTCTGCGCAATGCCACGCGTCACAAGCTCCGCACGGCGCTGACCGTGCTGGGCCTCACGATTGCGGTGCTTGCATACGGCCTGCTGCATACGGTCGTGGATGCGTGGTACGCGGGCGCGGCTGCGGCATCCAACGCGCGCCTGGTCACTCGCAATGCGATCTCGCTGGTGTTTCCGCTGCCTCTTGCATACGAGAATCGCATTCGCGGCGTGGATGGCGTGACGCTGGTTGCACGCTCGAACTGGTTCGGCGGCATCTATCGCGACCCCAAGAATTTCTTCGCGCAATTCGCGGTATCGGACAACTATCTGGATCTCTATCCCGAGTATATCGTCACACCGCAAGCGCGCTCCGATTACCAGAGCGATCGCAAGGGCGTGCTCATCGGGCGACAGCTTGCGACGCAATACGGCTTCAAAGTGGGCGACGTCATTCCTCTCAAGGGGACGATCTATCCAGGAACGTGGGACTTCGTGGTGCGCGGCATCATGGAAGGGCGCGACGAATCGACCATCACGCGGCAACTCATCTTTCACTGGGAGTATCTCAACGAGACGATTCGCAAGACCACCAAGCGTCAAGTGGATCAGGTCGGCGTGTATGTCGTGGGCATCGGAAATCCGGATCAGGCGGCCACCGTATCGCGCAATGTCGATAACGTCTTCAAGAACTCGCTTGCGGAGACGCTTACCGAAACCGAGCAAGCGTTTCAGCTGGGCTTCGTCGCGATGTCTAATCAGATCATTGCGGCCATACGTGTCGTCTCTTACGTGGTGATTCTCATCATCATGGCCGTGATGGCCAATGCAATGGCCATGAGCGCACGCGAACGCACCGTCGAATACGCCACGCTCAAGGCGCTTGGATTCGGACCCACGTTTCTTAGCGTGCTCGTCTTCGGCGAGTCGCTGGCGATTTGCACGATGGGCGGTGCAATCGGCATACTCGCGACACCGCCGGTCGCCGATTTCTTCAAGAATGCGACAGGCGGCGTGTTTCCGGTCTTTCGCGTCTCGCACGAAACGATGATGCTGCAAGCTGCCTGCGCGTTCGTCATCGCGCTGGTGGCGGCGATCGTACCGGCGGTGCAGGCGAGCCGCGTGCGGATCGTCGAAGGCTTGCGAGCGATCGGATAAGGCGAGCATATGGCCATTCCCGTTTCATACATCGCGCGCAATCTATGGGCTCGCCGTCTCACGACGATGTTGACCGCAGGCGGTCTCGCGCTCGTCGTCTTCGTGTTCTCGACCGTGCTCATGCTCGATGCGGGACTCAAGAAAACGCTCGTGTCCACGGGCGAACGCGATAACGTCGTGGTCATTCGCAAAGGCGCGGAAACGGAGATTCAAAGCTCGATCGACCGCAGTCAGGCGAACGTGATGGAGATGCATCCGTCTGTCGCGATGAATGGCGAGGGTGAGCCCTTCGCATCCAAAGAGACCGTGGTGCTCATCTCGCTCTATAAGCTCGGTTCGAATACGCCAGCGAATGTCGTGATACGCGGCGTATCGCCGACTGGCGTCGAACTGCGGCCGCAAGTGAGGCTTACGGCGGGGCGCATGTTCAGTCACGGGTCATCGGAGATCATCGTCGGCAGCAGTATCGCCAAGGGCTTTGCGGGCACGCGCATTGGCGATCATCTGCGCTTCGCTCAGCGCGACTGGACCGTGGTGGGCCATTTCGATGCAGGCGGCAGCGGCTTCGATTCGGAGATATGGGGCGATGTCGATCAACTCATGCAGTCGTTTCGCCGCACGAGTTATTCGTCGATGGTCGTGAGGCTTGCCCGCAGCGATGCCTTCGACCGCTTTCGCGCGGATATCGACGTCGATCCTCGTCTTGCCGATGAAGCCAAGCGCGAGCAAGTGTTCTACGGCGATCAGTCGAAGGCGCTATCCACGTTCATCAATATTCTCGGCATCACGCTTTCGATTATCTTTTCGATAGCAGCGATGATCGGCGCGATGATCACCATGTATGCCTCGGTCGCGAACCGGGTCGCGGAGATTGGAACGCTTCGCGCGTTAGGTTTCAAGCGCTTCGATGTGTTGATTGCGTTTCTGCTCGAAGCGCTGCTTTTGGGACTCACCGGTGGACTCGTCGGCCTCGGCTGCGCGGCACTCATGCAGTTCGCTTCGTTTTCGACGACCAATTTCCAGACGTTCGCGGACCTGTCGTTCCGGTTCGTGCTCACGCCATCGGTCGTTATTCAAACGGTTTTATTCTCGATGATCATGGGGTTCGTCGGTGGCTTTCTGCCTGCCGTACGTGCTGCGAGGCTGAGTATCGTAGATGCGTTGCGAGCCCGATAATCGCGAGACTGCTCAACCGCGATACACCGCACCTTTCGATCCATTGACCGCGAACACATCGCCTTCGGGCGCCGCGCGAACATGTGCGCTTCGCGCGACGAGCGGCACGCGACGCGGCACGCCGGGCGCAAGATGGAACCAGTCGATGCTCGCGTAATAGTCCGGATCGACCACGTGCACCCATCGTGCAAGCTGTGTCGTTGCAATGTCGAGGAACCAGCCTTTGTCATCCTGACCGATGGTCGCGTTCAATCCGACATCACGTCGCTCGCCAATGGAAGGATCGGGAAAATGGAAAGCTTCTGACAATACCGCGCCGGTATCCTGATCGCGCAGAAGCACATGCGTGACATCGTGCGCGCGAGGACCGAAGCGATATGCATAGGCGATGTCGAAGAACGCGCCCAGCAGCGAAGCCGATTTGATACGCTGCACGCTGCGCGGAAATAGCACGACATCGCTCGCACCGCCTGCGACCTTCACCGCGCCATCGCGCAAGCACGACAGTTCGACGCGTGCGCGTATCTCGCGAGCCGTCTCGTTGACGAGATGCACATCGAGGCCGTCGAGGCCTTCATCGGTAATCAGCGCCTGAATAGGCTGAAGCACGCGCGCAAGCCCATGCAGCGCGCTTTTGGGCTTGTGACGCGCATCGATCACACCCCAGCCCGCGCCCGGACGCAGATCCAGCAGATTCCATACGATGCCGCCCGCGCAGGTCGAACCTTCGCGACGCCATTCGGAAAACACAGCGCCGATCACATCTGCGACGACGGCGCGAGACAGTTCGAGATAGCGCTCGGGGTCTTCATAACGCAGACGCGCCACGTCGACGCGATACAGTTCGCGCAGATAGTGCTCGCGCACATCGTCGAAGTCCCATGCGGAACCGGGATCGCGCGGCACGCTTGTCTTCCAGCGGGGCTCATGCGCGCGCGCCGCATTGGGTACAGAGCGCAGCATGACATCGTCGGGGACATTCGCGAACGCAAGGCATTCGGAAGCGAAACGTACTTGCGCACGACGCGCGTCGTCGAAGGGGCGCTGATATGCGCCGACGCCGTAGTAATGCGTGATGCCGCCGCGCGTGCCGAAGGGCATCGAGACGCTGTCGCCGGGCGCGGCGCTCGGTGAGTTCACGACATACGCCACATCGGCGCGATGCTTGGCGATGACTTCCGGAAGCAGTTGCGTGAAAAGGCCTTGTTGATAGGCATCGAATGGCAGACCCAGCATGGCCGCTTGCTGATGCACTTCGCTGCCGCCGCATAGCACTGCAAGCGATGCAAAACGCCGCGTGCGCGCAAGAAACTGTTCTGCTTCGACTTGCACGCTTCGGTTGAATGCCTCGTCCGAGGGATAGTCGAAGTTGGCAAACGCAAAGTCTTGCCAGATCAGAATGCCGAATTCGTCCGCGAGCTCGTAAAAGGTATCGGATTCATAAAGCGTGATGCCGCTCACGCGAATGATGTTGAGCCCCGCATCGCGGCACAGGGTGAAGATGGCCGCGAGCTTGTCGCGCGATGCGTCGAGCGCGACGATATCGGCGGAAGTCCAGCATGCGCCGCGCGCGAACACCGGCACGCCGTTGACGATGATCTGAAAGCCCGTCTTGTCCGCACCGCGATCCACTTCGATATTTCGAAAGCCAATCTGACCAAGCGCGATACGACCAAGCGTTTCGCTCGTCAAGGTCACGGCATAGAGCGATGGCGCGCCATGCGTATGCGGCCACCAGAGCCGCGCTTGCGGCACGCGCACTTGTCCCGTGAGCGTATGCGCGTCACGCCATTGCAGCGGCGCCGTGGCCTCGCCATCGCCACATTCGACATGCATTTCCTCCGGCTCTTGCGGATGATAGAAATGTACAGTGACGTCGAGCAGACCATCGGCACGATCGATTGAAGGCGCAAGCTCGATACGCTCGATGCCATTGCGCGCTTCGCCGATCAGTTCCACTGCGCGCCACGGACCCACTGGCTGAATCGGCGGGCACCATCCGGGCATGTGTCCAAGCAAGGTCGTGCGTACGTTGCGCAGCGTCGCTGGCTGCGCGAGCTTCGGACGCCAGCGCGCACGGCCGCGTTTTGCGGCAAGTGCAGGCTGAATGGAACGAAAGCACAGATAAAGCGTCGCGTCGCCTTGCAGATTCAGATCGACATCGTGCGCGACGAACATAGAATCGGAGTCGAGCAGCTTGTCGTTATCGAGCCACACTTCGGCAATTGTCGCGAGGCCATTGAAGCGCACGCGCCGCTTGCCTTCACCCTGCAAGCGCACGCGATACCAGTGATCCGACATCGCGTAGGGCTGCGCGAGCGCATCTTCGCCAACGCCGTTTGCACGTTGCGCCGATGCAATCGTGCCGGGCACGGGCGCATCGATCCAATGCGCGCTTTCATCGAGCGATGCAGGCGTCGCACAAGCGCCCGCAGCCGTGCTCGTGCACGTCCACCCTTCGGAGAGGCGTTGCGGCAGGCAAGCGTTGGACATATCGGACATGGAATGCATGTTCCTTCCTTCTATGGGCGAAGATGAACATGATGAACGAAGCACGGGCCACGCGAGCAGCGTGGCCCCGGTGCTTCAAAGAAAACGCGCGGCGAGCGGTTCGATGACCTTCTCGTAAGATGCTTCGAGCGAATCGAGGCAGTCGGTACACGGGTCGAGCCGTGAACGCATGCGCGCCCGCGCAAGGCGGAACTGCATGACCATCGCTTCGTTCGCCATGGATTGCGCGCTCGTCTGGATTGCGTCAGGCACTTCGACGCCGTGCGCATTGAGCCACACCAGATACTTCGACAGCAACTCGAAGTTCGAACCGAGCTGGCGCATCACGTTGAACGTGTAGAGATGGTAGTAAGACACATCCCGTTCGAGCAATGCACGTAGATGCTCGGGAAACTCCGCGCGCCACTGCGAGACGGGGTTCGATGTCGGACGATCGAGCAAGCGCAGCTTGAGCAGATCGACCGAACGTTGCACCAGCGCCTGACCTTCGAGCGGCGCACGCGCGCGCTTGACGAACTCCACGTACGGAAAGAGCGCATGCACGTCGCTTGCAAGGTCTGGCATCAGGCGAAACACGCCGTCATAGTCCTCGCCCGATAACGCGAAATAGCCCGCGTTATGGAAGTACGTGATGCGCTTTGCCGCTGCATCGATGGAGTCGACTGCAATGGTCGTCTTCGAATGCGACTGCTTGTACGCGGTTGCACGCGTGTCGGGCAGATAGAACGCATCCACTTCGGCGACCACTACGTGACCGCGTTTGGTCTGCTCGCGCACGTGAGCATCGAGCGTGTCGAAAATCGCAAGCTCCTGGGCCTGCAAGCCGTAGAGCCGCGAGATGTCGTCGAGCGAGAACTTGGGGAACGTGAACTGATCGCCTTCGAACGCCTGCGTCACGGTGAAGCTCAATGCGGCGTGCGGATCGCAGCCGTAGTGGTGCAAGAGCTCGATCCACAGATCGACGTAACAGTTGGTCTCCAGCCAGACGCGCTCGCCGCGATGCAACGCATGGCGGCTCGCTTCGTCTTGAGCGGCAGACTGTTCGTTGGACGCGCCAGTCACGGCGTGCTCGGGCGAGCGTGCGTTCATGCGTCTTTGCCCAGTGTGCCGAGGCCATCGGCGACGAGCGGCGCCGCATTGCCCCACAGCAGTTCACGCACTGCGGCAGGCCACGCGTTCACGTCGAGACCGTGATGACGGAAGAGCGCAAGCGTCGTACGTTCCATGCCGAAGCCCACGCATGCGGTATGCGCCACTTCGCCATTGCCCTGACGGATGTTCCACAACTCGCCGAAGTGGTCCATGTGATAGTTGAACGACAAACATGCGGTCGGACGGTCGGGCGTTGCAACCGGCACGAGCAGTTCGAACTTGAGTTCTTGCGCACGCTGGCTGTCGGCCACGATCTTGCCGCCGCGTCCGAAGAACGGGTCGTTAGCCAGATCGATTTCGAACGGCAGTTGCAGCAGATTCACGAGCAGCGAGCCACGCTCGATCCACTTCTGACGGAACGCCATTACTTGCTCGGGGCTGCCCACGCGAATGTACTCGCGCATGCGGAACATCTGCATGCGGCCCGGATCGATGGACGGTTCGTGACGGAAGCAATACGAGAACGCATCGAAGATCGCGCCGTCTTCGGCGAGGTTGCCGCGCTTGGCAACGAGCGGATAGATCGGATAACAGGCCGCGGGCGTGAGCACGAGACGCGTCGGCTTTTGCTGATCCATCCAGTCATCGGAACGCTCTTCTTCTTCGCCGATATGCACGATCTTGTCGAGCGCTTCGAGCAGACGATGATGTCCGCGATCATTGCCCTTGAACGAGTGAATCGTGCCGGCAAGGTTCGGGAAGCTCTTCAGGTACTCACTGTCTTCGAAGTCGCGGCGGCGCATGGCCGGCGGAAAGCGCAACGATTCCGCGTGCTGGTCGGCGCCGAGCAACGTGATCGCGTTGTTGAGACGGTCCACCACATCCTCGAACACCGCGCTGCGGCCATAGAGGCCGTCTTCGCCCGTATCGATGAGAATGCCGGCGGCCATCAGCCGGTCGCGCAAGGTCAAATCCGATTTATCGTAGGGCACTTGACTGGTCTCGTTATGTGCTTGTTCTTCGGCCTGCATGAGCGCGGCCTGTTCGTTCGGCATGTTCATAATCGTTATAGGGTCCCGGTTGCGGAACGCTGCGCGAGCAGCAGATTCGCGGTGTTCAGTTCGATGCGGTCATTGCTGATCATGAGCGGCGCCGAGTGCAGATCGCGCAAGTGCCGCCCCACGCTGAAGGGCGTATCGTTCTTGTAACCCGCCATGCCGCAGATCATCAGCGTCTCTTGCACGACGTGCACGGCCGATTGCGAAATGGCGAGCTTCAGCATGTTCAGATCGGAGGCAATGCCGATAGACGCGGTCAACGGTGCGTCGCTGTCGTCGGTTTGCAATGCCTGCCTTGCGAGCCGTTCCGCTTGCGCAGCCTCGACCGAGGCGAGCGATTCGCGCAGACGCGCCTGCATCATGCGCACGAGCGTGACGGCTTGCGAAAGACGCGCGGCCGAAGGCGGCAATGCGCCAGGCTTGCCACGCGCCTGATTACGGAAGAACTGATGCGCGCGATTCACGGCATCCGACGCAATACCGATCCACACCGCGGACCACAAGGTATGCGAAACCGGCAGCATGCTTTCATCGGCGATCTTCGAGAAAGGCGAGGGCAGAATCTGTTCGGCCTTGCCGCTTGCAGTGAGACGATGCCCCTGACTGCAGGTGCCGCGCATGCCGAGCGTGTCCCACGTACCGCGCGATTCGAGCGTGCACGTCGAACGAGGCGCGACGATCAGCACCTGATCGGACGGCGGCGCGTCGGGATGACGGCGTGCGGTTACGAGAATGCAATCGGCATATGTGCCATACGAAATCGTCGGCGCGAGCTTTTCGATGTTGAAGGCGTCATCGGCAAGATCGACCGCACATGCGCTCGTGCGCATGTTGCCGCCGATATTTTCTTCCGATGTCGCCGATGCCAACAGCAGTTGCTCGTTCACCATGCGCGTGAGAAACGCGCGCTGCCAGGGCACATTCGCGCCGTGATCGACGATGCAGACGACCTGACTCTGATGCATGGCGTAGATCATCGCGGCGGATGCGCAGCCTTGCGCGAGCGTTTCGCACAAGCGGGCCACGCCCGTGAGCGAGAGCCCGTCGCCGCCGAAGCTTGCCGGCACCATTGCAGAGAAGAGACGCTCCGTACGCATTGCGGCCACGGCTTCAGCGGGGAAGCGTGCATCCTTGTCGACCGCTGCCGCATGCTTGCCGGCGATGGCCGAGACGCGACGCGCGGCTTCGAGCAGCTCGCTTTCGCTGCGCGGCGCGATCACGCCGTCGCCTTCAACGTGTCCTGCTGCTTCGAGTTCTTGCGTGGCGGCGTTCATGCGTCCGCCTGCGAACCTTGCAGCTCCTTGACGGCGGCCGCGAGCGAATCGACGCTCGAGAACAGACGTCGCGTAAGCATTTGATCCGGAATTTCGATGCCGAACTCGTCTTCGATCGCGAGCATGACGTGCACGGTTGCAAGCGAGGAGAGGCCGGCTGCGTACAGGTCGTCGCTGTCGGAGAGAGTGTCGATCGACACGTCGAGGCGTGCGGACTCGGCAAGGATGCGGCGCAATTCAGTTTTCATTTTCTCTGGTTTCCCTTGAACCATGGCCAACGGTGCAAACGGACTGAAGCGGGTATCAAACGAATATTCGATTTTTTGGACCGTGCTCAGTCCCGTTGCTAACGGGCGGTGGTGCACTCGGTGAATCGCTGGTCAAACGACTCAAGAGCACTCGCAACACCGTCGAATCTTGTTTGATCGTATTTAACGAATTACGGGGGGTGATCGTCCGTGCGATGGCGCACGGTGAGGCCCGGAAGACAACGCGTTGCGTGTGCGATATCGACCACGCTTGATGTCACGCAAATCGTTCAGACTGATACTTGTCGCGGCGTTACGACGGTATTCGTACTGCATAGCCTCGCCTTGCAAGTTTCATGCGCGTGATGCAAGGTATTTGAAACCTTAAAACGACGGGAAACGTAATTGGATCTACTCTGCCTGCTGCTTGTCTTCGTCGCCTTGTTCATCGTGTGGCGCAAACGCCGCCTGGTGATCTTCCTCGTGGCCGGAACCGTGTTCTGGCTCTTCGGTAGCTGGCTTGCAGGGCCGATGATAAGCCTCGCGCAGATCGGCTATGGGTCGAAGCAGGCGCCCCGGCTCGCGGACCGTACGGCGATCATCGTGCTGGGCGGTGGGACCGAATACGATCGCAACAAACATCTCGTTCCACTGGCCGATTCCATCTATCGCGTCGACCTAGCTGCCGCCCTGTACAAAACCTGTGTCGAAACGGACAAGCAGTGTCAGGTCATCATGAGCGGCGGAAATCCGCAGCATCACGAACAAACCGAAGCGCAACTATACGGCGGTCTGCTCGTGGATCGTGGCGTGAAGCCTGCGGACCTCATCCTCGAAGATCAGAGTCTCGACACTTACGAGAACGCGCGCAATACGTACAAAATCCTACGCTCGCGTCAATACGACACGACCATCCTCATCACGTCCTCACTGCACATGCGTCGCGCGTTGCTCGCATTCGATGCTTTCGACCTACACCCGCAGCCTGCGGTTGCATTCGTGCGCAATCCAAAGTCATGGCTCGTGCCGCATCCGGAAGGGTGGATCGATTCCGACAGCGGATTGCACGAGATGCTCGGCACGTTGAAGTTTTACGTGTGGCGCTGGCTAGGCTTGTATTGATTGCTCAGGTCAATGCGTCTTGCAGATAAGGCGCCGTGCGGCTTGCGGCCAGCGTCGCCACACTCGCAGGCACGCCGGCCGCGACTATCTTGCCGCCATCTTCTCCCGCGCCCGGACCGATATCGATGACCCAGTCGCTCCGGGCCGCGACGCGCATGTCGTGTTCGACGACCACGACCGTATTGCCTGCGTCGACGAGTCCTTGAAGTTGCGCCATCAGACGATCGACATCGGCAGGATGTAGTCCGGTCGTGGGCTCGTCGAGGATATAGAGCGTGTCGCCGCGATGCGCGCGCTGCAGTTCGGTTGCCAGCTTGATGCGCTGCGCTTCGCCGCCCGAGAGTTCGGTGGCAGGCTGACCGAGCCGCAGATAACCGAGGCCGATATCGCGCAGCACGGCAAGCGCGCGCATCACATTGGGCTCATCCGCGAAGAAGAGACAGGCGTCATCGACGCTCATCGCCAGCACCTCGGCGATGTTTTTGCCATTCCACGTGACTTCGAGTGTCTCGGCGTTATAACGCGAACCGTGACACGTCGAACATGACGTGTACACGCTCGGCAAAAATAACAGTTCGACGCTCACGAAGCCTTCGCCTTCGCAAGTCGGGCAACGCCCCTGCGCGACGTTGAAGGAAAATCGGCCGGCACTGTAATGGCGTTTGCGCGCAAGCGGCGTATCGGCGTAGTGCTTGCGCACGTGATCGAAAAGTCCCGTGTAAGTCGCAAGATTCGAACGTGGGGTGCGGCCAATCGGCTTCTGATCGACGCGCACTAGGCGCCGTATAGCGTCCATGCCTTCGACGATGGAGCCTTCCGCAGGCGCTTCGGTGACCGTGAAGAGCGGATCGGCTTCGTCTTCGTCGGGCTCATCGAGCGCTCTTCCCAGATGTTGCGCCACGAGTTCGGGCAATGCCTGACTGACGAGACTCGACTTGCCCGAGCCCGATATACCCGTCACCGCCGTGAAGCAACCGAGCGGAAACGCAGCGTCGATCTCATGCAGATTGTTTCGCGTGATGCCCGCGAGCTTCAGCCAGCCGCGCGGCGTGCGTGGCGCGCGGTCGGTGTTCGAATGGGACGCGAACAGATGCAGACGCGTTTGTGACGCCTCCACCGATGCGAGACCCGCGGGCGGGCCGCTATAAAGCACATGTCCACCGGCTTCGCCCGCAGCGGGACCGACATCGACGAGCCAGTCTGCGCGACGCATCGTCTCCATGTCATGCTCGATCACGAAAAGCGAGTTGCCGGCAGCCTTGAGCCGTTGCAGCGCGGCAAAGAGCGCTTCGTTGTCAGCGGGATGCAAACCGGCGGAGGGTTCATCGAGCACATACACCACGCCAAAGAGTTGCGAGGCTAGTTGCGTGGCTAGCCGCAAGCGCTGCAATTCGCCTGACGACAAGGTGGGCGTCGCGCGATCCAAAGCAAGATAGCCGAGGCCGAGATCGATCAACGTGGCAAGACGTTCTTCGAGATCGGCTGCTATGCGCTCGGCGGCGGCGCGCTTCTCGTTGGACAAGTTGGGCGTGCGCCGTACATCGGGCGATGCTTTATGCGCCGATCCACCCGCCGCGACACGCTTCGCAATTGCCGCCTGCCGCACGTCCCTGGCAAGCACGTCTTGCTCGCGTGCTTCTTCATGATCGGGCCATTCGCCGCGCGCAATGGGCGCGAGCATCTGCGCAAGCCGCGTAAGCGGCAGACGCGAGAACTCCGCGATATCCAGTCCCGCGAAGGTCACCGATAACGCTTCCTGCTTCAGTCGCTTGCCGTGACACGACGAACAGTCGCTCCCGACCATATAGCGCGACACGCGCTTCTTCATGAGCGCGCTTTGCGTGTGGGCGAAGGTATGAAGCACATAACGGCGCGCGCCCGTAAAGGTGCCTTGATAACTCGGCTCCGCGCGACGCTTGAGTGCGGCACGTGTCTCGGCGGGTGTGAGGCCCGCATAGACCGGCACGGTGGGCGTATCGTCGGTGAAGAGAATCCAGTCGCGGTCTTTCTTCGGCAGATCGCGCCAGGGCGTGTCGACGTCGTAGCCCAGCGTGACGAGTATGTCGCGCAGATTCTGACCGTGCCACGCTGGCGGCCATGCGGCGATGGCGCGTTCGCGGATGGTGAGTGAGTCGTCGGGGACCATCGACTTCTCGGTCACTTCGTAGACGCGGCCGAGACCATGGCAAACGGGGCACGCGCCCTGAACCGTGTTGGGAGAAAAGTCTTCCGCGTAGAGCATGGGCTGCTTCGGCGGATAGCTGCCCGTGCGTGAATACAGCATGCGAACGAGACTGGAAAGCGTGGTCACGCTTCCCACCGACGAACGTGCGTTGGGCGTGCCGCGCTGCTGCTGCAGGGCGACGGCGGGCGGCAATCCTTCGATGGACTCGACTTCCGGTACGCCGACCTGCTCGATCAGGCGCCGCGCGTAGGGCGCAACGGATTCAAAATACCGCCGCTGCGCTTCTGCATACAAAGTTCCGAATGCAAGTGACGACTTTCCCGATCCGGACACGCCTGTGAACACGACCAGCGCATCGCGCGGGACGTCTACATCGACATTTTTGAGGTTATGCTCCCGCGCGCCGCGAACGCGCACGAAACCTGCTGAAGAGACAGTTGGCGTTTCGGCTTTATTGCGCCGAGGCGGCTTGGCTGGGCTTTTGACTTTGGGCGCATCCATCTTATGGCTTTTGGCTTTTTGCAGGCGAATACGTCTGGCGAGCAGGTCTCATGCCAAGCCGCTCGCCGATTGTATTTGGCATTCAAAAGCCTGCACGGTGAATACACACTCGACTGACTCTACGCAAAAAGGAACGACATGAAGACGAATGGATTGGCAGCACTTATCGCCCTCACTGCGGGTTTGATGCTGGGCGCGTCGGGCGCGGCGATGGCGCAAGGTGGCAACGGTAATGGCGGCGCTGGCGGCGGCAACGCGCACGGCGCAGCGACGGCCGCGCCGACGGCAGGCGGTGACAATACTTCGGCTGCCACTGGTACGAGCAAGGGTTTTCACTTCAAGCACAAGAAGAAAGCGAAGCCCGTGACCGCACCAGCGCAATAATCAAGCAAACGTTTATTGCATACAAACGATTGAATGCAATCGCGGCGGGTCAGGCCGCCGCGACTTCCGCGTCGATATCATCAGTGCCCAGGCGCGAGAAGATATCGCATACGGCGCGCATTTCGGCTTCGTCGCGAATGCTGACGAATACTCGGGTTATACCGTATGCAGCGGATTCATCGTTATCGAAGCCAGGTAGGATGTCGTCGCTGCCGGTCGATGCAATCCCATACCCGCCGTCGGTGGCGGCTAGATCGGCATAGCCTGCAAATTCGGCGGTGATCCACTGGGTCGGTGAACTGGTGCTCAGTTCCATGCTGGCGGTGAAATCGGCGAACCCGGACATGCTCGCGACGCGAACGCGGTCGCTCGTGATGCCCTCTGCCTTGAGGTCTTCCAGTGCTTCGTCCAACTTGCGGGAGCCAAAAAAAGCTCCGGTCACTTCACGCATCATTGTTTGTCTCCTTGCTGCCCACGTGGTGCCGCGCTCCACGAAGGCGTTCGCACGAACGCAACTTGGAGGCTCTAAGCACACCGGTTTGCCGCGTAATCGGAGAGTGAGAGGCGCGACGCGGTAAGCCGGTGAACCGCTTCAGGGAGGCTCGCGAGTGCGCGAGGTGATGGCGAATCCAACGGATGCGGACGAGGATTCGCGAGCCTTCGATCGGAAGTCGACCTCTTGAAAGCGAGGCGCGCGCCTTGAATGCTTACATGCCTTGCAAAACATGACACACGCGCTTTGACTTCAAGCGGTACTTCAACTTTACGCTCGGCGAAATGGTTGATCAACAGTTTGTTACATTTTTAGTTGCCTGAACCATAACGGTTTTTTGTGTTTTGAATTGAGAGCTTAAGGCATTTTGTATTCGATCAGGCATCAGTCGTCGTACAAGCAAGTCTGCGCCCCTATAATGGCTCGTCTACCTTTTTCAATCGCCCTATGTCACCAGCTCTCGCAGCCGGCGGTCTTCGCCGCTCTCGCAATCTGACCGAGGAAGTTGTCGCCGAACTTTCGGAACGGATTCGCAGCGGCGCGCTTCAGCCTGGCGACAAGCTTCCGACCGAATCGGAGATCATGGCGCAACTGGGCGTTAGCCGTACGGTCGTACGAGAATCGATATCGCGCCTTCAAGCGGGGCGCCTCGTTCGAACGCGTCATGGCATTGGCACTTTTGTACTCGAAGCGACCGATCACGATCGCTTCCAGATCGAAGCTGCGGGCGATCTCACCGTGCGCGACGTCATGGCCATCCTCGAACTACGCATCAGTCTCGAAGCCGAGGCCGCAGGTCTCGCGGCAATGCGGCGAAGCGAAGAGAATCTGAAGCACATGCGTCATGCTCTGGACGAGTTCGAGCGGCACATTGCAGAAGGCACGGGCAACGCGGTTGCCGCAGACGTCGCATTTCACCTCGAGCTTGCCAAGGCTACGGGCAACCGTTATTTCCACAGCATCCTTAGCCAGTTGGGCAACACGATCATTCCACGCACGCGTGTAAATTCCGCTGCGCTTGCGCATAACGATCCCGGCAGTTACCTCGATCGCGTGAACCGCGAACACGAGGATATCTACGACGCCATCGAGCGGCGTGATCCGGAAGCTGCCCGCGCAGCCATGCGCATGCATTTGTCGAACAGCCGCGAACGCTTGCGGCGGTCACAAGAAACAGCGGTTAAGCCTGCGGAGGCTTGAGCCGCATTCGTCCTTCGGGCGAATGGTTTGTTTAAGCAGTCAGCCCCTAAGGGTTCGCTCGCTCGAGACGAACAACGTCGATTTTACCGCAATAAAAGATGCATTGGACCGACTGCGATCATCTGCCCAAACGCGCGGCACGGTCACTTAATCGCCGTTCGGGCTTGCGCGATGGCATCATGGCGCAGACGGCCTGTCGGTTGATCGCTCGGCTTCACGGCAGAGACGAGCGGGTAACGAAATCTGCAATTGCATCATTGACCGCCTGAGTGGCATCCCTATGCGGTGAATGTCCGCAAGCCGCTAGCTTGACGAGATGAGTGTGATTCACGGACGCCTTGATCTTGTCGATCTGAAGCATCGACGCGTATTCATCGTCGTGGCCTTGTATTGCGAGCAATGGCCGTTTGATCGAGCGAATTTCGTCTGTAATGTCCCAACGCAGAAATTCCGGATTGAGCCATGCGTCGTTCCAGCCATAAAAGGCGGAATCTGCGTCCTCATGGTAGCCAGCGAGTTTCGCTCGCAACGCACCGTGCTCATAGGCGCTTCGCACTTCCTTTATGGCTTTGACTGTGATCGCTTCCACGAACACATGTGGTGCAAGCACGATCAGTCCGGCAAGCGCTTCGGGAAAAGTGCTTGCGTAAAGCAGTGCGATTGTCCCGCCATCGCTATGGCCTACGAGCCACATGCGAGAACGTTCGAACGCATTTACCTTGAGCGCATCTAGAAGCGCAGGCAATATCTTCGTCGCCTGACGATGCATGAAGGTCACAGGCCACTTTTCATGCGGAGGGCGCGGCGTCGACCGTCCATAGCCAGGACGCGAATAGACGAGACCACGGCAGTTCAATCGGTCGCATAGCCGCTGCGGCCAGTCTTTCCACAATGCAACTGAACCCAGCCCCTCATGCACAAATACCGCGATTGGAGCATCGATGCGCGAAGGATTGATCCACTTATATTCGATGCGCAACGGATAGGGTCCGCAGTTCAGTTCGACGAAGGCTTCGTTCATGCGTTTGGTAGCAGGATTGATCTGCGTGGAAGATTAACAGACGATCCACGCATCAATGCGATGACACGTAGCCCGAACCCGGTCCGGGATCTGGCAGCGCGAAACTGTCTTTGAGACGCTGGGCTTCATCGACGGGACTGCGCCCAAACAAACGCTTGAATTCGCGGCTGAATTGCGAAGCACTTTCGTAGCCCACTTGCGCTGATGCGACGGCTGCCGTGACATCGTTCCGCACCATGAGCAGCCGCGCCTGATGCAGCCGGGTCGACTTCAAATATTGCATTGGTGACGTGTTGGTCACGGTCTTGAAATGCAAATGGAACGCGGGCACGCTCATGTTGGCTTCGCTTGCAAGCAGCGCAACATCGAGCGGCTCATCGAAACTTTGATGGATCTTGCGCAATGCTCGCGCGACTTTCCCGAACTGACCTTGCCGTGTCAAAGCCGCGCGCACCGAAGGACCTTGTTCGCCCGTCAACACTCGAAAATAAATCTCGCGCACGAGAGCCGGCCCAAGAACCGGACCTTCGAGCGGGTCACTCATGGTTTCGAGAAAGCGCAGAACCGTCGCGCCGAGTTGTTTGTCCAGCGGCGTTGAGATCATGCCGTGAGGTTCGGACGTTACGGTTGCGCCGTGTTCATCGAGTTGCATGATCAACTCTGCTGCAACGTTGAGATCGAGCCGGAAATAGATGGCAAGCAAAGGTTTTTGCGCGCTGGCATCCGTCTCCATGGAAAAGGGTACGGGCACCGACACGGCCAGGTAATGCTGCTCATCGTATAGATAAACTTGCTCGCCGAAATAGCCACGCTTGCGGCCCTGACAGACGATGACGATGCCCGGATCATAAAGTACCGGCGTGCGACGCAGTGGTCTGTTTGAACGCAGAAAACGCACGTCTGGCAATGCTGTGAGGTTATAGCCTTCCAAAGGTGCAAGCCGCATCAGCAGCTCGATCATGCGGCGTCTAGTTTCGGTGGCTAGCGTTCGGCGGGTGATCACGGTGGCTCCGCAAGATGTGTCGACAGCCCTTAATTTGCCAGCTTTGCAGCCGCGAATCCATACGCCAATAGCTTTAGGCAAACATGCGAGAAGAACCGGCGTATCAAGAACGATGCGCGCTCTCTAATATTGGACAGGTGTTGCGGCATGGTGCGCGCGACGAGTCGAATAGGAGAGATTCACATGGAAAACACAAACGGCAAGACGTTTATCATCACCGGCGTGAGTTCGGGTTTTGGACGCGCTTTCGCGCAAAGCGCGCTGGATGCAGGACACACGGTTATCGGCACAGTTCGCAATGGTGACGCCCTCAAGGAATTCGAGGCCATCAATCCCCGATCGGCACATGGAGTCGTGCTCGACGTGACGGCGTTTGACCGCATAGGCCCGGTTGTCGAGGAAGTAATGCGCACATACGGCCCGATCGATGTGCTCGTCAATAACGCTGGCTATGGCCACGAAGGCACACTTGAAGAATCGCCGCTGGAGGAAATGCGCCGGCAGTTCGATGTCAACGTATTCGGTGCGGTCGCCATGATCAAAGCCGTATTGCCTTCCATGCGGGAGCGCCGTGCCGGCCACATCATCAACATCACGTCCATGGGCGGCTTCATCACGATGCCGGGCATTGCATACTATTGCGGCAGCAAATTCGCGCTGGAAGGCATTTCAGAGACGTTGGCCAAAGAGGTCAAGGACTTCAACGTAAGAGTAACGGCCGTTGCGCCCGGATCGTTTCGTACCGATTGGGCTGGCCGCTCGATGATCAGAACGGAGCGCAGCATCGCAGACTATGACGCGCTGTTCGACCCGATCCGCGCGGCGCGTGAGGCCAAGAGCGGCAAGCAATTGGGCGATCCAGCCAAGGCCGGCCAAGCCTTGCTAAGCCTCATCGAAGCCCATGATGCACCTGCGCATCTTCTTCTTGGGAGCGATGCAATCTCTCTTGTCAAAAGGAAGCTAGTGGCGCTCAACGAAGAAATCGACAAGTGGGAGCATTTGTCGCGCTCGACCGATTTTTCTTGAGCGTGTGTTAGCGTCGTCCAAGGAAAATCTCAAGAGAAATAAATAGCGAGGCGAATTATTTTCTCTTGGACGGCGCTGAACTTTCTCGGCGAAAGTGATTCGTAAGGATTCGTTGCACTGCAACGCGGGTGCAATCCATCGAATGCTCGTCATGAGAACGCCATGAATCGACCGAAACGCATGCTTCTGGAAAACATTGCCTGGGCTCGCGAAACCGCGCAGGCGGACACGCAATTTTTCCCACGCCTTGCAGAGGGGCAAAGCCCCAAGGTGTTGTGGATCGGGTGTTCTGATAGTCGCGTGCCTGCCGAAACGATCACGAACGCTAACCCCGGCGATCTTTTCGTTCATCGCAACATCGCGAACTTGTTCTCGCCGTCGGACGACAACACCATGAGCGTCCTTGAATATGCGGTGCGAGTGCTGAAGGTCGATCATGTGATCGTATGCGGGCATTATGGATGCGGCGGTGTGCGAGCATCGTTGTTGCCGCTCTCGAATGAAATACCGCACGTCAACCGCCGTATTGCCCCGGTGTGCGCTTTAGGCGAGCGGCATCGACGTGAACTCGACGACTTGGAAGAGTTCGATGCGCGCGCTGATCGCCTTGCGGAACTCAATGTGCTCGAACAAGTGCGGCTTCTGCGTCAGACGCGGATCGTAATCGATCGCGATGAGCCTCCGCTCGTGCACGGCTGGATTTTCGGTCTGCACGACGGGCTTATCAAAGTGCTTGCTTCCGGCTATGACGCGCCCCGTATGGTGCCGTTGTACGCGGAACTCGTCGAAGCCGCCGGACGCTGATTCGATCGTCGCTCATTTCATGCTGCGTGAATTCGTTAAACGTAGCAGGCACCCACATGGCTAAATCCTTATGAACCTTAGCAATCGTCTAAGCCAGTTCCCGCGCGACCTGTTCGCCGGCACAGTCGTATTTCTCGTAGCGATGCCTCTGTGTCTTGGCATTGCCAATGCGTCGGGCGTGGAGCCCTTTGCGGGGCTTTTGTCCGGAATCATAGGCGGCATTGTCGTGGCATTGCTTAGCGGCTCGCAATTGAGCGTAAGCGGGCCGGCAGCGGGGCTTATCGTCATCGTGGTCGATGGCATCGCGGGACTAGGCAGTTTTTCTGCATTTCTACTCGCGGTGCTTTTGTCGGGCGCAATTCAATTCGGCTTTGGCTTGCTTAAGGCGGGACGTTTTGCAGCGTATGTGCCGTCGTCGGTGATCAAGGGCATGCTTGCGGCCATTGGCTTATTGCTCGTCATCAAGCAGATACCCCTAGCCGCGGGCTTCGCCAATGCAGGCGCACCAGCCGCGAGCGGACCGGGCTTGCTCGATACGCCTTTCGGTCCGGTATCTTTCGCTGCTTGTGCCGTGGCCGTGATGTCCCTTGTCATGCTCGCTGGCTGGGAAACGCGCGCCATGCGACGTTTTGCCGTGGTGCGCGCCGTGCCCGCGCCGCTTGCCGTGGTGGCGTTCGGTATCAGCGTAATGCTTTTACTCGACATGTTCGCGCCGGGCTTGGCTCCGCCCGCGCAACATCGCGTGGCATTGCCTTCGCTTGAAACGTTCGCAGCATTCACGAATGCGCTTGAATTGCCCAACTTCTCGCAATTCGTCAACCCGGATGTCTGGCGTCTCGCATTCACGCTTGCCATCGTCGCGAGCCTTGAAACATTGTTGAGCCTGGAGGCGGTCGAGCAACTCGATCCCAAGAAACGTAGTGCACATCCCGATCGCGAATTGAAAGCGCAAGGCATTGGCAACATGATGGCGGGCGCTATCGGCGCATTGCCAATTACATCGGTCATCGTGCGTAGCTCGGCCAACGTTCACGCCGGCGCGCAAAGTCGCTGGTCTTCATTCGTACATGGTGTCTTGCTGCTTGCAAGCGTCTTTGCGTTGACGAGCGTGATCAACCTCATTCCGCTTGCATGTCTGGCTGCGATATTGATTTTTACCGGGCTCAAGCTTGCCAAGCCGTCGCTGTTTGTCGCCATCGCCAGACAAGGCTTCGAGCGATTTGCACCCTTCGTCGTGACAATTGTTGGCGTGTTGCTGACCGATCTGCTCATGGGTATTGTGCTTGGCATCGCATGTAGTCTCGTGCTTGCCGTGCGCGCAAATCTCAAGCGGCCGATCACGATGACGCAGCACGACGATCATTACCTGCTCTCGTTTCGAAAGGACGTGTCGTTTCTCGGCAAGGTCGCGCTAAAGCATCTTCTGCGCTCCATTCCTGACAACGCGACTGTCATTCTCGATGCTTCGCGTGCGGACCATATCGACCCGGACGTACGCGAGATCATCGATGACTTCGTGAGCGAAGCACCCGCCAGAGGCATGCATGTCGAGTGCAGGCAAATGCCGCTTGCAGAAGCGCGGCTTGCCATGCCGCGCATGCGTTCCCGCTGGCAGCAGTGGAGAAGGCGCCCGGCTTGAGCTTCTAATAAAGCTTGCTAGCTCGTTACGATGGACAGCGAGAATCCGTCCCATCCCTTGCTGCCCACCGTTTGCACGGCGGTGGAGGAGAGCCGTGGATCGGTTGCGAGCATGTCGAAAAAGGCGCGCAATCCGATCACATCGGGCTCGGTGCTGTCAGCATCGGCGATACGGCCACGACGGATGATGTTGTCGCCAACGATCGCCGTGCCCGGCTTGCTAAGGCTCAACGCGAGACGCAGATATTCGGGATAGCTTTTCTTGTCGGCATCGATGAATATGAAGTCGAAAGGGCGCATGCCTTCGCGCACGAACCCTTCAAGCGATGCGGCCGCCGCGCCGACCACGACTGTTGCAACCGAAGCAAGTCCAGCGCGTTCGAGATTCTTGCGCGCCACCTCGGCGTAGTCGGGATTGGCCTCAAGCGAAAGCAGCGTGCCGTCAGGTGGCAGGGCGCGTGCGAGCCAGATGGTGCTGTAGCCGCCTAGCGTGCCTATTTCAAGGATATGGCGTGCGCTACGCAGGCGTGCGAGCAGGTTCAGCAGCTTGCCCTGATTCGGTGCGACATTGATGGGAGGCAGTCCCGACGCATTGCTCGCCGCGAGCGCTGCTTCGAGTACCTCGTCGTGTGCCTGGGTTTGCTGGCACAGGTAGGCGTCCATGGCATCCCATTGCTGCTGGTCCATCCGAAATCCTCGTCTTGAGCGAACTGCCACGATACTCCGCCCGCCGACATGCATGCAAAAAACCACGCGGTGGCATTCAAAATTTTAAACACGATGCGTCGTGCCGGTCTCTTTCCGAGCCGTTTCACGCCGCAATGTATGGCCGACCTCGTCCACCGTCAGCCGAATGGCGTCGATCAGCGCTCGGGCAGCTGGCGAGGGAGTGCTACCGGCGCGCAAGGTCAGACCGATATCGCGTTTTGTATTTTGCATCGCTATGTCGAGCACCATGAGCTGGCCCGACTCGCATTCATAATGCAATTGCTGCGCTGAGACCGCCGCGAGCATGTCGGTGTTCATCAGCAAACCGCGAATGACCGCGAGGTCGGCGGTTTCGACGGTCGGCATGGGCGGCTTCATTTTCCATCGCTTGAACTGCGCCTCGAACATGCCACGCGCGGGGGCGTGGCTGCGCGGCAAAATCCATTGTGCCGAGACGAGTTCCTTAAGAGTGAGTCCGTCGATTTCGGCAAGCGGATGACCACGCCGCCCGATCACGACCATGTCCTCCGACATGAAACGTTCGTTGGTCAAACCGCTCGATGCATCGTTCTGCCGAAGCGCGCCGAGCACGAAATCGATATCGCCCGCCCGCAAGCCGGCAACGAGCGTCTCATAGGCGCTTTCGTCGGTGATGATGCGCACGCCCGGATATTGCGCGGCCACTCTCGCTATCGCGCCCGGCAGGATCAACGTACGCCCGAGCGGCAGCGAACCTACCGTGACGAAGCCCTGAATCGTCCCGCGTAATGCAGCGATATCGTCGGGAATATGGCGCAGTTCGTTAAGCGCGCGACGCACGTGCAAGACAAAAGTTTCGCCTTCGCTCGTGAGCAGCAAGCCGCGCGGGCTGCGATAAAAAAGCTGCATGCCCGCGCCCGTTTCCATGATGCGAATGGCGCTAGACACCGCGGGCTGACTAAGTCCGAGCGTCTGCGCCGCGCTCGGCATATGTCGATGACGCGCCAGCGCGGAAAACAACTGGAGGCGCCGCGTGTTCAGCAGAAACGCCGGCAGGCCGTCGCCGCTGCTGGCGCGGCGCCGTGACTGGCGCGCTGCACACCACTGTGCAAGGGTTTCCAGCTCCGTGAAGATGCGTTCGCAACGCAGAAGAACGGCGCGGCCGGCCGGCGTAGGAAGCATGCCCGATGACCGGCGTTCGAGCAGCGTCTCGCCAACGGCGGCTTCGAGTTCCTGTAGCGAGCGCGTGACCGCTGACTGAGCGCGGAACAAAGCGACGGCGGCGCGCGTGGCGCTGCCCGTCTGCGCAACGAGCCGGAAAGCACGCAGATAGGCGAGATTGAGCAGTTCGCGATGGTCCATTCGAGCCGCAATGAGGGTAGAAGCCTATCAGTTTAATTTATCGCCCCGACGTGGTGCATGCAAAATGCAATCTCCTCACTGTTTGCTAATTCTTGACGACGATGCATGACGACATGCACCAACCAACAAACGTATCGACAGGAGCTAGCGCCATGTACCAACATATTCTCGTCGCCGTGGGTCCTGGCTTCAGCGAAGCCGCGTTGTCCGTCGCGATCGCGCGTTCACGTGAAAGCAATGCCCGGCTGACCATGCTGCATGTCATCGACAGCGCTCCGTGGTGGACGGCATCGCAAGCAGATGTGATTTGCTGCGATACGGTCGATCTCGTCAACCAGCTTGCGCTCGTCGTCTATCGCAGTAGCACCAAGATGCTGGAGGAGGCAGGGGTCGAAGCTCACTGGGAGACGCGCAGAACGCCTGCCGATGGTCACAACGTCGGACGTATCATCGCAGAGGCTGCAGACGAGCTCGAAGCGGATCTCATCGTGCTCGGTGGCGGCAAGCGCAGTCTCTTTGGCATCGGCGTGCGACGCGTAAGCCATGTGGTGTGCCGTCATACCGACCGTGAAGTGCTGATTGCGTCGGAGCGCGCGAATGAGCGGGCTTGCACTGAAACTCTGTCACGCACGGTGTGGGAAGCAAGCCACGCGTAATCGGTCTCACACGTCGAGAATCCGGTAGCGTTGCAGGGCTTCGATCTGCGTTTGAAGGCTCAGTGCGCGATGTTCACAACAAAGCATTTCGGCATTCGTGGCATCGCCATTTCGCAACGCGGTGATGACATCGCGCAGGACGCTGGTGCTTGCGTCGTCGAGCTTGATGAGCTTTAGCGTGAGTTCGCGCACGCGGCGCACTTGATCGGCACATTCACCGACTATTTGCGCCAGCCTCGGGTTGTCGCTCATTTCGACGAGGTGCGCATAGAAAAGCTCGCATGCCGCCGCCCACGCATCGCGATCGTCTTTAGCAAAAGCGCGCTCCATATCCGCGCAGGATTTTTCGAGTGGTTTGATATCACGCGCGCTTGGTTTGCGCGAAGCGACTGCTGCCACCGCAGTTGCTTCGAGACTTGTCTGCACCTGGAAAACTTCTTCGAGATCCGCCATCGACACATTGCGCACGCGCACACCGTGACGTGGAATGATCTGTACGAGATGTTCGTTTTGCAGTCTGATGAGCGCCTCGCGAACGGGTGTGCGGCTTACGCCGAACATCTGCACCAGTTCTTGCTCGAGCAATTGCGTACCCGGGCGCAGCTCGTTGCGCAGGATCATCTCGCGAATTCTCTGGTAGACCGTAGCGGTCGATTTTTCTCGCGGCTTGCTGATCGCTTCGGCGGTCCGGGCTTCAGCCATGATGGGCATTCCAGATGCGTTATCGCCCGGGCATGGACGAAAATCCGCCTTGGAAGACGGACGGAATGCCTTACATTATAAGAGAAGAAGCGCCTTGTATCGCTCAACGTATACGTTATGCCGCGGCGAAAAGGCGGATGATTTGCTTAACATCAGACTAAAAAAAGCCGCCCTAGGCGGGCGGCTGAATGGGCCTGCTCGCTTCCGTCTTGGCCTGAAATTATCTGTCCCAGACTTCGTCCGGCAAAGGCAGGCCCCCGAGGTCGTCCGCGCTCAAGGGTCGGTCCACAGTGACTCCTTCGCTTTCAAGCATGAGCATTACCTGCCGGGTGTGTTGCGCGCTATGCCATGCAGTGCGTTCAAGCACTTCGTGCATTGAGCGGCGGCCGTAGTAAGTCGGCACGTCATAGGCAAGCGTGCGATCGGTTTCCTGTTCCCACCACTTTAGTAGTTCGACGCGCACGCTTTCTCCCCAACGCGCGATGTCTTCTGCGGTCCAATTGTCAGGCGGCACATCGTCAAAGCCCTCGAAGCGCAATTCAATCTGATGTGCGGCTTGCACACCCATTTCGGCGACGCGAAAGACGTGAAACGTCAAACCAGCCGGCGTGCGGTTGCGATTACGAAACGGCTTTCGAAAATGCTCAAGACCGAACTGCCTCGCATAACGCGCGTTCGACTCGAGTACGTGCGCGAGCTTTGCGACGAGCTGTTCGGGAGGCAACGGCGGCGCTGCCGTGGTCTTGAGATCGAGAAAACGGATGACGTCGTTGATGGATTGGCAAAACGTGTATCTCTGTCCGAGCGCGACCACCGGAACGCTACGTGCACCAAGCGCCAAGAGCGCCGCGCGGCCTTCCGGATCGTTATGCACGTCAATCGATTCGTATTCGATGCCTTGACGCGTGAGAAATTCCTTGGTCCGCAGACACGACGAACATCCCGGTTGCCAGAACACGCGAATACGCGTGGCTTGAGCGACTTCGGCTTCCATTTTCATGCTCCTAAGGTCAAGGCCTTTAACGACGTCCTGGAGCTAATTCTGTTTGATGCGGTGAGTGTCGCAAAGCAACGCTTCGTCATGCCGCCATCGCGATATGCGATGACGAGTCAATTTTCAGTACACTGCGATTGCCGCTCTTAACGATCATCAACGGCCTGAACAAGCCCTATGCATTCGATCGATCCGCTTTCGCTGAGACTCTTCGTCGCGGTTGCCGAGGCGGGCACCATTGCCGCCGCGGCTGAACGTGAACACATTGCGGCAGCTGCGGTAAGTCGACGTATCAGCGAGATTGAAGCCATGTTCGGCGTGCCTTTATTGCATCGCACGAATAAAGGCGTAGTGCCGACCGAAGCGGGGGAACGGCTCGTCGCTTTGGCGCTTAGCGCGCTGCATCATTTCGACGATATTGCCCTGCAAATGCGCGACTTCACCAATGGCCTTAGTGGTATGGTGCGCATCGCGGCGAACAACTCGTCCATCGTGCAATTCCTGCCTCAGGATATTCAGTCTTTCGCGGCCAGTCATCCCAATGTTCGCTTGCAAGTGGACGAAAAGCCCAGCACGCAAGTCGTGCGCGCGATCGCCGATAACGCGGCCGACATAGGCGTCTTTACAGCCGTGCCGCATGGTCGTGCTATTCAGACGCTTCCCTATCGTACCGACAATCTCGTGCTCGTCACGCCGCCGGGTCACGCGCTTTCGCTAAGAAATTCGATAGCTTTCGCCGAAGCACTAGACTTCGAATTCGTCGTCTTGCCGGCCGATACCGCTATAAGCCATTGTCTTACGCGAGCCGCAAACGAAGATGGCCGCGCCGTCAACGTGCGCATTCAGGTGACAGGCTACGATGCCCAATGTCTGATGATCGGTGCAGGCCTTGGTCTTGGTGTCATGCCCGATGCAGTCGCACGCCAACATGCAAGGTCTTCGGGGCTCTGCGTCGTCGCTTTAACGGATAAATGGGCCGCGCGTGAACTCCTGATAGGAATGCGCTCGCTCGATGCCCTGCCCGAAGCCTGCAGAAAACTCGTCGCGCATCTGGCAGCCGTATAACGTCATTGCCGGTGCTAACATCGGCTAAGGAGACGCAAACCATGAGCGCCACGCGCGTAAAGCTCGTGCAGGACGAGCCACCGGTCGCAACCGCTAACGGAACGAAACCCGTCAAGCGCAACACGACCGAGCTTGCATATGTCGAATTGCGCCGCAGAATCATCGAAAGCGAATTGACGCCTGGTTCCTACATGCTCGAACAGGAACTCGGTTTGATGCTGGGCTTCAGCCGCACGCCGATTCGCGAAGCCGCAATTCGTCTGCAGGGCGAGGGACTCGTGCAGATCGTGCCTAGGCATGGCATTCGTATCGTGCCAACTTCCATCTCCGACATCAGGAACATCTACCAGGTCCTCATCAGCCTGGAATCGACGGCTGCCAGCCTTATTGCGTCGAAGAAGGGCGTGGACATCACACCCCTTGTCACCGCGTGCGAGGCGATGAGCGCGGCATACGAACGCGGCGACATGTTGGCTTGGGCTGCCGCGGACGAAGTCTTTCACGAAACGCTTGTCGCGCTTAGCGGGAATGCCCGATTGCAAAGCGTGGTCATGAATTGTCGCGATCAAGTGCATCGCGTGCGACGCTTTACCCAAATGGTCAAACCGCATCCGCAACCCGTGAAATCCGTGCAAGAGCATTACGGCATCATCGACGCGATGCAATGCGGCGATGCGGCAAAGGCAAGCGCGCTATATCGTGCACATCGAGAGCGCGGCTGGCGCGACCAAACGAGCGTACTGCAACAATTCGGCATTCAACAGGCCTGAAGCAGCGCCTTCCTAAGGCACGCGACAAGAGTCGAGCCAGCTCGAACACGGGTATGTCCGCCCCCGGCATTTCTGGACTTTAAAGAATTTAATGCATACATTAACTTGCACGGTTAAGGCAGACGCGCGAGCTCGATTTCGCGCGCGGCTGAATAGTCCGCTTAGTCAAGAAGCATAAAACATAGTGCGGCCGCATGCGACAAGCACGATGCGAGACCGCCCACATGGATGGAGACGCCTACATGCCTGGAATACGGAGAATCGCCCGTAGTGTTCTTTTAATGTCTCTCGCTGCCGCGTCCATTTGCGCGACGCATGTGCGGGCCGCGCCGCTTACCGTGACGCATTGGGGTGACGGCATGTATGGCGTGCCTTTTGCGGTCGCAATGGAAAAAGGCTTCTTTAAGGAAGCCAACGTGGACGTAACAGGCTTCATCACATCGGAAGGCGGCGGCACCACCGTGCGCAATGCGATGGCTTCCGAGATTCCTTATGGCGAGGTCGCCCTGCCGGCCGCTATTTCCGCAGTCAAGCAAGGTGTTGATCTGACAATTGTGCATGGCGGTGTGCAGAGTCTCGCCGACCTTGTCTGGGTGGAACTAAAGAACGGCACCATCACCAACATCAAACAAATGAAGGGCAAGACTATCGGCTATAGCAGCCCGAAGTCGACTACGGATACGGTCGTGACGATTGCGTTAGACCGTGCAGGTCTCGCAGGCCAAGTGCAGCGCAAGCCGGTCGGTAGTTCTAGCGGTATGCTGACTTCGCTGCAACAAGGCGCTGTCGATGTCGCTTACATGACGGAGCCTTCCTATAGCGGGAAAAAAGATCAGTTGCGCATAGCTTTTCGCTCTTCCGATATCGTGCCTAACGAGACACAGACCGTGGGCATCGTGCGCACCGACTATCTCAAGTCGCATCCCGAGGTGATACGCGGAATTATCAATGCACGTCGCAAGGCGGTGCAGTACATTGCCGCGCACCGCGAAGAATCGGCGCAGATTCTGGCGAAGCAATACAAGATGGACCCCGCTGTCGCGACGTCGGCGGTCAATAACGTGCTCGAGTCCGATCCGAAATACTGGAGCGAAGGAAGCTTCGATCGCAAAGGCATGGAAGAAGTGCTCAAGGGCCTGATACTCGTCAAGGCCATTCCGGAAGGCCCGTTCGATTGGTCGAAGATCGTCGACGAGTCTCTGCTTCCCGCCGATCTGCAAACGAAAAAGTGAGGCACGCGATGAGCGTATTGTCACGTCGCACGCGAATTTCCGTTGTTTCCACAGACGCTGCGACACAGGCGGGGGATCGTGTGCAAGCGCGCGTGACCGATGTCACGCGCATTTATCCCGGCATTGCAGGCAAGCCTCCTTTTCATGCGCTCGGCCCCGTAAGTTTGGAATTGCGCGCGGGTGAATTCTTTTCGGTTGTCGGCCCTTCCGGTTGCGGTAAGTCCACTTTGCTGGATGTGCTCGCAGGCCTTAATCCCGCAAGCGGCGGCACTGTCGAATTCGAAGGGCATGCAGTGGGACGCGAGGTTCCAGATGGCGTGGCCGTCGTGTTTCAGGAAGACGCGAGCTTTCCATGGCTCAACGTCTTTGACAACGCAGCCTTTGCCGCGCGTCGCGCAGGCGTGGCAGAGAACGAAGTAAAGGCGCGCGTCGATCATGCATTGTCTTTCATGGGTCTCAAGTCTTTCGCGCGTGTTTATCCCGCGCAACTCTCGGGCGGAATGCGGCAACGCGTTTGCATTGCGCGCGCCATGGTCGTGCGTCCGCGTCTCATGTTGCTCGACGAACCATTCGGCGCATTAGATCAGCAGACACGTCTCCTCATGGGCGATGAGATGCTCAAGCTTTGGCGCGATACGGGCGCGACCATCATGCTCATTACGCATTCGATCGACGAAGCGGTGCTGCTGTCCGATCGCATTGGTGTGATGTCAGCGTGTCCGGGACGCTTCATATCGACCATTGAAACCTGCTGGCCGCGTCTTCGCGACAGCAAGATCGCACTCGATGCGCGCTTCGGCGAACTGACCGCGCAAGTGTGGGGTCTGTTGCGCGAAGAGGCCATGAAAGCGCTAGGGAGCCAGTCATGAGCGTTGCCGCACGCTGGCGCGTGGGAATAGTCATCGGCTTCATTTTGTTGCTGGAGATAGCGACTCGTTTTGCATGGATCAATCCTGTCTCATTCATTCCGCCTTCGCGTATGGCGGTGAGCGCCTGGGACATTCTCGCGTCAGGGCAATACACCGTGGATATCGTGCAGACGCTTAGCAGCGCATTGCTGGCGGTTGCGCTTGCGGTGGTAGTGGGCTTTATCGGCGGCGTGTTGCTGTTCAGATTGCCGCGCGCAAGACGTGTGCTGGACCCCTTGCTGCTTTCCTACTATGCGGTGCCCGTCTTCGTGCTGTATCCGATCTTGATCGTGATCTTCGGCTTGAACCGCTGGCCTCTGGTCGGCATCGGGTTTCTCTTTGCGGTCGTCGCCATGGCCGTAAATACTTTAAATGGTCTTGAACGTGTGCCTCGTGTGCTGTTGCGCACGGCGCGCGTATGCCGCTTGAATACGCTCGACGAGGTGCGCCTCATCACCTTGCCCGCGAGTCTTCCATTCGTATTTACAGGCATCAAGCTCACCGTGGTCTACGCGTTCATCGCGGTGGTAGCGGGTGAATTCGTGTTGTCCGGGTCGGGCTTCGGTTATCAAATCGCATTCGCCTACAACGCGTTCGACAATTCGACGATGTACGGCCTCATGCTCCTGATGCTGATCTTCGTTGCCACGCTCAATGCCCTTTTACGCACAGCGGAAACGCGTCTCTATCGGCGCATCAGAAGGGAGGCCGCATGAGCACTGTCGTCGTCACGCATACGGCAAGGCCGCGACACACGCGGCGATGGATGGACGCGCTCGTGCTCGTCGTGGTGCTGGTCGGGCTTTGGCAAGGCGCAAGCGGGTGGCTTGGCCCCGATGTGCTGACCACGCCGCTGCATACCGTCCAACGTGCAATGCATATAGTCAGCGACCCGGATTTTCCGGAAAGCCTCTATGTCACATCGCTTGCCTTTGCTTCGGCGTTCGCCATCTCTGCCGTAGCAGGCGTTTTTCTCGGTCTGTTTCTTGGCGTGCGACGCTTGGCCGGTGAGGTGATGGAGCCGCTAATGATGGGCTTTTATTCCATTCCCAAGGTCACGCTTTATCCGGTCGTGCTGCTCGCTTGCGGTCTCGGGTTATGGGCCAAGATCGTATTCGGTGTGATACACGGGATCGTTCCGATTACGCTCTTCACCATGAACGCGGTAAAGAATATGCCGCCTATATACGCACGCGCGGCCCGCACTTACCGCATGAACCCGATGGATTTCGCGCGTCATGTGTTGCTGCCCGCATGCGTGCCTGAAGTCGTAGCGGGACTGCGCATCGGCTTTTCGCTTACCTTGCTTGGCACGCTTATCGGCGAGATGTTCGCGTCGCAAAGCGGTATCGGCCGCATGTTGATGATCGCCATGAACCGCAACGAAACGAGCACGATCATGGCGCTTGCGCTCATGCTTTTCGTGTTCGCCACACTGGTAAATCTCATGTTCCTCAAATGGCAGCGTCATCTCACGCATAGCGATTGATCATGCATACGCTCTTCGACAAGTTGTGGGACAGTCATACCATTGCTCATCTCGCAGGTGGCGCCGATCTGCTGCACGTGGATCGTCATCTGATGCACGAGCTCACCGGCGTGGAAGCGGTCCGCGTGCTTGAAAAGCGCGGCCTTGGCGTGGATAGTCCCGCGCTTACCTTTGCCACCGTCGATCATGTGATTTCGACGGCCCCAGGACGCCGCGCAGGCGATGCCGACTGGAGCACCGAGATGGTCGAATCGATGCGCACGCAGATGACGCATCACGCGATTCCCATCTTTGACATAGGCCAGGCAGGCCTTCAGGGCATCGTGCATGTGATCGGACCGGAGCTCGGCCTTTCTTTGCCAGGAACGTCCATCGTTTGCGCGGATAGTCATACATGCACGCATGGTGCAATGGGCGCGCTTGCCTTCGGTATCGGTTCGACGGAGGTCGTGCATGTGCTTGCGACGCAAACCATTCGACAGAAGCGCCCAAAGACGATGCGTGTGCGCTTCAATGGCAAGCTGCGCGAAGGCGTGACCGCGAAGGACATGATTCTGTATCTCATCGGAAAGATTGGCGCGGCTGGCGGCACGGGCTATGCCGTCGAATACGCGGGCGATGCGGTCGAAGCATTGAGCATGGAAGGCCGCCTCACACTGTGCAATCTAAGCATCGAGCTGGGGTCCAAGTTTGGCCTCGTCGCGCCCGATGAAATTACGTTCACTTATCTGCGCGACAAGCCTTATGCACCGCAAGGCGAGCAGTTCGACCAGGCTGTCGCCGACTGGAGGATGCTTGCAAGCGATTCGGAGGCACAGTTCGATCGCGAAATCGGTATCGATGCGTCGTCCATCGGCGTACAGGTCACGTGGGGCACGAGTCCCGAACACGTGATTGCGCTGGACGATGTCATACCCGACCCCGCATCGCTCGATGATGAATCGCGCCGTCATGCCGCCGAAAATGCGATCGACTACATGGGCGTGCGTGCCGGACAGCATCTGGATGAACTAAGCGTGGACCGCGTATTCATAGGCTCGTGTACGAATAGCCGCATCGAAGACTTGCGTGCGGCAGCACATGTGGTCGATGGTCAGCATGTCGCCAGCAACGTGAAGGCTTGGGTCGTGCCGGGATCGCTCACGGTGGCGCGTCAAGCCGAGCAAGAAGGGCTCGATGCGATCTTCCGTGCCGCTGGCTTCGAATGGCGCGAGCCGGGCTGTTCGATGTGCGTGGGCGCAAATGGCGACGTGGTTGGGCGTGGCGAACGTTGCGTATCGACCTCGAATCGCAAT
This sequence comes from Caballeronia sp. GAWG2-1, assembly GCF_023631405.1. Classification (NCBI taxonomy): domain Bacteria; kingdom Pseudomonadati; phylum Pseudomonadota; class Betaproteobacteria; order Burkholderiales; family Burkholderiaceae; genus Caballeronia; species Caballeronia sp. GAWG2-1. Next base: position 329,426 of record NZ_JALQDD010000031.1, read on the forward strand.
TTCATTGGCAGGCAAGGTCCCGGTGCGCGTACGCATCTGGCTAGCCCTGCAGTTGCCGCAGCTAGCGCCATTGCGGGGCATATCGCCGCGCCACGTGTGCGTCAAACGGAAGGGGCGTCGCAATGAAAGCGGTGACGATCATCTCCGGAGCAGCGGCTCCGCTCATGCGAGATAACGTCGATACGGATCTCATCATCCGCATCGAAAGAATTTCGCAACTCGTGCGCGGACAGTTGGGACCCTATCTGCTCGAGACTTTGCGTTATCGCGGCGACGGTCCGCAAAGTGGTGAACGTGAGGACTTCGTTCTCAATCAGCCCGCATTCAGAAGTGCATGCACAGTCCTCGGTGGTAGCAACTTCGGTTGTGGCAGCTCGCGCGAAATGGCGGTGTGGGCGCTAGAGGAAGCGGGTATTCGATGCGTCATCGCTTCATCGTTCGGCGACATCTTCTATAACAACTGTCTTCAGAACGGACTGCTTCCTGTGCGACTCGACGCTGCCGAGATCGAGCGCATAGCGGTTGCTGCTAGCGATGGAACGCCCATCGAGGTCGATCTCGGTGTGCTCGAAATTCGCGCCCATGGGTTGGAAACGATTCACTTCGAATTCGATCCGGCACAGCAGCGAGCGCTTCTGGAAGGACTCGACGAGATCGATCAGACGCGCCTTCTTAAAGACGATATTGCGCGCTTTCTTTTGAGGGATCGAAAAGCGCGCAGTTGGGCTTACTTCGCTTGACACATCGACATCATTCAACTTGCCGGAGAATCATCTTGACCCGTTCAGCCCGTTTTCGCGAATTATTTAAAGAGGGCCCATTCGTCTGCATGGGCGCGCACGATGCGTTGACCGCGATGCTGGCGGAACAGGCCGGCGCCAAGTCGCTATACGTTAGCGGTTTCGTTGCATCCGGCGTGATTGCAGGGCAGGCGGATATCGGCGTACTCTCGCAGACGGAAATGTTCGAGCATATCCGCCGCATTTGTCGCGTGACGACAGTGCCCATATTCGCGGATGCCGATACGGGCTACGGCGGCATCCTCGACGTGCAGCGCACGATCCGTCTATGGGAAGAAGCGGGCGCATCGGTGCTGCATCTCGAAGATCAAGCATTGCCCAAGAAATGTGGACACTATGCGGGCAAGCAGCTCGTATCGAAGGACGAGATGGTGCTCAAGTTGCGCGCAATGATCGAGGCGCGCACCGATCCGGACTTCTTCATCGTGGCCCGTACGGATGCGATTGCAGTAACCGGAATCGACGATGCGATCGCGCGGCTCGAAGCCTACGCCGAAGCAGGCGCGGATGGCCTCTATGCCGATGCGCCCGAAAGCCTCGAACACATGCGCGAGCTCACGCGTCGTCTCAAGCCGTTAGGCAAGCCGATTCTTTTCAATCAGGCGCGAACGGGAAAGAGTCCGTTCGTCTCGATGAAAGAGGCCTACGAAATAGGCTTCGATTACACCCTCGCCCCAATCGAGTCGATGCTTGCCATGCATAAAGCTGTCAAGGAAGTCATGATCGACTTCATGCGCGAAGGCACGACAGATGCCATTGCGGACCGGCTCACGACCTTCGAGGAATACAACCGCTTTGTCGGGCTCGACAAAGCGATGGAAGTCGAGAAGCACTTTGCGACCTCGTAAAGATTAAAGACATCGCTAGTTGAGCAGCGCCCACAAGGCGAGGGTCAGCACGAGTCCGACGACCGACACGATGGTCTGCAAGACCGACCAAACGGCTACGGTGCGCTTGAGCGTTAAGCCGAAATATTCGCGCACCATCCAGAAGCCCGCGTCGTTGACGTGACAGAAGAACACGGAGCCGGCGCCGATGGCAAGCGCCATCAACGAGTTGTGCGTGGCAGACAAGCCGCTAACCACGGGCGCCACGATACCGGCTGTCGTCGTCGTGGCGACTGTTGCCGATCCGGTGGCTTGCCTTAGCGCCACTGCGATCAGCCACGCAAGCAAGACCAGCGGCAGATGCGCGCCCACGGCGATCTTGCCGATGGTCGTGCTGATGCCTGCGGCGACGAGTGTCTGCTTGAGTCCACCGCCTGCGCCGATGGTGAGCAGAAGCGCCGCGATTGGCGGCAGGCTCTTGCGCAAGATGCCGCCTACGCGATCGCGCGCCATGCCGCGCGACCAACCGAGCATCACGATGGCGAAGAGTACCGTTAGAGCAAGCGCAATCAACGGTTCGCCTACGAAGTCGAGCGTGTCGTAAAGCAGCGTGTCCTTGGTAAGCGCGAGCTTGGCGATAGTGCGGCCGAGCATCATCACGACGGGTAGAAGTATCGTGATAAGCGAGATTGCGAAGCCCGGTGTCGCTGCGCCATCCGCATGCTCGGTAAAGAGTTTGCCCATCTCTTCTGGCTCTTCGACGTGCATGCGCTTCGAAAGCCAGATGCCGTAGAGCGGACCCGCCAGAATCACGGCCGGCAGCGCAACGATCAAACCGAGCCCGAGCGTTAGTCCAAGATCTGCATGCAATGCGCTCACGGCAATGAGCGGCCCTGGATGCGGCGGTAATAATGCATGCAAAGTCGTCATGCCGGCGAGCGCGGGGATCGCGATGCGCAGGATCGGCTGCTTGGAGCGCCGTGCCATCACGAAGATGATCGGCACCATCATTACAAGGCCCACTTCGAAGAAGAGCGGCAGGCCCACGATGATCGCGACGAGCGCCATCATCCACGGCAGACTGCGGGGCGTGGAAAGATCGAGCAGGGTCGTCACCAACCGATCCGCTGCCCCCGACTCGGCCATCAGCGCACCGAGCATGGCGCCGAGCGCGATGATGATGCCGACATCGCCGAGCAACGCTCCCGCACCCTTGCTAAAGGCCTGCGCAATGGCTTCCAACGGTTGATGCGCAGCGAAACCGGCAACGAATGTACCCACTAGGATAGACAGGAACGGCGCGAGCTTGAGAACGCCGATTGAGAGGATGATGACCGCAAGGCCGAGCGCGCAGGCGATCAGAAGCTGAGTATCGTGGGCTGACCACGAAGCAAGAGTTGTCGTTGGGTTCACAGTGACTTTGTGCTGGCGCGCGGCGGCGGCATGCCGGAGCGCTTACGGTTTGCTTTCGTCCGCTCTTGAGCAGACGCGAGGCCTCGTCGTAATAGCATTTTTTTTCGCGATGGTCAAAATATGGCGTCGTCACGTTTTGCATTCGGTGTCTTGCATGATGCATGCAATCGACAAAATGCAGTGTCATTTAACGCGCTTTGGCCATACTGCGAACAGTCTTACGCGGTAGAACCAAGCGCAGGGAGCTGTGGCCTTGCTAGACTAGCTTTGAGAATTGAAGCCAACGGAGAAGTCTCGTGACCCAGCCCTTAGTAAAGGCTTTCGTATTCGACGTTTTCGGTACCGTGGTGGACTGGCGCGGCGGCATAGCGCGGGAAGCTGCGTCGTTTCTAAACGCTCTCGGTCAAGCGAACGCGTCGCCGGAAGCGTTTGCCGATGCATGGCGCAGTCGCTATGCACCCGCAATGCAGAAAGTCCGCAGTGGCGAAAGACCGTTCGTAAGGCTGGATGTCTTGCATCGAGAAAATCTGGACGACGTGTTGCCCGAATTCGGCATCGACAAAGATGCCGTTCCAACGCATGTGCTCGATGAGTTGAATCTCGCGTGGCATCGTCTAGACCCTTGGCCCGATTCCGTAAAAGGACTTGCGCGCCTCAAGACGCGCTACATCATTGCGCCGTTATCGAACGGCAATATCAAGTTAATGGTGGACATGGCGAAACACGGTGGTCTGCCATGGGATGCGATTCTCGGCGCGGAAACAGCGCAGGCTTATAAGCCAACGCCGCAGGCTTATCTGCGTGCGGTCGATGCGCTCATGCTCAAGCCTGAAGAGGTGTGCATGGCGGCGGCCCATAATAGCGATCTCGTCGCGGCAAGGGCGTGCGGCCTGAAGACTGCGTTTATCGCTCGGCCTTATGAGCACGGTGCGCGACAAGCCACAGACCTCAAAGCAGAAAGCGATTGGGACTTCATCGTGAACGACTTGAACGAACTGGCCGATGCAGCCGGCGCTTGAATGGCGACTCAAGGCGATGACGAGGGGACGTCATCGCCTTTCGAACAAAGCGCAGGACGTTATTCAACGCCTTCGACAATGCGGAAATCACGCTCCACTGAATCGCCTAACGTAACGAGCGCGTCCTGATAGGTCTTGCTGTCGTAAGCGGCTTTAGCAGCATCGAGTGAGTCGAACTCGATGATTACCGTGCGTTCCTTAACGCCATCGCCCTGAATGAACGACGCCACGCCGCGCGCGAGAGGGCGTCCGCCGCCTTCCTTGATCGCAACCGTCGCCTGCTTCGCGTACTCCGCGGCCTGATCAGCGTTGATGATCTTGCGGTATGCGCTGACCCAATATCCCTTTGCCATCTCTATCTCCGTTTTGTTACCTGAGTGATTGAGCGCCGGACTTCGTCACGTGCGACTCGTCCGGTTCGAAGGCAGCATAGCAAACTCTCGCTTGAGGCATGCGAGCGCTAAGAGCAGCCTTTAATCGGCTGCGTATTTGCGGTCCAGCTCGTCGTACAGCGGCTTGTTCACGAGCCGCTGACGTTCCGAAAAAGGTGCAACTATGCCTGGATCTTCATCGAGACGGCCTTGTGTCTTTAGTGCCGACAACGCCGTCTGCATACCACGCACGGCGCCTTGCAACGCGGCGTTGGCATAAAGGACGAGGCTAAAGCCAAGGCGCTCGAGGTCCTCTCGCGCCGTTACCGGCGTCTTTCCGCCGATGACGAGATTGATGAGTTGCGGCGCTTCGACGAGTTCGGTTAGCGAGGCAATTTGCTCTGGCGTCTCGATGGCCTCGATGAAAAGAATGTCGGCCCCGGCTTCGACAAATGCGCGCGCCCGCTCTATGGCGCGGTCGAAGCCTTCCACCGCGCAGGCATCCGTGCGTGCAATGATCTGGAAATTCGCGTCCTCGCGTGCGTCGACCGCGGCGTGGATCTTGCCGACCATTTCGCTGGTCGAGACCACGTTCTTACCCGCGAAATGGCCGCATTTCTTAGGCATCACCTGATCTTCGAGTTGAATGGCGTCCGCGCCCGCGCGCTCGAGCGTGCGTACGGTGTGGCGCACATTGAGTGCATTGCCGAAGCCGGTATCCGCATCGACGATGAGCGGAACATCGACGGCATCGCGAATACGAGAGGTATGTTCCGCGACTTCCGCGAGGCTGATGAAACCAAGATCGGGCAGTCCTAGCGACATATTCGTAACGCCTGCGCCGGTTATATAAATTGCTTCGAAGCCGAGGTCGACGGCCACGCGTGCGCTCATCGCGTTGAAAGCGCCCGGTAACAGCAGTGCGCGGCGTGCGTTGACCAGTTCGCGAAAGGCGGCGCGGCGGCGAGAGGATGACGTGGTCATGGCTTGATTCCGTAAGTAAGAGATTTTTGCGTTTCGTTCATGTTAAAGCGTGCAGCGGTTTGGCGCTTGGCGTCAAGCGCGTCGTCGCTTAACCGGGGACACGCGCATCGGGAATGGCGCGGCCTAGGCGCTGCGCATTCTTATAAACTGCCTGCATGAATAGAACCGCGTTGCGCGATGGCGGCGCAAAGCGCGAATAAACGAAGCTTGCCGTCAAATGTATGTGTTCGCGTAGCGGGCGTATGGTGAGAGCTGTGCCTGCCGTGGCGAAATCATCGACGATGGTCACGCCGAGCCCGCCTTCGACGAGCGCCAATGCCTGATCGGCGCGCATCACGTCGATTGTCGACTTGAGTTCGACGCCCGCTTGCTGGCACGTCTGTGCGATCACGGTTCCAAACGGAATGTCTCGCTTGAACAGCACCACGGGTTCGCTTACCAGGTCTGCAAGCGACACGTCCGATGCCGCTTCAAGTCTGTGCCCCCTTGGCAAGGCGCAAACCATGCTGCCGTACATGAACGAAACGTTTTCCAGATGTTCATGCGTGACCGGCATTGCGGCAACGGCGACCTCTGCTTCCTTGCTCAAGATTTCCATCGGCATGTCCGCCATTAGTGTGGTCTGCCAGCCTACGGTCAGTGCAGGCAGCTTGGCCTTGATATCGACGAGCGCGGGAGCCACGACGCTCATTGCGAGCGATGCACTGCAAGTGACGCGCAAAAGGCTCGACGGCCCTAGCGAAAGCGCGCGCGCGAATTCATCCACGCGCACGGCAGCCTGATAAACCTGCTCGATTTCCCTGAATAACGCATGTGCCTCGGCCGTGGGAATGAGGCGGCTCTTGGAGCGCTCGAATAGGCGCAGGTCCAATGTCGTCTCGATGTGAGACACGAGCTTGCTCACCGCAGGCTGCGATACGTAGAGCAACTTGGCTGCCGCGTTGATGGAGCCTGTGAGCATAACCGCACGAAAGACTTCCATATGGCGGAGTTTGAAGCGCATCGGTTCGCCGTACAGCTTAACTAAAAGTTATAGCTTAAAGGAAATTCAGCATACGACAAAGCCAGCGTTTGTCCTTAGTATCGGTTCGAGTGATTTCTATCGCAAAGGGACCATGAACAAACTGGATTTGCAGGACCGTGTATGTGTCATCACCGGCGGCTCTGGTGGTATCGGATATGCGATTGCTGAGCGCTTCGTTGCGTCGGGTGCGAAGGTCGTGCTTTGGGATATCGACAGCGAGGCTGCCTTTTCCAAGGCCAAGCAGGCTCACGCGGCTTTCGCTTCTCAAGTAGATGTGACGAATGCCGCCAGTGTAGCCAACGCGGCGCAGGAAGCACACAAGCGCTTAGGATCAATCGATGTGTTGATCAACGCTGCGGGTATCAATGGAGATATCGGTCCGGTAGCGACTTATTCGATCGACGCATGGCGGCGCGTACTCGACATCAATCTTACGGGCGTGTTTTTTTTTTTCCGCGAAGTGCTGCCTTACCTGCGTCGCGCGCGGCATGGACGTATCGTGAGTCTGTCGTCGGTCGGGGGCAAGGAGGGCAACCCGAACCAGGGTGCTTATGGCGCGTCGAAGGCAGGCGTGATCGCATTGACGAAGTCGCTTGGCAAGGAGCTCGCGGATACCGAGATTCGCGTCAACTGCGTGACGCCCGCGGCAATCGAATCCGACATGCTGCGCGGCATGACCGAGAATGCACGCAACTTCGTGCTTGCCAAGATTCCGCTAGGACGCGCAGGTCGTCCAGACGAAGTTGCGTCGATGGTGACATGGCTCGCCACGGAGGAATGCTCGTTTTCCACCGGCGCGGCGTTCGATTTGACGGGTGGAAGGGCAACGTATTGATGAAACCTCTATCGCTCGCTCATCTCACGGTACTGGACGTAGGCCCGCCAGATCTTATCGAACTGGCGGCGAGCGCTGGCTTTCGAGCGATCAGCATTCGTCTTTGCTCACCCGTGCACGGCGGTATCGAGTATCCATTGCTTGCGAGGTCATCTGAATTGCGTTCGACCAAGCGCTTGCTGCATGAGCTCGACGTGAAGGTGACCGATATCGAAGTGATTACTCTTGCGGCCAATACTTCCATTGGTGACTATGAAAGCACATTCGAGGCAGGCGCGGAACTCGGAGCACACCGTGCATGCGTGAATATCGACGATACCGACCGCGCACGCGTCATCGATCGCTTCAGCGCATTATGCGATCTCGCGGCGCCATTCGGTTTGTCGCTCGATGTCGAGTTCATGCTATGGCGTCCTGTCGCGCGTCTAGCCGATGCTGTGAATATCGTGCTGTCCTCTGGCAAGCCCAATGCGTTTGTTCTGATCGACGCGCTTCATCTCATTCGTTCAGGCGGAACGGTGGAAGAGGTCGCGGCGCTTGATCCGCAAATCATCGGCAGCGTTCAGCTTTGTGATGCGCCAATGGCGTCTCCCGCTGACATCGTTGCAGAGGCACGTGGAGATCGGTTGTTGCCCGGGGAAGGGGAGTTGCCCTTACGCGCGCTGCTTGCCGTGTTGCCCGATAACCTTCCGCTAGCAGTCGAAGTGCCGCTTAAGCGCGAAACCAATCCGCTTAAACGCGCGATACTCATACAACATGCTAGTCAAAGCCTTCTTGAGACGAGCGCTCGCGTAACACGATAGAAGCTTCGACTTTCATAAAAAAACACGGAGACAATATGACGACAGAAACGATTGGTCGAACCTCGGAGACGACATCATCGAGCGTGTCAGGCGGCAAGCATGCCAGAAAGGCCGCAATCGCGGCGTGGATCGGCAGCGCGCTCGAATACTACGACTTCTTTATCTACGGCACTGTCGCCGCGCTCGTCTTTCCAAAGATATTCTTCCCGCCCGGCGACATGACCGCCGCGACGCTTGCATCGATGGCGACCTTTGGCGTGGCTTATGCCGCACGTCCTTTAGGCTCTTTCCTCATGGGCCACTACGGTGACAGGCTTGGCAGAAAGGTCGTGATGGTCGGCACCTTGCTCTTGATGGGGCTCTCGACGTTCTTAGTGGGATGCTTGCCGACTTATCAGACCGCGGGACTGCTCTCACCTGCGCTACTCGTGTTGATGCGAATCTTGCAGGGCATCTCCGCAGCAGGGGAACAAGCCGGGGCAAATTCAATGTCGTTCGAGCACGCGCCCGCGCATCGTCGGGGTTATTACACGAGTTGGACTTTAAGTGGGACGCAGGGCGGTCAGGTGCTTGCGCCCGCCGTAGTGTTGCCGCTTGCGGCTTTGCTACCTGAAGACCAATTGCTGTCGTGGGGCTGGCGCTTGCCTTTCTGGTTGAGTGTGGCGGTGGTGATCGTTGGCTTTATCGTGCGCAGCCGACTCGAAGAGACGCCCGCCTTCGAAAGCGAAGCCTCGCATGGCGAGGTGCCGATTATGCCGCTCAAGACGCTGCTTACGGGTTATCACAAGGAATTGCTACAGGTTTTCTTTGCCGCGCTCATTGCGTCTATTGGCACGACGTTCGCCGTGTTTGCGCTTTCGTTTTCGCGCGCACAGGCGCAACCCATCAGCACTTCGGTCATGCTGTGGACGGCTATCGTCGCTAACTTCATCGCGGTCTTCACCATTCCGTTATGGGCCACGCTATCCGACCGTATCGGCCGACGACCTGTATTTATCGCGGGAAACTTGCTGTGCGCAGTTAGCGTCGTGTTTTTTTTGTGGTCGATCACGACGGGGAGCAATGCGCTCGTCTTTGCAGCGGGAGTAGTGCTCGGCGGCTTCGCTTATAGCATCACGAATGCCGTGTGGCCGGCGACATACGCGGAACGCTTTCCGACGCAAGTCCGCCTTTCCGGCATGGCGATCGGCACGCAGTTTGGCTTCGCCGTGGCCGGGTTTGCGCCGCTAGTGGAATCCGCGCTCATAGGTAAATACAGTACGGCGTCGTGGGTCATGCCGGCTGCATTCGCGGTGCTGGTGTGTCTGTTGTCCGCAGTGTCCATCTTTTCTATGCGGGAGACTTATGACGTTCCGCTCGAGCAGCTCGGCAAACGTAATTCGATCCTCTAGCGCTGACGCCAACGCAGCCGTCGCGGCATGAAGCATAATGGCTCCGAACTCGACAGGAGCCATGCATGACCGAAACGTTGAAGGATCTGCCGTTGCCCGATGGCATCCGCTCACGCCTGATCGACAACGGCAATGGCCTCTCCATGCACGTGCTGGAAGCAGGTTTCGAAACGCCGGGCAGGCCATGCATCGTGCTCTTGCATGGCTTTCCCGAGCTTGCTTTTAGCTGGCGCAAGGTGATGCCGGCGCTTGCCAATGGCGGCTATCATGTCGTCGCGCCCGATCAGCGCGGCTACGGGCGTACCACGGGCGCAGCTGCTATATTCGATACGGATCTCGACGACTTCAATTTCCCAAATCTCGTGCGGGACGTGCTTGGGCTTATAAGTGCCTTGGGCTATCACAGCGTGGCAGCGGTCATCGGCCATGATTTTGGTTCGCCCGTAGCAGCTTGGTGCGCGTTGATCAGGCCGGATGTCTTCAGGTCGGTGGTCATGCTTAGCGCGCCGTTTGCGGGGCCGCCGACATTTCCATTTGGCACCGCATCGGAACATGCGCTGCATGAGGCGGGCGATACAGCATTGACCGAGATGGCCACTGTCTTGGCGGCGCTAGACGCGCTCGACCCGCCCCGTAAGCACTATCAATGGTATTACTCGGGTGCCGATGCGAATGAAGACATGTGGCACGCGCCGCAAGGCATGGGCGCATTTCTGCGCGCTTATTTTCACGTGAAGAGTGCGGACTGGCCGGAAAATCATCCTCATCCTTTAGCGGCGTTGAGCGCGGAAGAACTCGCTACGTTGCCGACTTACTATGTGATGGAGAAAGATAAGAGCATGCATGAGACGGTCGCACCGCATATGCCTTCGGAGGAGCAGATCGCATCATGCGCATGGATGCCGGAACGCGATCTCGACGTCTATGCGGGGGAATATTCGCGCACCGGTTTTCAAGGCGGGCTTAACTGGTATCGCTGCGCGACTAGCGACGCTCACACGGCCGCGCTTAAGACATGGTCAGGCAGCACGATAGACGTGCCTGCATGTTTCATTGCTGGAAGTAGCGACTGGGGCGTGTATCAGCGGCCTGGCCAATACGAAGCGATGCGCATGCGCGCATGCAGCAATTTCCGCGCGGTGCATATGATTGAAGGTGCCGGGCATTGGGTGCAGCAAGAACAGCCGGTCACGGTGGCTAACCGAATTCTGCGATTTCTCAGGCAGGACGCGTTCGGCTTTTAGACTGCCGCACGCGTCCTCTTTGCCTGATGCTTCTAATACTCAACCGGCGGTGCGCTTACCCTTGATAAGACGCGCCACGCGTTCGGCGCCGAGCCGCCATTCATAAGGATTGGTGTAGTCGAACTCGCGCACCTTGCGGGACAAATATGGCCAAAAGCTGTCTCGCGTCCTGGAGTCGTTCACACGCGCCTGCCGTGAGAGACGGCGATTGTCGTTCCAGGGAAAGCTGCGGACTTCTTTCGATGCCCGTCGCGGTAAGCCAAACACCATCGAATACGCATAGCGCGGTGCATCCGAATGATTCGGACCCGCGAAATGCAGCGTACGTCCCGCATGAATGGTGCAGTCGCCGAGTTCGAGCGGACAAACGACCGCCTCGCCAGCATTGAAGCCCGTGACGCATTCAAGGCCATGCGTGCTCGGATCGCCGCCAATCGGGCCATGCGGAAGCACGGGTCCAATATGCGAGCCGGCGATGAACTGCATGCACCCGTTGGTCAGCGACACCGGCTGCAAGGGGAACCAGAAGTTTACCTCTCGATGTTCGATGCGCGGGTCGGTGAATGCTTCATCCTGATGCCAGGGTGTCACGGCCTCGGTATGAGCGGGCTTATGAAAAAAGCTGTCGCTCACGAAGCGTGCCTTGGGGCCGAGCAGTTGCATGGCGACACGTTGCACGCGCCGATTCAGCTCGCTCTCCATGAGGCTTCGCTCGAAATGCGACGGACCATGCAATTGCGCGAGCTTAGGCTTGTCTGGACCCTCACCTTCCGGATAAAAGTCGAACAGCATGCCTTGCTTGAATCCCGCCTTTTCGCGCAGCAGGCGGTCGCCAATTGTACGCAAGGTCTTAATTTCCGCATGCTCCGCAACTTTCTCAAGACGAAGAAATCCGTCCTTCCAAAAGCCCTCGCATTGCGCTTGGGATAACGATGTCATCTCCCTTGTCGCCCCGCTCAAAGAAAGAAATGCATATCACTGGAATAAAGCTTCGACAGTGAAACAGCACACAAAACAGCGTTCTGTACGGTCTCGCACAAAGCGCCCCCATGGCCCTCGACGTCTGGCTGAAATTGCCGACTTTGATTTTTTTGAAGTCTTTAGCACGCAGCACACGGTTGGACTTTACGCGAAAGGTGCTTTCACCTTTGTTCGCTGCCGCTTACTGAGAGAACAACAAGCGATAGCAAATTGACGCTTATCTTGAAGAAATCGCTAGCAAGCGCGCCGAGGTCCATCAAATGGTCCATCAAATGTGCTAGCCGCCAACCTTAGGCTAAGCGGTGGAGCATACATCATGCTTTCATACGTTGGCGCGTTACAGGCACTTTCAACGCACCCATCTGGCGGATTCGAGCGGCATTGGCGGACAAAGCCTGGCTGAGAGCGGCAATCAGCAAGCAACATTTCCCGCTAAAACGTTTTATTGTTAAGCGATTGCAACGATTTGATCGCGATGTAATCTCGATGATTTTTTAATATCGTTGCGAATCGCAGACATGCCGCTAAGACATATTCAACTCGAACAATTTTCCGCCAACAACGACACCGGCCACATTTACGCAAAGGTGTTTCGGCATGTATCGAATTGCGCGCGCTGGAGAAATCAGGGAACTCGTTGAATTCGTCGATGTCCACGCACCTCGCGGCTGTGAAGGCCGCTATGCATGCAAGGAGGATATCGATGCAGCAAGGACGCGTTGCCGCACTCGACGCTGGTCGTGCGCTCGCGATTGTCGGGGTTGTCGCAGTACATCTATCGTTTCAGTTCCCCAATCTGCCGGGAGCGGTGACGCTGCTGACGCACATGGGGCAGTACGGCGTGCAGTTGTTCTTCGTCATCAGCGCAATCACGATCTTCATGACCCTCGAGATGGACCATGCGCGATGTGTCGACGCGCGCCACGTCGCGCTACGCTTCTACATCAAGCGCTTTTTTCGCATCGCTCCGCTTTACTATGCGGCCATCGTCATCTACGGCCTTATCAGTTACGGGGCGACGCGCTCCGGTTACGAACACGCTTGGGTGCTCGGCGTGCATGGCCCGGTCGATATCCTCCTCAACATGCTTTTCCTGCATGCGCTCTCGCCAACGGCCATCAATAACGTGGTCCCGGGAGGATGGTCTATTGGCGTCGAAATGCTCTTCTACTTGATTGCACCGCTATTGTTTTTCCTGGCGATGAATCGCAAGCGTCTGCTCCTCGCCACCGTAATACTGCTGGCGCTTTCCTTTGCCATTACATCGATGAGCGAATGCCACGGCGTGCTCGATTGCGATGTGACGAACAACTCGTACAGTTACTTCTGGCCGCCCGTGCAGGGACCGTGCTTCATCGTTGGCATGTGGGCGTGGTATGCCTTTCGGTCGCACTTGACGGGCAACGAAAGAGTGACGCGACTTAAGTCGTACCTCTACGCTTCGCTGGCGCTTGGCTTTGCCATCGTGACCGCGATGCTCGGCGTATGGCTCGCTAAAGCTCATGCCCTCGCACCGTTATTCGCGGCATGTAGCGCCGTAGCTTTCCTGCTGTTCGTTTGCACGCGCCGCGCGCACAAAGCAAGTACGCCGCCTATCATGCGCAAGACACAAAGCCCGTCGATGATCCGCCGCTGTGCCGCCGCGTTAGGCCGTGAGAGCTACGGCATTTATCTTTGGCATTTCATTTGTGTCTACGTGACCTTCCATTTCTTTGAGGGAAGGTTCAAGGAGACAAGCAACGAGACAGCCTTGGCGCTATACGGCGCCACGCTGACGGCGGTGCTGGCGGCGTCGTATGCGTTATCGAGATTATCGGATCGAGCGATTCAGGGCCGCGCGACGCGACTCTCGCAGCACTTACTGGCAGCGCTCGACCGACACTTTAATTAGTCTTCGCCTCGTGCGTCTTAAGCGCTCGATGCCTCAAGCGTGCGATCTGCTTTAGCGCGCAGACCATAAGCCGTCAACATACGATAAAGCGTGACTCGCGAAATGCCCAACTCATCGGCCGCTTCACCCAAGCGGCCGCGATGACGCAAGAGTGCGACTTCAATGGCTTGCCGCTCTGCGGCTTCGCGTGCTTGCGCAAGCGTCGTCGGCGCAGCTTCGGCGTATTCGCCGAGTTCGAGATCGCTAGCGAGAATCTGACGTCCTTCCGCCATGACAATGGCGCGACGCACGCGATTAATCAATTCACGCACATTGCCCGGCCAGCCGTAATTGTGAAGCGCCGCGATGGCGCACGGCGAGAAGCCACGCAAGCGTCGGCTCGCATCTTTTCTATAGCGATCGAGCATATGATTGGCGAGCAGTTCGATATCCTTGCCGCGTACGCGCAAAGGGGGCTCGTCGATCTGCAAGACGCACAAACGGTGGTATAAGTCCGCGCGAAAACGGCCTTCGATCATCGCGGTTTGCATATCGACGTGCGTGGCCGAAATGATGCGCACATCCACGTCCGTCGAGGTCTGGCCGCCAAGACGTTCAATTTTGCGTTCTTGAAGAAAGCGCAAGAGACTCGCTTGACTCTCGAGCGGCAGATCGCCGATTTCATCGAGAAAGAGCGTACCGCCATCCGCGGCTTCCACACGACCGATCTTGCGTTGATTTGCGCCCGTAAATGCGCCGCGCTCGTAGCCGAACAATTCGGATTGAAGCAGATACGGTGGTATGGCGCCGCAGTTGATTGCGACGAATGGTTGATCGCGACGTACCGAGCGTTCATGAATTGCAACCGCCGTTAATTCCTTGCCGGTGCCTGATTCGCCGGAAATGAACACCGGTGCGTCCGTCATGGCGACTTTACGGATTGATCGATAAAGCGCCTGCATGGCGTCACATGAACCGACCATGCTGCCTTCCTTGCCATCGTCCTTACGCGATTCGTTGCCGGTCGCGCTGCTCGCCGTATCGTGCAAGGCGACCATGCCATACGCATGACCGACTGCATCGACTATGCGATCCGCCGATGAAGGCACGGTCACGTAATCGAAGCAGAAGTCGCGGATAAGCCGACAGATCTCGGGATTCTCGACATGCTCGGCGTCGACCGTTGCAACCCAGCCAATCTGGCAGAGTGCAAGCAATTCGGCGACAACGGCCGTATCTTTTGCGAGCCCGCGTTTAGTCAGGTCGACAATGCCGGCGGCAGCGCGCTTGCCATGACGGGCGGCTTTAGGTGGCTTGGCGGGATCGATTTGCTCGATCGTCCAGCCGCGAGCATGCAAGCGCTCGGAAAGTTCTTCCGATACGGTGCGCCCGGCATAATAAAGCGTCCTGTTTTCCCCGTGCATGGCTTTTCTCATCTTATTTGTATATGCCGATAGTATGCGCTTTATTCCTAAGAGCTTAAACGCCCCGCAAACGATAACGCGTTTTTGAATGTTTGCATTGATCTGTACAAATCGATTAAAAACGAAAGAGAAAAATTTGCGGATGCGGTTTGCGATCTGTGTCTGTACGCTTGCGCACTGCCGATCGGCCCTGTCGGAGCAAGGGCAAACGTTGAAAACGCGCCGTACATTTTACTTGCTGGTTTCAGGGACCGCATCGGGTGAACGAATTTTTAGCGCTGGTTTGAGCCTTAGCGGAAATATCGGATAATTTGTATTCTCAAATGAACTCGTCTGCCAGACACCAGAATTTTTGAAGGCAAGGCGTAACGTCGTGGAGTGTGCCCGCCCGATGAATACCAGTCAGAAAATGGATCAGCTCAGCACCCTTGCATCCTCTCGCCAGCCGCGTTTGCTATTCGTCGAGGACGATCCGGCCATGATTCGCATCGTGGGCGAAATGCTTGCGGAATTTCCTGATCAGCGCTTTGCCATGACAGGCGAAGCGGCCTTGACGCTCGCTCGCCAATCGATCCCCGACCTGATTTTGCTCGACGCGAATCTGCCAAACATGACGGGCTTCGACGTTTGCGAGGTTCTTAAGCGCGACCCTAAGCTTGCACACGTGCCCGTCATCTTCGTGACGAGTCATGACGCGCCCGCGTTAGAGGTCGATGCTTTTCGCATGGGCGCGGCCGACTACGTTATCAAGCCGCTGGTTGCTGCACGACTGCAGGCACGTGTGCGTGCTCAACTGCGCTTGCGCCGCCGAGTCACGGAAGCACGGACGCAAGCTGTGAGCGCAGACACAACGCCGCAGGTTCAACGCAAGGCAGCGAGCATCTATGTCGTGGGCATTCTCGCGGACGATACAGCCGACGCGCATCGCGACGCGCTCGAAGCGATCGGCGCGCTGGATATCGTGGCCGATTGCGAATCCGCGCTGGTTCTTGCAAGCCGCCATGCGCCCGCCGCGATCGTGCTCGATTCACGTTGCTGCGAAAATGGTATCGACGAAACTTTGAGCCAATTGGAAGCCTCGCATCCGCATGTGCCGATAGTCGTACTCGTCGAAGCATGCGATGTCGCAATCGAGCAGCGCACGCTGGATAGCGGTGCGGCGGATGTCATCGCCAAGCCGGCAAAGCCCGCAGTATTGCAGGCTCGCGTGCTCAACGCATTGACGGCGGCGCGCAAAGTCGAAGAGGAAATCAATGCGCTTCGTGAATCGCCGGGCGGCGCGAGCGTGCATTCGTTTCCAGCGGCTTCGCGCGAAGGCCGTGATGCGTGATTGCTGCGATTTATTCTAAAGGTGCAAGAGCGAAGCGCGCACGTCCGGCGCGCTTTGCTTCGTAAAGAGCGTCGTCTGCGGCCTTGATGAGCACAGCGGAGGTCAGCAGTTCGCGCGATGGCAAAACCGCGGCCACACCCGCCGACAAGGTCACATGCTCATCGACGTCCGAAAGGCGATTCGCAATGGCCAACGCACGCACGGCGTCCAGCATCTTCTGCGCGACCAGTTTGGCACCATCGACATTCGTATTCGGCAAGAGGCACGCGAACTCTTCGCCGCCATAGCGCGCAAGCTTGTCATAGGGCCTGCGCAGACTCTTCCCCAAAGTCTTGGCAATCGTCTTTAAACAAGCATCGCCGGCCTGATGGCCATAGTGATCGTTGAAGCGCTTGAAGTAATCCACATCCAACAGGATCAACGAAAGCGGCGAATTCTCACGTGCGCAATGCCGCCAGTCCGCAAGCAAGTCTTCATCGAACTTGCGTCGATTAGCGACACCGGTAAGACCGTCCAGCAGGGCGCTTGCGCGCAAGCGGTCGCCTTGCAGCTTGAGCGTCAGATGCGTGCGCACTCGTGCTCGCGTGATGACAGGATTGATCGGCTTAGTGATGAAATCAACGGCGCCGAGTTCGAGCGCTTTGACTTCGTCGTCTTCGTGATCCTGCGAGGTGATGAAGATGATGGGTGTATCGCGCGTCAACGGATCGGACTTGAGGCGGCGGCATACTTCGTGTCCGTCGAGATCGTCCATCACGACATCGAGCAGAATCAAATCGGGCAGTTCGTTTTGCGCGACTTGAATAGCTTGCGCGCCGCTCGTCGCCATGAAGATGTCGCACGTGTCGCGAAAGAGTTCATACAGCACGCGAATATTGACAGGCTGATCGTCCGCGATTACAAGCTTGGGACGACGGTGCACATGCATGAGCCATTGCTCAAGCTCTTCCATATCAGTTTTGCTCCAGCATGTCGCGCGCAAGTCTTGATGCGCGCTCAAAGTCGAGAGCGCGTATACGCGCAAGCAATTGTTCAAAGGCAACGCGCTGGTCATCCGGCGCTTGCGGCCACAAACTCTCGGACATTGCAATCGCTTGAAGATTCGATGAATCGAGCAACGCAACAATGTCGTTGAGGCGCGCGCGCCAGTCTTCGTCGGCAAGAGGCTGTATTTGCGGCTTCTCTTGCGTACTTGCATGCCTTTGCGGGAATGCCTGCGTGAGGCGCTCGACGCTCGTTGCAAGCAACTGCTGCATGCGCGCGAGTTGTGCGTCGATGGAGGCGAGCGCGCGCGCCGTATCGTCCGAGGCTTTGAGATCGTCTTCGAGCCGCGCAGCGAGCTTTGCCAATGCCGATGCGCCAACAGTGCCCGCGCTACCCTTAAGCGTATGCAGTACCGATGCCACGCCCTGAACATCGCGCGCGGCAAGCCGTGCAACAAGCCGCGTCAGATGCTTGGCGGTCTGCGGTCCAAAGCCATCAATCGCGTTACGAATCAGATCATGATTGCCGCCGAATCGCGCGAGCAGCGACGCGGATGGCTCGACGATGTCATCGTCTTCCGCATGACTCGATGCCGCGTCTTCCACGACGGCTCGTGCACTGAGCACTGCCACCAGCCGCTCGACATCGATCGGCTTGCCGACGTGATCGTTCATGCCCGCAGCGAGACAGGTGTCGCGATCCGCATTCGATGCATTCGCCGTCATCGCGATGATCGGCAACGCGCCGAAGCGGCCATCCGCACGTATCAGTCGGGTGGCTTCGAGTCCATCGAGGTCGGGCATCTGCACGTCCATCAGAACGGCGTCGAAGCGCGCGTTGCCCTGGAGCACGGCATGCACGCCTTCACGTCCGCTTTCCGCAAGCGTCACGGTGGCGCCTTCCGCGCGCAACAAACCTTCCGCGACTTGCCGGTTGAGCGCATTGTCTTCGACTACGAGCAGTTCGAGTCCGGCGAGACGCCGCTTGCGCGGTGCGCTTGCCGGGACAGGCGGTGCCTCTTTGTCGTTTGCATTCGATCTTGCCACGCGAATCGCGGCGACGAGCTGCTTGGGCGTGACCGGCTTGGTCAAAAAGCCGGCGAAGGGCGGCGCGCCGCCTTCTTGCGTTTCCCTCAGCACTTCGCGTCCGAAAGCGGTGACGAGCAACACGAGCGGCGGCGCGGCGCGGCCTTTCATCGTGTGGATCAGGCGTGCGGCATTCAAACCGTCGAGCCCTGGCATGCGCCAATCCATCAGGGCGATGTCGTAAGGCTGGTTGTCGCGTGCCGCATCGCCGATGCGTTCCACGGCTTCGATGCCGCTCTCGACCACATCGGCGTGCCATCCCAGCGAGCGCACCGTGCGCAACAGGATTTCGCCCGCGATGGGGTTGTCGTCGGCGATCAGGAGGCGCACCGGATGATCGAAGTCGATGTCATCCGTTTGTATTTTGTGTACATCCGATTGAATGCCGAATTCAATATCGAACCAGAAGCGGCTGCCCACGCCCACTTCGCTCTCTACCTGCAGTTCGCCGCCCATCATCGCGACGAGCCGTTTGCAGATCACGAGTCCGAGCCCGGAGCCGCCGAAACGGCGTGTAGTCGATGCTTCCGCTTGCGTGAAGCCTTCGAAAATGCGTTCGAGCTGAAGCGCGCTGATGCCGATGCCGCTATCGCTAACCGCCACGCGCACGCGCACCGACGCGTCTTTGACCGCTTCGATGCCGTGCACGCTCACGACGATCTGCCCGGCCGTCGTGAACTTGAGCGCGTTGCCCGCAAGGTTGATGAGCACCTGCTGCAGGCGAAAGCCGTCGCCCAAGAGCGTGTCGGGCAATTCCGGGTCGAGGTCGAACAGTACTTCCACGTCCTTCGTGCCTTGATTACCGGAGAGTACGACGCCGAGTTCTTCCATCAGCTTTTCAGGCTCGAACGGATGACTGTCGAGTTGCAGCTTGCCTGCTTCGATCTTCGAATAATCGAGAATGTCGTTGAGCAGGTTGAGGAGCGACTTGGCCGCGGTTTCGGCTTTGCTGACGTAGTCTTGCTGACGACGATTGAGCGAAGTCAGTTGCACCAGATGCAGCATGCCGAGGACCGCATTCATCGGCGTACGGATCTCGTGGCTCATGTTGGCGAGGAAGGTGGATTTGGCCGCGCTCGCTGCATCGGCCTGTTCCTTCGCGTGACGCAGGTGGTATTCGAGTTCGTATTGATCGGTGACGTCGTAATTCACGCCGGTCATCGAGACGGCGCGGCCGCTCGCATCGCGTTGAATGCGCAGTCCGCTCTGAATGCGCCGGATCGCGCCATTCGCCAGAACGATGCGAAAGGGCGGCATGACGACAGGCGCTCCGTCGATGGCCGCCTGCAGACTTTGCAGCGTCGCGTCGCGATCGTCAGGGTGGATGCGCTGCTGCCAGTGCTCGATATTCAATCCATGGTCGACTAGTTCGGGCGGATAGCCGTAAATCTCGAACATGCGCGGCGTCCAGTGCAGCCGCCCGGTAACGATGTCCCATGACCAGATACCGAGCTCGGCGATATCGGCCGCGAGCAACAGTTGGTCGCGCGCATCGGCGAGTTCACTGCGCTCCTTCTTTTGCCGCGAGATGTCCGTAATGACGCATACAAAATGCAAAGCGCCATCTAGTTGCATCGCGCCCGTGGAGACATGAGCGGGGAACGACGTGCCGTCCTTGCGAAGCCCGGCGAGTTCGCCATTCGCCGTGGGCACGCCGGTGCCCGTAGTGAATTGCGTTATGTATTCGTTATACGTTTCGATCCAGGCCGGCGGCACGAGCAAGCGGATGTTCTGTCCGATCAGTTCACTCGCGGCATAGCCGAAGACCTTCTCTCCCGCCGTGTTGAACGAGCGTATCGCGCCGCGTTCGTCGACGGTGATGATCGGGTTGATCGCCGTATCGAGTACGGTTCGGGTAGTGGCAAGACTGCGCGCGAGCTCCTGCTCGATCTTGATGCGGCTCGTAATCTGCCGCACGATCTTGAAGCCGAACAGCGCGAGCGCAAGTGCCAGCAATGCGGTGACCGCCGCGTGCCAAAGCGTGTCGCGCCACCACGGCGCGATGATCTCGTCACGCGAGAGCGCCGCCGCCACGAAAAGCGGGTAATCCTCGAGCTCGCGGTAACTGTTCAGACGCGTGACGCCGTCCTGCGACGAACTGGTTATGAAGCTTCCTGAGCGGCTATCGGCGCGATGCATGCGAAAGAGCGTCGTGTCGACCATGCTCTTACCGACGAAACGGTCCTCGAACGGTCGGCGCACGATCATCGCGCCGTCATTCGAAACCAGCGCCGCCGCGCCGCCCTGGCCGAGGTCGAGACTGTCGTAGAAGCGCGAGAAGAAGGCCACGTCGATGGTGGCGAGCGCCACGCCGGCGAAGCTGCCGTCGGGCGCATCGATGCGCCGCGATATCGGCACGATCCACTTGCCGGACGAGCGGCTCTTCACCGGCAAGCCGATATGCGGCCCGCGCCCGGTGTGCGTGCGATGGTATTCAAAATACTCGCGGTCGGCATTGTTGAAACGTTGGCTGAGCGCCGGGCGCGAGTTGACGAGCCACGCGCCGTTTTTGTCGTAGATGAAAAGACCGTTGAGTTGAGGCAACTGTTCGACCCGCGTCACGAGCGAGCGATGCAGCCGTTCGAGCGCGGCCGGTTCGGTGCCTTCCTGCTCGACACGTTCGACCATGCCAATGAGCGTGGTATCGGCTTCCTTGAAGGTGTCGTTTGCATGCTGCGCCATGGCGCGCGCGAGGTTGGCCGTGGCCGTGGTCATTTCTTCGAGCTGCACGCGCCGTGCGGCAACGCTGCGCCACACGTCGGTGCCGATCAGCAGGACACAGACGGCCACGATGAAGGCCGTCATCCTGAAAGTGAGGGATTGGCGACTGGACACGCCGGAATCTCCGTTTAAGCGAGTGCCAATGGCGCAGGCCGGGGTTCTGTTCTGAACGCTGCCGTATCTTATCGTGCCATTTCGGAGGAGACCGTCGAGGGGCGGGCCTGGCGTGTACGGGGTCGTGCGCGGTTATCCGACATGTTTACGGCAGCCATAGGAAAAATCTTGATGGCGGTTTGTCCGGGCATCGGTAAAAAGGAAGAATCGTGTTTTGCATGCAGCATGCATGGTACCGGCATGCTGCATTCGGCATGCAAAATGCCAGGCGCGAGCACGTTCAGCCAAGCAAGCCATCCCGCGACGGATCGCCTCCACGCTGCCGATTGACGAGTCGTCCCCGAAACCAGAACGTCCATGCGAGCAGACCGCCATAGATTGCGTAGCTGATGAAAGGCGAGACGACGAGGTAGCGTTCGACGGGCCAGTTCCACGCTAACCAGAACCGCAACGCCGTTTCGATGGACAGTCCAACGCCCCAGACGAGCGTCATGAGTCGCAATGAGTCGCGCAGCGTTGCGCTGTCGCGCCAGTAACCCTCGAAATGTTCGGCGCCGCCTTTCTGTTGGCGAGCGACGGTCGCGCGCGCGAGATAGAAGATCAGTGGACGCTCGAACAGCATCGACACGAGAAATACGACGCCCGTCGCGCCCGACGCAAGCGATTCGCGCACGAGCAGGATGCGCGGACTACCGCCGAGCGCGAGCAAAACGATAGAGAGAGCAATGCCGAACAGCACCAGCGCGGAGACCGCATCGACGCGCCGTGAGCGCGTGAACTCGAATAGGCTCCATGCAAGTGGTGGCGCGGCGGACGCATAGAGCGCGCCGACGTTGCCCCAATGCGGCAGGGCGAGGCGATATGCAACCCACGGCAGCAGCAGGTTGGCGACGAGTTCCAGTGCCAGTGCAGGTTTGATCTTTTTCATGGACTCATGACGTGACGCCTTCGCGATGAGGCGGCCTTGAGCCCGAGTATAGAAGATCGCGACCGGTTACTTCAGCCCTTCATCGACCGTTCGAGTTGCGCGGCAATCCAGCTTCGGTCGAACGTGCCTTCAGCGATGGATCGCAAAGCCTGTGCTTCTTTTTGCTCGGTCTGACGCGCGCGCTCGATCACATCGGCTGCATCGGCTTGTGCGATGGCGAGCACGCCGTCTTCATCGCCGACGATGATATCGCCCGGACACACGACCATGCCGCCCACCGTCACCGGCACGTTGATCTCACCGGGTCCGTTCTTATAAGGCCCACGATGCGTCACGCCGCGTGCATACACTGGAAAATCGCGCGAACGCAATGAAGCGACATCGCGGATCGCGCCGTCGATGACGAGGCCCACAATGCCGATGCTCTCTGCATAGCTCGACATGATGTCGCCCATCAACGCTTGCGTGAGTTCTCCGCCGCCGTCGATCACGAGAACGTCGCCGGGGCGGCAAAAGTCGAACGCGCGATGAATCATCAGATTGTCGCCGGGTCGCGTGCGCACCGTGACAGCCGTGCCCGCCAGCGAGTTTGGCCGATGATAAGGCGTGAGTCCTATCGTGCCCGAACTGCGAGCCATGCTGTCGGAGAGAAGCGATACCGCAAGCGACTTCAATGCCGCGAGCACTTCGGGACTTGCCTGCGCGGCAGATTCATTCTGCCGCCATCCGGGGGCGTTCATTGCGAGACTCCTTGCCGTGAGCTTTGACGTGCGATTTGTGAATCGAGACGCGCATAAACAGTGCGCGCGTTGTGCTCGAAGATACGCTGCCGGTCTTCATCCGCGAGCCATGGAATGCCGTCGATATAGCGGCGCGTATCGTCGTAGTGATGACCCGTTTCTGGATCGATACCCTGCACCGCGCCGATCGTCTCCGAAGCGAAAAGGATGTTCTTCGCCGGAATGACCTTGGCAAGCAGCTCGGCGCCAGGCTGGTGATAAACGCAGGTATCGAAGAACACGTTGTTGAGCAAATGCTCATCGAGACGCGGCTGCTTCATGTCTTGCGCCAGCCCGCGATAACGTCCCCAGTGATACGGCACCGCGCCGCCGCCGTGCGGAATGATGAACTTCAGCGTCGGAAAGTCCTTGAAGAGATTACCCGCCAGCAACTGCATGAACACCGAGGTATCGCCGTTGATGTAGTGCGCGCCCGTCGCATGAAAGTTGGGATTGCACGATGACGACACGTGGATCATCGCAGGCACGTCGAGTTCGACGAGCGCTTCGTAGAGCGGATACCAGTGGCGGTCGGTCATCGGCAAACCGGACCAGTGGCCACCCGAAGGATCGGGATTGAGATTGCAGCCGACGAAGCCCATCTCTTCGACACAGCGTCGCAACTCGGCAATGCAATTTGCAGGATCGACGCCCGGTGCCTGAGGCAACTGACATACGCCGATGAATTGCCGCGGGAACAGCGACACCACGCGATGAATGAGGTCGTTGCATTCCTTCGACCATGCTTCGTTGGCGCTTGCATCGCCGAGATGGTGGCCCATGCCGGCCGCACGCGGCGAGAAAATCGTGAGGTCTATACCGCGTCCGCCCTGCACGCGTAATTGCCCGTTTTGGATGGTTTCGCGTATCTGGTCGTCGCTGATCGATGGACGAGGCGGCACGGGCACGCCGTCCTTCAGCGCGGCGATCTGCTTCGTACGCCAGGCTTCGTGTTCTGGCGGTGACGTGGTGTAGTGACCGTGACAATCGATGATCATGGAATGAGTCTCGCGATGTTTAAAGCGTTTGTTGGGCGCGGCGAGGCGTGGTACTGGCTTCGTCTTCTGGCGGACGTACACGCATCACGAGCGCGATGATCGTCGCGACCACGAGAAACGCGGCGATGGTGACGAGCGCGAACTTGAAGCTGCCCGTTGCGTTGCGCACGAGCCCGATGCTCCACGGTCCCACGAGACCGCCAAACTGCGCGATGGTATTGATGAGCGCAATGGTCGCCGCGCCTGCCGCACCCGTGCGAAACGAAGCAGCGAGACTCCAGAACAACGGATTGCCCGCATAGATGAAGAGGCCAGTCACGCACAGAAGCGTATAAGCAACGATCGGCGAGGGCGCGTAAGCGCTCCCTGCAATAGCGACGGCGCTCATGCCATAGACGAAGGCTAGATGCTTCTTGCGGTCGCCCGTGCGGTCAGAACTGCGGCTGATGAGAAAGGTGCCGAGCACGCCGAAGAGCGGAGGTGCAGCAGAAAGAAAGCCCACTTCGATATTCGACAGATGGCCGAGGCTCTTCACGATTTGCGGCAGCCAAAGAAAGAGTCCATAGATGCCAACGAGCGCGCAGCCGAAGAGACATGCAAGGCTCCACACGCGAATATCGGCGGCTACACGCCACATCGAAACATGACCGCTGCCACCAAGCGCCGCGCGTTCCGTTTCGAGCGTGCCTTCGAGCCAGTGCTTTTCTTCAGCGGTGAGCCAGTCGGCGTCGGCGGGACGTTCCTGCATCACGCGCAACGTGATGATGCCGAGAAGAATGGCGGGCACGCCTTCGCAAATGAACATCCACTGCCAGCCTTGCAGACCGAGAATGTCGTTGCCGTAGGTCATGAGCGTCGTCGAGATCGGTCCACCCAGCACCGCTGAAAGCGAGCCTGCGATGATATAGCCGCCCACTGCACGCGCCCGATAACGTTCGGGGAACCACTTGGTCAAATACACGGCGACGCCCGGCAAAAAACCTGCTTCCATCACGCCGAGCAGAAAACGTACGGTGTAGAAGGTCGTATCGTTGAAGACGAACGCAGTGGCCGCCGCGACCGCGCCCCATGTGATCAGAATACGTGCAAGCCAGCGTCGCGCGCCGACCTTATGCAGGAGCAAGTTGCTTGGCACTTCGAGCAGCATGTAGCCGACGAAGAACACGCTGCCCGCAAAGCCGAAAACCGCTGGACTGAAGTTCAGCGCGCGATTCATATCGAGCGCTGCAAAGCCGATGTTGATGCGGTCAAGATAGTTGAAGAACATCATCGCGAAGAGCAACGGCATCAGGCGGCGATACACCTTGGCCATGGTCGCTTTCGCTATAGGGGAGTCGCTCGTGGCTATTGCTGCGTTCGTTGGCTGAATCATGTCGTCTCCATGCCGCGCTTGCTCGATGCAGGCGTCTTTGCAATCCGCGCTCCTGTTTGCAGAACGCAAGGGACATGATAGGGACGTGAGCCGTCCTCCGTCCAACACGGATTGCGCATGCTTCTATGCGTTTTAGCTTATAGCGCGCTGTCAGCGTGAGCTTCGTTCGGCAGGCAAGCGAGAAACGCTTGCAGATGCAGCGAGCTGTCATCTTCACGAAAGCTCGCTGTCAACGATGTGATCTGACTCGCGCCCGGTCCCGTGAGATGCTTGCAGACGACGTCGGCGCGCCCATGCCGCGCCACCGATTCACCGACATACGTTACGCCAAGGCCCGCGGCCACGAGTGCAATCGCGGTCTGTATCTCGTAGGCTTCGTGTCCGACAATGGGCGTGATGCCGGCGTCGCGATAGAGCGTGGCGATGAAGCGCGGAAACTGCGCAGCCGGATGCTTCGGATAGACAATGAGCGGCGATGTCGCGAGGTCATCCACGCGCACGCTATCACGTTCGGCGAACGCATGATCGACGGGCAGAACCGCCATCACGCGCTCATGCAGCAGGATGCGTCTCGTGCAGCCAGGACGTTCGGGTGCTTGTCTGCCAATGCCGATATGAATGCGTGCATCGCGCAGTGCATCGGCTTGCTCCTCGGTGAGCATCTCGAAGAGCTTGAGTTCGACTTTCGGATAAGCCGCATGGAAGGCCTTCAACGCGGGCGGCAAGACGCTGTACATCGCCGAACGCGTAAAGCCGACGGAGAGCCAACCATGCGTGCCGGCATCGATCGCCCGCACGCCTTGCGTCGCTTGTTCGCAATGGTCGAGAATTTGGCGCGCTTCGGTATAAAAATAACTGCCCGCTTCGGTAAGCCGCAAGGGACGGCTTCCACGATCGACGAGCTGACTGCCAAGGCGTTCCTCTAGCGCGCGAATCTGCTGGCTTAACGCAGGCTGCGCGATATGCAAACGCTCGGCCGCGCGGCTGAAGTTCAGTTCTTCAGCTAGCACGATAAAGCATTGCAGTCCCCGTAGATTCATTGCAAAAAGGCTCCCCAGGCTCCCGCTTCCGATTAATGGCATCGCTCATGATAAAGGGGAGCCGCATTGAGAGCCCGGGAAATGTGCCTTGCAATTATCTGGACGGCGGCGTGCCACCCGTACCCGGCAGAACATGTGGTCCGCCCGTGACAGGAGTGGGCGTATTAGCGGTATTTGCCGCGTTTGCGGCATTCGCGGAATTCGCTTGCCCGTTCGAATATCCCGGCGACGACTTCGGCTGCTTCGGCTGAAGCGACTGATTGATAACGCCGATCTGCCCGAGCTTCTGCGCCGCGCGATTGTCGGCCTGCGCGGCTGTGGTGAGGGCAAGGCTTGCCGTGCCGACAACAAACGCCATTGCAATGCGCCACGGCATACCGTTGCGATGATTTCTCATGATGACCTCCTTCAAGCGGCTGTCTGCAAGAATCAGACAACCTACTGCTAGCATGCGCAAGGATTGCGCCTAGGTTAATGCATTACGTATGCAACATCAGTTGCTGCGCGAGAAGTGACGCGTGCGGCGTGAGCGCATCGAAGGCGCGTGCGCACAGATGCAGGCGCCGCGTTGCCCACGGTTCGGAAAGCGGCACGACGGCAAGACCCGGCCTTCGAACGAGCTCTGCGGATGCTTGCGACAGAATCGCCAAGCCAATGCCCGCTTCCACTAGCATCGCCACGTTGTCGATACTGCGCATATGAATGCGGTATTCAAGCTGGCGTCCGAGCCGCGACGCGCGTTCGGCGAGATGCATTTCGAGCGCGGCATCGGCAAGACCGACATATGCATCGCCGACAATCTCCGCAAAGGCCACTGCGTGCTCATTCGCCATGCGATGCGCACGGTTCATCATCACCACAAGCTGATCTTCCGCCACGAGATGCGTCTGCAGATTGCCGAGGTCCGTGAAGTCCGCGACGATGCCTAAATCCGCACGTCCTTCCGCTATGGCTTGCACGATTTCGGCGCTAGGCCGTTCATCGAGATCGATGGAGAGATCGGGATAAGCCGCAAGGAAGCGCGCAAGCCGCGGCGGCAGAAACGCCGCGAGCGCAGCGGTATTCGACAGCAACCTGATGCGTCCTTTGAGACCTGTTGCATAAGTGCGCAACTCGCCGCGCATCTGCTCGACTTGAGCAAGGATCATCCGTGCATGGCGCGCGAAGGCATCGCCTGCGGCAGTGGTCTGCACGCCGCGTCGATTGCGTTCGAAGAGTGACGCGCCGAGCGCGGACTCCATGCCCGCGATGCGCTCACTCGCCGATGCCAGCGCGAGATGCATGGCCTGCGCGCCCGCCGTAATGCTGCCACGCTCGATCACAGTCAGAAAAAGCCGCATGTCGGTCAGGTCGAAGCGCATGTTTGTCTCCGGTCGCTTCGGTTGAGCCGAAGTCTCTCATTGGAAAAGCCAGATTGTATGCGCGCTCACGCGACGCTAGCATCGGGCGATGGAACCTCTTCTCATCGTCATTGGCGCGGGCTTTCTGGCGGGAGCGATGAACGCGCTTGCCGGTGGCGGCTCGTTCGTCAGTCTGCCCGCCCTGATCGCCGCGGGCTTGCCACCGGTTCAGGCGAATGCGTCGTCCACGGTCGCGCTGTTTCCAGGCGGCCTGGTGAGCGCGTGGGCGTATCGTGATGGCCTCGCGCCAGTCGGCTCGGTCGCGATCCGCGAGATGCTCGTCGTGACGCTTATCGGCGGCTTGGCGGGCGCGGCGCTCTTGCTCTGTACCTCTTCCAAAACCTTTTCGTTTGTCCTGCCGTGGCTCTTGTTGTGCGCGAGCCTTGCGCTGGCATTCGGCCGCAAATTCGGTGAGGTATTGCGGCAGCGGTTTCGTATCGGCGCGGGTGCGGTGTTGTCGATTCAATTCGTGCTTGGCGTCTATGGCGGCTACTTTGGCGGCGCAGTGGGGATCATGATGATGGCTGTGTGGGGCCTTTTCGACTCGCGCGACCTCAAAAGCCTCAATGCGCCACGCACTTTGCTCGTGAGCGCGGCGAATTCGGTCGCGGTGCTGACCTTCGCGGCGGCACAAGCGGTGCGTTGGCCGGAAACGATCGCGATGCTCGTCGCTGCCATTGCAGGTGGATACGGCGGCGCGCAAGTGGGACGCCGCGCGCCGCCCGCTGTGATTCGCGCCGGTACGATGCTGGTGAGCGCTGGCATCACGATCGCATTCTTTATACGAACGTACGGCCCGATGTTGGCGCATCGGGCCTGATGCGTCCGTTTACTCGATGGGAGAGCCGCCATGATCGATGCCTTGCTCGAAACCCTGGGAGCGCTTTCGGTGCTGGCCAGCGTGGCGGCAAAAATCGCGTGGGCGGGTGACGCGCGCGCGCACGCTCTGCAATCAGCGCCGTCAAAGCCGCTCAATGCCCGCCAGTTTGAAGCGGCGGCAGGCCGAGCGGTTTCTTCGCGGCTTCATAAGCACGCACGAAGCGCGGATCGTCGCCGAGTTCGCGCGCCATCCACTTCGACAAATCCGTGCCGCAGGCGGGGTTTGCCATGTCGGTGAAGCAGGCACCGTTCGCGGGCATCATGCTTGCGGCCCAATAGAAGCTGAAGAGCGTCTGTTTCTCGGCCGGTTCCATGCCGATGGCATTGGGATCGGCGCCCGACAGCCATCGGTCGAGCTTTGCTTCGAGTGTGGCTTCCGTGTCCTGCTTGTCGTAAGAAAACACATATCCGCCGCCTGCCTGCGCGGTATGGAAGTCGTTCATGACGATTGCATTGACGAAGCGCGCGGCGCGAGCGTTTGGCACATAGCCTTCGGCGTAGGCGCTTGCGGTCAAAAACCACAGCAGCGCGAGCAATGCATTTGTTGTGTACCGCGTCGATACGCGTCCGATTTGTCGATTGCTTCGCGAGTTCACGCAAGTAACGAGGATGGTTTTTTGGGCAGATGAGGCGAACTTCCAAGGCTCGCGTCGGCTGGCGCTGATTCTACTGAGTTATTAAGAAAACTGACGGCGACGCGCCTAAGATTTTGTGGCGTTTCCAATGAAAAACGGCCCCGAAGGGCCGTTCCTGCGCTAAGGCGAGATCAGCCGCTATTACAGCGGCTGGATCGTCGAAGCTTGCTTGCCCTTAGGGCCTTGCTTGACTTCGAAGCTCACCTTCTGGTTCTCCTGGAGCGACTTGAAACCCTTTGACTGGATTTCGGAGAAATGTGCAAACAGGTCTTCGCCGCCGTCATCCGGCGTGATGAAACCAAAACCCTTTGCATCGTTGAACCACTTAACAGTACCTGTTGCCATTTGTCCAAACCCTATTGAGACAAGTTACGTTGAAAATGCGCCCTTAATTTCGAGCGGCATAGATTTTTACCACGCCAAAGAGTTTTTTTCCAATACGCGTTTTTGCTAAGGTATGGTCATACGCGCGTCATAACGGGCGATTTTTCCTGATCGCCCTTCGCATACGGACCAATTTGCCGATGTTGCTTAAGGAACTGCCGTTTTTATAGGCAGAAAACGTTCAGACAGAAGACCACATGCAATGGCTCATACGCTTGTCACCGGTACAGCCGCTTTAGCGTCTGCGCATCGGCTCGATGCACCCGCTATCGCCGAAGCTCGCTGCGAACTCGCGGCGTGTTTCCGCTTAGCCGCGCTGCATGGGCTGGAGGAGGGCGTATGCAATCATTTTTCCGCGACAGTGCCAGGGCACGACGACCTTTTTCTGGTTAATCCCTATGGTTATGCCTTTAGCGAGATCACGGCGTCGCATCTGCTGATCTGCGACTTCGACGGAAACGTGATCGAAGGTGAAGGCCAGCCCGAGGCAACTGCATTCTTTATTCATGCGAGGCTGCATCGGCTGATGCCGCGCGTGAAGGCCGCATTCCACACACATATGCCGAGCGCGACCGCGCTCTGCCTACTCGAAGGGCCGCCGCTCCTGTGGCTTGGGCAGACGGCGCTGAAGTTCTACGGCCGCACGGCCGTGGATGAGCACTACAACGGCCTCGCACTCGATGCAACGGAGGGCGACCGTATCGCCGCGGCAATGGGCAACGCGGACATCCTCTTCCTCAAGAATCATGGCGTGATGGTGGCGGGCGCGAGCATCGCCGAGGCCTGGGACGATCTCTACTACCTCGAGCGCGCGGCCGAAGTGCAGCTCCGTGCGATGAACACGCAGCGCCCGCTCAAGCCCGTGCCGCATGAGGTAGCGCAGGCCGCCTACGAGCAAATGCGCGCGGGCGATGCGCAGAGCGCGCGGGCGCATCTGGCGAGCGGCATGCGGCAATTGCGGGCGCGGGGTATTGCGTTCGACATCTGAGCGCAGTATTCAAGACCGGCGCACGAGGCGCTTAAGCCAGCCGCGCCGCCGCCCGACGTCGGTCTGTTGTAAAAATACCGCGATCACGATAATCAAGCCCTTCAGCACAAGCTGTGTGTTGCTGTCGATGCTATTGAGCAGAAGGATGTTGCTCAAAAAGCCGAAAATCAGCACGCCCGCCACGGTGCCCGAGACGCGTCCTACGCCGCCCGAAAGACTCGTCCCGCCTATCACAACGGCGGCGATTGCATCCAGTTCCCAGCCCATTCCGGCATCGGCCTTGCCCTGTCGATACTGCGCTGCATACAAAACGCCAACGAGCGCCGAGAGCATGCCCGAGATGGCATACGCCGCCATCTTGTGGCGTCCCACGTTCAGGCCGGAGACGACGGCGCACTTCTCGTTGCCGCCGATTGCATACAAATACTTGCCGAAGATCGTGCGATTCATCACGAAGCCGACGACCAGCGCGATCGCCAAAAAAAACAGCCCGGGCACGGGAACGATGTCGAAGAGCAGCGCGCGCAGCGCTTCGATATCGGTGGTGGCATTGCTGCCGCTGTAAATCGAATACACGGCGGTGTCTTGCCCGGCGATAAGCCGCGCCGCGCCTAGCACACCGACCATCGCGGCGAGCGTGACGATGAACGGCTGCATGCGGCCACGCGTGATGATCCAGCCATTGAGCGCGCCGAGCGTGAAGCCCGCGAGCGGCACGATCCAGAGCACGGCTATAAGCGGCATGCGATGCCCGCCATGTAACGCAATATAGGCGCATGCAAAAGCCGCCACGACGAGCGCTATGCCGAGGTCCATCGTGAGCGGTGCCTGCGTGGCGGGCGCGCCGCGAGCACGCCTGAAGCCGCGGACGACGTTCATCGCGGCGAGCGCGATCGCAAAGACCGCGATTGCATTCAAAATTATGGATGCCGACACCGCGCGATTCCAGGCGTCCGTGGTGAGCAGCATGGCCGTGAGCACGCTGCCGAGACCCATGATCGCGCCCACCGAGAGATCGATTCCCGCCGTGATGATGACGAGCGTCATGCCGATGGAAATCACGCCTACGTTCGCCACCTGGCGAAACACGTCGGAGATGTTCGCGCTGGACAAAAAGATATTGCTGCCATCGGCCGCGTGAGGCGACGTGAACGCACCGACCACGAGCAACACAATCAAACCGAGGTAATACTTGAGGTAAGTCAGCAATGCGCTCAGGCGCCGCTGGCGCGCGGTGGTCACCGGCTCGGCGATTTGGTCCCGGGCGTGCAGCATGGTGTCCTTCTCCGTTTTGCATGTTGCGTTTTGCATTCGGCATCCCAGCATTTGGCATTCAAAATGCCGTCAGGGCGACGCCATCCTGACGAGTGCATCGACTGAAAATTGCTCGCGCGGCAAAATTCCGCGAGCGCGTCCTTCGCACATGACGAGAATGCGGTCGCTAAGCAGCATGAGTTCGTCGATCTCCGAACTCGCCACGATCACCGTGACGCCTTCGCGCGCGGCGGCGAGAATCTGGCGATAGATCTCGGCTTTCGCTGCTACATCGACGCCACGCGTCGGTTCATCGAGCAAAAGAAGACGCGGCTTCGTCATCAGCCATTTACCGATGATGAGCTTCTGCTGATTGCCGCCCGACAAGGTGCTCGCATCCTGCGCGAGACTGCGATGCTTGACGTTCGAAGCGTGCGCCTGCGCATCGGCCCATGCATGTAGCTTGCCGCGTCGATAAAACGGAAAGCCCGGTGCGCGCGAAAGCGAGGGCAACAGCAGGTTCGCCTCGAGCGACTGATCGAGCACGAGGCCGTCTTTCTTGCGGTCTTCGGTGACGAAGGCCAGCCCCGCCGCGGCCGCGCGATCGGGTGAATCGAATGCATGAGCATGACCGGCTGCGCGTATCTCTCCATCGCGACGATACGGCGACACACCGAAGATCGCTTCCAGTATCTCGGTCTTGCCCGCGCCGAGCAGCCCCGAGATGCCGAACACCTCGCCTTCCTGCACCGCGAACGACACGTCCGCCACGAGCGCGCGAGCCGCATTCCAGAGCGTCAGGTTGCACACATCGAGGGCGCACGCGCGCTCACGCGGCGCTTCGGCTTCGCTGCGCTCGGGCGGCGCGAAGTCCTTGCCGATCATCGTCGAGACCAGCGCCGCCGACGATTCGACCTGTGGCATCTGCAAGGTCGCGATGCGCCGGCCATCGCGCAATACGGTCACTCGATCCGCCACCGCGAATACTTCGCCAAGCCGATGGCTGATCAGCACGATACCCATGCCGCGCTCGCGCAGATCGCGTGTGAGGGTGAGCAGCGCCTGCGTCTCGGTATCGGATAGCGCGGACGTGGGCTCGTCCATGATGAGCACGCGAGCATCGGCAAGCAAAGCCTTCGCAATCTCGACGAGTTGTTTCTCGCCTACACGCAGCGTGCCCACGAGCGCACTCGGCGGCACACGAAAGCCGAGTTGCGCGAGGACCTTAGTTGCCGCCGCATGCATCGCGCGCCGATCCGGAAAGCCGAAACGTGTACGCAGTTCCTTGCCAAGAAAGATGTTGTCGACCGCCGACAAGGTGTCGACCAGATTCAATTCCTGATGAATGATGGCGACGCCCGCGAGCGCCGCATCGTTCACGCTGGCAAGACGTGTTGCTTCGCCGCGCACGCGGATGCTGCCCGCGTCCGGCGTATAGAGGCCGCCCAGGATCTTCATCAAGCTCGACTTGCCCGCGCCATTTTCGCCGACGAGCGCGTGTATCTCGCCCGCCGCGACATCGAAGTCGACGCCCGACAGCGCGGCGCTGCCGTTGAAGGATATCGACAGGCCTTCGGCTTCGATGAGCGGCGTGGCTACGGTGGCCATCGATCGAACTCAGTGAGTGGCGATATATTGCTTCGCGTTGTCCTTGAAGATGCCTTGCGTCGGCAACGTCAGCTTCTTTTCCACCTTCTCGCCTTTCAGCACCTTGAGCGATTGACGGATGCCTTCCGCGCCTGGCGTCGGATACATGAAGGTGCCCGCGAGCAGGCCTTGTTCGACCCACGTCGCGCCTTCTTGCGGCAAGCCGTCGATACCCACGAACTTGATGTTCTTCTCGCGTCCCGCATCCTTCGCGGCGAGATATGCGCCGTAGGCCATCGGGTCGTTATGCGCATAGACCACGTCGATCTTCGGCTGCACGCGCAACACGGTCTTCATGTAGTCGTACGCCTTGTCCTGCTTCCAGTCGCAATCCACGCGTTCGCCCACGCGCTTGATGCCTTTCTCCGGCGCGATGGCCTTGTCCGCGCCATCGTGACGATCGTGCGCGGGCTGCGCACCGAAGCCGCCCCATATCTCGACGAGATTGCCTTGCGCCTTGCCAGACCCGCCCATCACCTTGACAATGAAGTTGCCCGCTTCCTGACCGATCTGTACGTTGTCGCCACCGATGAACTCCGTGTATTGATCGCCGTTCACTTCGCGGTCCAGCACGAACACGGGAATGCCCGCCTTGAAGGCTTTTTCGACGACGCCCGTCAGCCCCGCGGACTCCTTGGGCGAAATGAAGATCGCGTCCATCTTCTGCGCGATGAAGTTCTCCATGTCGGCGTTTTGCTTATCGGTACGGTCTCCCGCGTCGGCTATGATGAGTTCGACTTCCGGATGCTTTGCCGCTTCCGCTCGCATGTCCTTGTTGAACTGCACGCGCCACGGCTCGACGGTCGTGACCTGAGAAAAGCCGAAACGGTACTTCTTCTGCTGCGCGAATGCGGTTTGCGTGAAGAGTGCGGAGAACGTTCCCACTGCGCCGGCTAGCGGTATAGCGAGAAGACTTGCGGTAACGATGCGTCGTTTGCTGTCCATTTTGTCTCTCTCCTTCGTCTTATGGTTGCGGGCCCTGCATGGCGAATAGAACGTTATAGCGTGGCGGATTTGCGCGTTCGCTTTCGAGCAGCTTGATCGATGGCTTTCATCGGAGGCGCCGTGCTTTCACGCACGAGCAGATCGGCCTTCATGCGCAGATGCACATGCTCGCCGGTTTCACCTTGCAACTGCTTGTGGAGCAACTGCCAGATCGCACGCCCCACGGCTTCTACCGGCTGATGTATCGAACTGATACGCGGATGAAGCACCGACATCCACGGGGCGTCGTCGAAAGAGAGCAAGGAAACCTCTCCAGGCAGGCGCAATTCGGCATCGCGTATGGCACGCAGTGCGCCAAGCGTGGCCACGTTCGCACCGGTAAAAAGCGCGGTGGGGCGCTCGCTTGCAGACAAAAGCCCGAGCGTTGCCGCGTGGCTTTCCGTATCCGTCATGCCGCATACCACCACGCGCGCATGTCGCGTAAGACCGGCGCGTTTCATGGCGTCGAGATAGCCGTCCGCGCGTTCGCGACTATTCACGAGATCGAGCGCATTGACGATGAATGTAATGCGCCGATGCCCGAGCGCGATGAGATGTTCCGTGCCATCGCTCGCGGCGCGGCGGCTGTCCGTCGTCACCGTGTTCGCCGGAAAGCTGTTGTCCACGCGGTCCGCCATCACGAGCGGCACGTCGCATTCGCGCAATTCGTCGATGGCATGTGCATAGCCATGACACGGAATGATGATCATGCCCGCCACCTGACGCGACAACACGAAACGTATGCGCTCGGCCTCGCGCTCGGGGTCTTCCTGCGCATGCGCGAGCAGCAGCCGATAACCGCTTGCCAGCGCATGATCCTCCACCACGCATAGCAGTTCGATAAAGAACGAGTTCGTGAGATCCGGCACGACGAAGCCGATGGACGTCGAACGATTGCTGCGCAATTCCGCCGCAAGACTGTTGCGCCGATAACCCAGCGCTCGCGCGGCTTCCCATACTTGCTGCCGTCGCAGTTCGCTTACGCCTTCGGCGCCTGCCAGCACTTTCGACGCCGTGCCAAGCGAGACGCCCGCCGCACTGGCGACATCCTTCAAGGTGCTGGCAGTCTTTTTACGTGAGTCCACGAGTGCTTTTGCCGTCTTTTTTTGAAACGTTTCAGAATTCTAGAAAGCGTTCGCAAACGGGGCAAGTGAGTACTTGTACGGAGCACGCTACCGCGCTACAGAGAGGTATCGTGCAGGTCCTTCACGATAGGCGGCCCGATCTTGAAGTCGGAGAAGCGCACGGTGAGGCCGCCGCGCTCGGGCGTGCAGCACATGGGTCCGACGAGCCAGTGAGGCGACGCGGTAGTCGACGCGAAGGGCGCGATACGCATGAGGGTCCAATGACGCTCGTCCGCGCTGCACTGCATCTTGAGCACGCCATCGGCGACGGTCATGCGCAGCCTGAAGCGGTTGCCGCTGGCGGGCGAACCAAGCGACCAGTCGGAGAAATCATTGGTCAGCACGGTGCTGAAGGTCAGCGCGCCGTCGTTGTACTCCGCGCCTGCCTTGACCCAGCGCTCGGCGCTCTCGCGCACCATCAGGCCCGCTTGGTCGTAGAGCGCGGAGAAATCGCCATCGACGGTGACTTCGGCGCTGAAATCACCGTTCGCGCTCGCGGCGAAAACATGGCCGTTATCGCGGATGAAACCGTAGTGCGTCTTGCGCCAGAAGTCCGTGCTGGCGTCCGTGGTGACGAACAGCGTGCCGTCTTCAATGCGCCATTGCGCGGGCTCGTTGATCCACTGACATTGGTCGAACATGGCAGCCTCGCTACGTGGAAAGGGCGTTGGCAGTATGGCACATCGTGCATGCCGAATCGAATGGTCGTACTTAACGAAGCGGACAGAGCGATTTCATTTAAGGCCCGCACTGCACTAACATGAATGCGCGAGGCTTCTCTGCGCTCATGCAACAACACGAAAGGCAAATCCATGGTCAAGTTAATGATGATCCTGCTGGGCGTGGACTATTTGCGCGGACGTTGGCGCAGTCTGATGGTGACAGGATGGCTGCTGCTGGTCGTTGGCTTGGGCATATTCATCGATGCACTCGACGGTTCGCTCGGCTTTCCGATTCCACTCGTTGGCTGGTTGTTGTTGATCGAAGGCGCGCTGACGCTTGCGGTTGCATGGGCCGGCGTCGGCGGGCAACGCAGGTTGCGCTATTCGAAGGGTATCGTGTTCGTCCTTGCGGCCGTGCTGGTGCTTCAGGGGCCGCGTCATCACGCCAACTTCATTCTTTCGTTGTTCATTGGCGCGGCCTTTCTCTCGGATGGCCTCTTGCAAGCCGCATCCGCTGTTGTCGTGCGATATCGACGCTGGCGCGTGGCGCTTGGTTTTGCGATCTTCGAAATATTGCTGGCGGTCTTCGTCATTCAACCGTACCCGACGCATTACAAGAGCACCGTGGTGTATTGCGTGGGCGTGCTCTTCATGTTCGCAGGTTGGAATCTCGTGATGATCGCGTCGCGCGTACGCAAGCTGAACAGCAATCCGGCAGTCTGGGGCGATGCAAGCGCCGAGGCCGCGAGCGCAGCGAGCGATACGAAAGACGGTACGCCAGTCGTCTTGCCGGCAAGCGAATGGGACGGGCCGCCCGCGGACAACGAGCCCGCATTGACCGTGCATGTGTGGACGCCCGTGGGTACATCGAAGGGGGAGGTGCAACGGCATCTGATCGTCGACCGGTACATTGCGGCGGTGGATCGCAATGGCGTGATATCGACGGGACATGCCGCGCTCGAATCGCCTGAGGGCGTATATGTGAGCCTCTATCCGGCAGTCGAGATAGACCGCTCGCCCGATGACTTTGCGCGCCTCTTGCGTGCCACGAGCGATAACGACGTGCCAGGCGTGTTTCAGCCGAGCTACCCGATCGAGTCGAAGACATGGTGTCCTTCGACCACGCGAGTGCGCATTCGCAATTACGATCCAACGCGGCTAGCGCGCTTCTGGAGCACGTATCGCGAGGACACGACGTACAACCTCACGCATCGCAACTGTTCGAGCAGCGTCTCGCGCGCACTGGAGGCGGCGCTCGAAGGGGCGGCTGGGCGGCTCTATGGCGCGCGGGCGGGCTGGGCCGCGCTGTTTCGTATGCTGGTGACGCCCGAACTATGGGTGGCCGCGCAGATCCGAAAGCGTGCAGTGACGATGGCCTGGACGCCTGGCCTCACGCTCGACTATGCGCGTGCGCTTAGCATGGTTGCCGATCCACGTCCGTATGGCTGGCTCAAGGTGGCGCGCATGGCGATAGCGAAGATGCGGCAATCGCGGCGTCAATGGCGGCATGAAGGCTCTTCGTCGATGGACCCGCCTGCAAACGCCTGAGATTCAAGCGCCTTCGTCGAGATCGTCTGCGGCCTTGCGTTCGCGTCGCGCTTCGTTGGCGCGGCGTGCACGCAGTCGCTGCTTCGACAGCTGCGTAATGACCTCGCCCGTGCTCGCGCCGGCCGGAATCTCGTTGCGAATGACCTTGGGCACCATGGGCAGACCCAGGCGCTGGCGGCGCAGGGCACGCGCGATGAACGTGCGACAGGTCTGTCCATGGCAGTCCCACTCATCGCGAATTCTCTCGCAGTAAGGACATTTTTCCATGCAAACAGTTTACCGCGAAACGCAAAGCGCTTCGCGGGCGGGCCTGGGCGCGTGTTTCTAGCCGCTAAACTGATTCGTCGGACTATGCCGGCGCTCGCGCTGATGATGGTCGAGACTGCGGCGCAGCATCTTCTTCAGCAGGCCCTTGATGAAGTAGATCGAGCGATCGGCGCGCACGTTGAAATCGAACGGCTTGAGTGCGACGACTTCGCGACCGTTGCGTTCCGAGAGCTTGGCGCGAGTTCTGCGATGATCCACCGCCATTGCCGCCAGTGTCTCCGATGCCGCCTTGAATTGTCCCCGATCCACCCGCGCGCACACATGACATGCGCGATGAAACGCCTTGTCGAAGATCGTGAGCCAGTAATCGTCCATCTCGCCGCCGTCGCAACGCGCGAGCGCTTCGAGCCCGTTCGTGCGGAGGTCCTTCATGTCGGTGAGCGTCGCTTTCTGCGTGATGCTGCCAAAACGTCGGCGATAACCGATCAACGGGTCTGCAATGCGATAGATACTACCTGCGCGAAGGTACATGGACGGCACGACCGCCATGTCTTCGTAGTGCCGGCCCACTGGGAACTGCGTGCCGTTGAACATGTCCGTGCGATAGATACGCGCCCAGACGAAGGTATGGAAGCCGTCCGCGAAGTGCTGAAGCGCGGCGCGGTTCATCGCGTGACCGCCGCTTGCGTGATGCATGACGAGATCGATGCCGTCGATATGGCGGCCGTCGTCGTCGATGATCTTCACGTTGTATTCGACGAGGTCCCACACGCGTTCCTTGAGTGCGGGAATAACGCTGCTCGAAAAATTCTCGAGATAGATGTCGTCGCCGTCAAGGAAGCCGACGTAGGGCGTTCGCACTGCCGCAAGCCCGGTATTGCGTGCCGCGCTCAGACCGCCATTGCGCTGCTTGATGAGCTGAATATGACGGCCGCCATCGCGCTCCACGATCGCTTCCGCGGCCGCATAGGTCTCGTCGCGAGAACCGTCGTCCACCACGATGATGCGCATGGCGTCGATATGGGGTTGCGACAGTAGGGACTCGAGTGCTTCCTCGATGTATCCCTCGATGTTGTACGCCGCGACCACGATGGTCAGTAGCGGTTCTGTGTCTCGCAAAGAGTCACTTTCAAACGGCATATCGGATGCTCCGTCGGATGAAGGGGCTCAGGGGCGTGGCCGTGCATGCCAATGCACTGGCCTGATTACGCGGTCTCCTTCTGGCGGCCGGCGTGTCGATTTGCACGCCTGTTTGGCCGGACTCCCGAGGCTCATTGGCTTCGGCTTGCTGTGCGCGATGCGAAGAGCAATCGCAGTAGATCAGATTGATTGAAGCAGGTTCCCGCAAGCTGTGATTGTCGGCTTGGGCAGAGAGGAAGGCCCAAGTTTCGGACCGGGTTCTGCTGCATATTACCGGGTCAAAAAAACAATGTAATGACAATGACATGTCGGTTAGTCGACGCAGTGACTCCAACAGACTTGCGATGCATTCTTCAAAGAAGCTGCAGCGATTACCTGTCGGTTTTGTTCAGGCGCTTTAGCGCTAGTCATCTCATTCGTTTGCAATCTCATCGATGTTTGTCCTTCATATTGCTGCGCTCCGTGCGCTTAAGCACATCAAAATATAAGTTGATGCGTCTATGAAACGCGTATGCGCCCATGCGATACCGCTTGTTTAAGTAACCTAAAGCAGATTGAAAGATTCGGTGCTTGGCGAACGCTCTGAGAAGCTCACTAAGCATGACCTCTTCAGCAAGGCGAATGCCATGCAAGGACGGTCAGACGTTCTCGGACGTAAAAAGTTGCGCCGGAAGTGGATATTGGCTTGCTTGCGCTGTCTCTCCAGGCAAGCTATTCAACGCGCGAAGCATGGCAAGCACTGCGGTCTGAGCGATCTGTTGCAATGGCGTATCGATGACCAGATCGATGATGCCGTCCACGAGCGCGTCGTGACGGTCGGGCATGAGATCGGAGCAAACGGTGACGATGCGTCGTTCTATTGCTTCCTCGCGCAGTGCGCGTATCACGCCACCCACGCCGCCGCCTGGAATGTAAAGACCAGCGAGATCGTCATGCCGCGCAAGCATGGCAAGCGTCGCTTCATAGGCCAGTTGCTTGTCTTCCAGGTTGATTTGCGTGTCGAGCACTCGCAGCCGGGGTGCATGTTCACGCAGGTAAGAGCGAAAACTGATTTCGCAGCTTTCTTGTCCCAGATAGCGGGGCGTGCCGACGAATACGCCAACCGTACCTGCCTTGCGATGCGTGAGCCTGCTCACGGCCCACGCGGCAGTGCGGCCGCTCTTGCGTGGGTCCACGCCGATATAACCTGCACGCAATGGCGCGCTCAGGTCGGACAATAGCGTGACCGTTGGCTTGCCCGCTGCATGCAAGGTTTCGATGGCCGCGGTCACATGCGGATGATCGACCGCCACGACGCCGAGCGCATCCGCTTCTTCTCCAAGCGACAGCAACGTACGCGCGATGGACGCGGGATCGAGTTCGTCCATATACGCGATCACTGCCTTGCAACGTTCGGGTTCGTGACGCGTGACCGTCTCCGTCAGAATGCGCGCGAACGCCTGATAAAACGGGTCGGCGCGTTTCTGCAGACAGAAGCCGAGCGTGCGCGGGGCATCGATGGCTCCTAGTTGAGCGCGCATGCGTTCGCGCATCAGTTGAGCACCGTGATAGCCGATGCGCTCTGCCGCTTCTATCACGCGCAACGCGGTGCCTTCGCGCACGGTCAGGCGTCCGTTGAACACGCGATCCACCGTGGCCGAACTGACGCCAGCGGCTTCCGCCACCGACTGAAGCGTGGGACGCTTGGTCATTTTGATGGAAATGATGGATTTGCGAGGGCACGCAATGATGCTTAAAGATAGCAAATTCATGCGTTCCTTGCGCACGCACGGGCTCGCTCATATCATCGACTTCAATAAAAATAAATGATGTATTCCAATCATCGGATGAGGTGACATGATGGAATTGGAGGAGACGCAGCGGCGGCGCTATCGGCTGATAGGCGGGGCAGGCGAAGAGGCGAAAGCCGCGGGCCTTGCCAATGGCACTTGGTATAGATGCCCTTTGCCGCGCCCCGTGCTCAAGCAACTCACGCAACGCAGTGATGCGCGAGCCATTCGCGACACCGTTCTTTGGTACGCAGCCATCGTCGCGAGCGGCGTCCTTGCCTGGTTCGCATGGCAGGCGCATTCGCTATGGGCCATCCCCGCGTTTCTGCTCTACGGGACGCTTTACTGCGGCCCCGCCGATTCGCGCTGGCATGAGAGCGG
Source organism: Caballeronia sp. GAWG2-1 (assembly GCF_023631405.1). NCBI lineage: Bacteria > Pseudomonadati > Pseudomonadota > Betaproteobacteria > Burkholderiales > Burkholderiaceae > Caballeronia > Caballeronia sp. GAWG2-1. Next base: position 370,825 of record NZ_JALQDD010000031.1, read on the forward strand.
ACATGGCACCGCATTCAAGACCGCGTGGATGAACAAGGCGCTTTATCAAGTGGCGTCCTTTCAGGTGTTTCGGCGACCGACCGTATGGCGCTGGAGTCATGCGCGCCATCACACCGATACCTTGGTAGTGGGCCGCGATCCCGAAATCGGTGTGCAATTGCCGACGGACTGGCTTGCGCTGGTGCTGAACGTCTTCGCGCTGAAGCACGTGGCGAACGAATTGCCCAAGGTCGTGGCGTCTGCGTTCGGCAATATCGGTGAAGAAGAAAAGACCTTCGTGCCTGAGACGGAATGGCCGAAGGTCGTGCGCGAGGCGCGCATCTGGCTCGCGATCTATGCAGCAGTGATCGTGACATGCATTGCGTTTCGCAGTGTGTTGCCGCTGCTTTATATCGGCTTGCCGAGTCTTTACGGCGCATGGCTTTATCTGTACTTCGGGCTCACGCAACATGCGGGCATGCCGGAGAACGTGCTCGATCATCGCAAGAATTGCCGCACCGTGATGATGAATCCCGTGCTTCGTTTTCTTTATCTGAACATGAACTATCACGTCGAACATCACATGTTCCCGATGGTGCCGTATCACGCGCTGCCGGATCTGCACGATGCCGTCAAGCACGACATGCCGCCGCCTTACACGAGTTCCATCGCGGCTTATGCCGAGATCATCCCGGCGCTCATGCGGCAGACGCGGGACCCGTCGTATCACGTCGAGAGGCCGGTGCCCACCGCCACGCAAAGCTGAGTATAAAAAGGAGACATGCCCCATGACGCAATGGATCGACGCCGCCGCGTTGGACGACATCGACGATGAAGACGTCAAACGCTTCGATCACGATGGCCGCACGTTCGCGATCTATCGAGTGAACGACGAGGTGTTTGCAAGCGACGGCCTCTGCACGCACGAACAGGTTCATCTGAGCGAGGGCTTCTTGTTCGACCATGTGATCGAATGCCCGAAGCACAACGGGCAATTCGATATTCGCGACGGCCGCGCGCTCGGTGCGCCCGTGTGCATCAACTTGCAGACTTACCCCGCGAAAGTGCAGGACGGACGCATCTTCGTGGAGATCTGAAGCGCCGATGCCTCAAACGCGGAACATGCTGACCACGCGTGCAAGGCGCTCGGCCTGATCGCGCAACTCGACGGTCGAGTGTTCCGCTTCGCTGACGAGCGCCGCATTCTGCTGTGTGGCTTCGCCAATCTGCATGACGGCCATGTTCACCTGCTCGATGCCGCTCGCCTGTTCCCGCGATGCCACGCCGATCTCATCGACGATAGCGTTTACGCGCGTCACCTGTTCGACGATGCCGTTCATCGTGCTGCTGGCTTCCTCGGCGATTCTGTAGCCGTGCGATACCTTGCCCGCCGATTCGCTGATCAACACTTCGATTTCCTTCACCGCGCCCGCACTGCGTTGCGCAAGCGCGCGCACTTCCGATGCCACCACGGCGAAGCCTCTGCCATGCTCACCCGCGCGCGCCGCTTCGACGGCAGCATTGAGCGCAAGGATATTCGTCTGAAAGGCGATGCCTTCGATGGTCGCCGTGATATCGGCGATACGTCGTGACGATGCATCGATCTCGCCCATCGTCGAAACCACGCGGCCCACGGCTTCGCCGCCCGCACGTGCAGCTTCGGATGCCGACGCGACCAGCGTGCCCGCCTGCGCCGTATTTGCCGCGTTCTGCTGCACGGTCGAGGTGATCTGTTCCATGCTCGCGGCCGTTTCCTCGACGCTTGCAGCCTGCGTCGCGATGCGCGATGCGATATCCGTGCTGCCGGATGCGATGCGAGCGGTGCCATCGCTCATGTCGGATGATGCGCTGCGAACCTGCGCGACGATGCCCGCCAGTCCGCGCGCAACGCCGTCGATGGCGCGCATCAGGCGGCCGATATCGTCTTCGCGCGTAGTATCGATACGAACGGTCAGATCGCCAGCGGCGATACGTTCCGAGGCATGCGTGACGTCGTCGAGCGGCCGGCTGACGAGCTTCGCCACGGCATAGAGCAAGACGCCGACTAGCGCCGCGATCACCACGAGGCCGATCAGCAAGAAGCGGTTGCGACTTGCGTGCACATCGGCGAGCAGTTCATCGCGATATGCAATGCCACCGATCATCCAGTTCCATTGCGGCACGGTCATAAAGACGATTTCCTTCGCGCCGCCATGCACGCGCGCATCCGCGCCCGCGATTGTGGCGCCTTCGAAATCGCGCTGGCCTTCCAGCTTGTCGAGCATCGCCTTGAACGGCGCAACGCGTTCATCGGCCATCTCGCCTTGCGCGTCCGGATGCACCAGAAGCTTGCCGCGGTTCGCACCATTCGAAGCGTCGACGACGAAGTGATAGCCGGTCGCACCGATCGTGAGCTTGCGGATGTTGTCCTGCAACGCCGCGATTTCCGCGGAAACATCGACGCCCACGAACAGCGCACCGACGACGCGGCCCGATGTATCCGTCACGGGCTTGTATTCGGTGATGTACTGCTTGCCGAACAGCGCCGCCACGCCTATGTACGACTTGCCCGCGAGAATCGGTGCATAAGCCGGTCCCTTGCGATCCAGCAGCGTGCCGATGGCGCGCGTGCCGTCCTGCTTCTTGAGCGAGGTCGTCACACGCACGAAGTCGTCGCCGGTGCGCGCAAAAACGGTCGCGATTGCGCCGCTTTCCGCGAGAAACGCATCGGGAATGGCGAAATCGCCGTTGAGTGGCTTGTCGCCCGCGTTGATCGCAGGCGTCGCAACGCCGCCGATGTCGACCGTATGCGATTCGTCGAGCGAGAAGGCAGCAGGCAGGCGATTCGAGAACATCGTCATGAAGCGCGAGACTTCGGCGCTCACGGCCGTGTTGTAGAGGCCGATCATCGATGCGATCGAGCGATTCTCACTTTCGACGCGTGCGAGCGCGTGCGCATCGACTTGCTCGCCGGCCGAGCGGGTGACGACAAGTGTGAGGGTGGCGACGACGACGGCCGCGAGAGAACACGCCAGCGCGGCGAATTTGGTGCCGACGTTCAAGCGGGCTAGACGAATACGAAGCATGGAGAGCACTGGGCGATGTGAAAGACGTAAGTGACGGTTATCGGCAGCGAAGCCACCTGCCTTTAGCGTTTCGCGGCGCGTTTGGCATGCAAAAGACAAGATGCCGCATGACTGAATGCAAAACACCAGATTCAACCGGCGTGGGAGCCAAGCTTTGTTGGAAACAACGCAGAAAACGATTAACTCAATCTTTCAACTACATTTCGTTTAGCAGCGGGGCCTTATGTGGAGCGGCTCTGGCGGGATTAGGGAAAGTACAGGGATAGGCAACACGCACTGAAGCCATTATTCTTCAAAAAACGTTTTCCAAAACCTGGCCGGCAAGCGCGTTCTAGTCACGCGATAAGCCGAAGCCCACGGCGCTCGTCGCCGTCAATGCAACAAGTCACGCGGCACGACGAGCGCCGCCGCGTACGGAGACATTCATGCAAACAGCCGTCGTAGGCGTCGTGCGCGCAGCCAGCCGTTATCGCTGGACCGTGTGTGCGCTGCTCTTCTTCGCCACCGTCATCAACTACATGGACCGGCAGATTCTCGGTCTGCTCGCACCGGTTCTGCAGCATGACATCGGCTGGACGCAGGTTCAGTACGGGCGCATCGTGATCGCGTTCTCGGCGTTCTATGCAATCGGACTGTTGTGCTTCGGGCGTATCGTCGACTGGCTCGGTACGCGCATCTCCTACGGCCTCGCCATGTTCGTCTGGAGCATCGCCGCCATGCTGCACGCGGCGGTCGGCTCGGTCATGGGCTTTGCCATGGTGCGCGCGCTGCTCGGTATCGGCGAAGGCGGCAACTTCCCGGCGGCCATCAAGACGACGGCCGAATGGTTCCCGCGTCGCGAACGCGCGCTCGCTACTGGTATTTTTAATTCCGGCGCGAACATCGGTGCGGTGTTCGCACCGGCGATCATCCCGGCGCTCGCCGTTGCCTTCGGCTGGCGCGCGGCGTTCGTGATGATCGGTGCGATCGGTCTCGTGTGGCTCGTGGTGTGGTTCGTGATGTATCGCCAACCGGACGCGAGCGCGCATGACGACGATATCGAACGCGACGACACCGAAATCGCCGATGCCGCCAACGCTCACGCAGGCGCTCCCGGCTTCAAGGTGCTCATCAAGAAGCGTGAAACCTGGGCGTTTCTGATCGGCAAGTTCCTGACCGATCCGGTGTGGTGGTTCTACCTGTTCTGGCTGCCGAAGTGGCTCAACGAATCGCGTGGCATGGACATGCAGCATATCGGTCTGCCGCTCGTCGTGATCTATGCGATCACTACGGTGGGCAGTATCGGCGGCGGCTGGATTTCATCGGCGCTGATGCGCGCGGGCTGGAGCGTGAACGCGGCGCGCAAGACGGCCATGTTCATCTGTGCATGTTGTGTTTTGCCGATTGCATTCGTTTCGCTGGCGCAGAATCTGTGGGTCGCGGTCGCTATCGTCGGTCTCGCTGCAGCGGCGCACCAGGGCTGGTCGGCAAACCTGTTCACCACGGCGTCGGACCTGTTCCCGAAGCGCGCGGTCGGTGCAGTGGTCGGTATCGGCGGCATGGCCGGCTCGATCGGCGGCGTGCTGTTCTCGGAAGTGATCGGCCAAGTGCTCCAACGCACCGGTCAGTATTGGGCGCTGTTCGCCATCGGCGCATCGGCTTACCTGATCGCGTTCGCCATCATGCACGTGCTCACGCCAAAAATGACGCCGGCCAAGCTGGAATCCTGATCGCATGCAAAATGCCGCCGACACTCGAAAGATGCCGGCGGCATATTGCGTTATGAATACATCATGCAGTAGCAGTCACCGCAGCCGTCGATTCACGCACGATCAGGCGCGGCTCGAACATGGAATTACCGGGGTCGGGATGACCGGCGAGGGAATCGATGAGCTTCTGCATTGCGAGTTCGCCCATCTTCTCGCTCTGGATATCGACGGTGGTGAGTCCGGGCGCGGCGTAAGCGCCGTACGGCACGTTGTCGATGCCGGTGACGGAGACGTCCTCTGGCACGCGAATGCCGAGGGTTGCGGCTTCCTTCATGAAGCCGAGCGCGATCAGGTCGTTGTAGCAGATGACCGCCTGGGGACGCCTCGGGCCGAGCATCACGCGCGAGCAGGCGTGTTCGCCGGCAAGCGAAGTGGGCGCGTGGGCGTCGTGGACATCGAGTTCGAGGCCCACGTCTTCGAGACACTCGCGCACGCCGCGAATCCGCTCGTCGTTGATGCGCGCCTGGCCGAAGCCGAGGTATGCAATGCGCCGGTGCCCGAGGTTGAGCAGGTGCCGCGCGAGCATATGGGCGGCGAGGCGGTTGTCGATACCGACGCTTGGAATCGGCAGCGCTTCCGCGTTGCGCAGAAGCACGACGGGCTTGCCGAGATCGAGCATCCAGTGTGCTTCTTCGTCGGGTAGCCGCGAACTGACGATCAGACCGTCCACGCGTTGCGCGAGGGCTTCGATCAGCGGACGTTCGCGGGCCTGGGTTTCGTCGATATCGACGAGCAAGAGCGTGTAGTCGTGCCGGAGCGCAATGCGGTTCGCGCCTTTCACGACGTTGGTGAAGTGCGGGTTGCTGATGTCGAGAATCGTGAGGCCGATAGTGCGCGTGCGGCCGGTGATCATCGAGCGCGCAAGCGGGTTCGAACGATAGCCAAGCGTTTCGATCGCCGCCTTGAGCTTGGCCTCGACGGGTGCCGAAAAGCGCTGCGCGCCGTTGATGTATTTGGACACCGTCGCGACCGAGACGCCCGCTGCGGCGGCGACATCGCGAATGGTCGTAGAAGTTTTCTTCATTCGGAGGGTAACGTTTACTTTGGCTTTTTCCAATGTTAACGGATTTTGACGTCGGTTCGGGAAACATCGCATCGATAAAATCGATGAGGAGCGCCTTCGCTGTGGCCGTATCGGCATCACTATAAAGCCGAAAACGTTTTCTTCCATAGAGCTTTCAATTTATCTCACGTATCTCAAGGAGTTTCGATGAACCAGCCATCCGCAACGGGCAAACCGTTCAAGCGTCTGCTTCTGACCGGCGGGGCCGGCAATCTCGGGCGCCAGTTGCGGCCCGCGCTCGCGCAATGGGCCGATGTCGTGCGCGTTTCGGACATCGCACCGCTCGATGACGCAGCCTCCCACGAGGAAGTCAGCGCGGTCGATCTCGCGGACCGCGACGCGGTAATGCGCATGGTGGAAGGCGTCGATGCGATCGTGCATCTCGGCGGCATCTCCATCGACGCGCCCTTCGACGATCTGATCGAAGCGAACATTCGCGGCACTTACAACATCTACGAAGCGGCGCGCCGGCATGGCGTGAAGCGCGTCGTGTTCGCGAGTTCGAATCATGCGATCGGTTTTCATCCGGTCACCGAGGTGCTCGACACGGATTCGCCGCATCGCCCGGACAGTCTCTATGGCGTGACGAAGTGTTTCGGCGAGTCGCTGTCGCGCTACTACTTCGATCGCTTCGGCATCGAGACGGTCAACTTGCGCATTGGCTCGTCGTTCGAGGAGCCGAAGAATCCGCGCATGCTGGTGACTTATCTGAGCTACCGCGACTTCATCGAGCTCGTGCGTTGCTCGCTCTTCGCCAACCGCGTCGGCCATGCGGTGGTGTACGGCGCATCCAACAATCCGGTGAAGTGGTGGGACAACTCGGGCGCGGCGTTTTTGGGCTTCCGTCCGCAAGACAGTTCGGAACAGTTCAACGGACTCTTCCCCACAACCGCGCCGACAGCCGACCGCGACGACCCTGCACAACGCTTTCAAGGCGGTCCATACGTCCTCGGCGAACCGCTGGAGCGCAAGTAATGGCGAGCGTGGAGCGCCTCGAAGCGGCGGGACACGCGGCGGTCGGCGAGTGCCCGGTGTGGCGCGCGGAAGAGGGCGCGCTCTACTGGGTGGATATTCCGGCGCGCAAGTTCGTGCGTCTCGTCGTCGCGAGCGGCGAGCGCAGCGAGTGGACGTTGCCCGAGCAGATCGCGTGTTTTGCATTCGATCCGACGGGAACTGTCGTGGCGGGCATGGAGAGCGGCCTGTTTGCATTCGGCATGCAGTCGACAAAAGACATTCGACCATCGAAGCTGGCCGCACCGAGTTTTCCCGCGCCGGGCATGCGCTTCAACGACGGCCGCTGCGACCGTCAGGGCCGCTTCTGGGCCGGCACGATGGTGCAGGACATGTCGCTCGCAAGTCCGGCTGGCGCGCTGTTCCGGTTCGATACGGACGGCGTGCTGTCGGAGCCTATCGTCGATGGCCTCGTCACCCAGAATGGTCTCGCCTGGTCGCCGGATGGCCGCACGATGTATCTGTCGGATTCGCATCCAACCAAGCGTGTGATCTGGGCATTCGATTTCGATCTCGACACGGGCACACCGCGTAACCGCCGCGTCTTCGCCGATCTGCATGACTATGCGGGCCGTCCCGACGGCGCGGCCGTGGACGCCGACGGCTGTTACTGGACTTGCGCCAACGACGCCGGCCGCCTTTTGCGTTTCACGCCGCGAGGCGAACTTGACCGTGAAATCGCGTTGCCGGCCAGCAAGCCGTCGATGTGCGCGTTCGGCGGCAGCGACCTCTCGACGCTCTACGTAACGTCGATTCGCCCCGGTGCGAACGCCACCGAAAACGACGGCTGCGTCTTCGCGCTGAATCCCGGCGTCAAAGGCCTGCCCGAACCGGCATACGGTGCGATGTTACCGGTCGCATAACGACGGCCTCAAGGAGCGGCAAGTCCGCTCCGCACCTTTAGCAATGCGCGCCGCACCGCAATGGCGCGCAAATATTTAGCGCTAAAGCGAACGAAAGTTCGTGAGGCAGGCTAAACACCACTTCTGTCGTCTCCGCTTAAAGAGTAGGCTGCGCGAGTATCCCAACGTATGCCAGCCAACTACCGATTATTCAATTCGGAGGAGACATAGATGGAGCTTGAAACTCGCACCATGAAGCGCGTGATGTTTCGTCTCGTGCCGTTCCTGATTCTGTGTTACTTCATCGCTTACCTCGATCGCGTCAATGTCGGTTTTGCCGCCTTGCAGATGAACAAGGCGCTCGGCTTTTCGGCGAGTATGTTTGGCTTTGGCGCCGGTATCTTTTTCATTGCCTATTTTTTCTTCGAGGTCCCTTCCAACCTGCTGCTTGAACGTTTCGGCGCACGCCGCTGGATCGCGCGCATCATGTTCACGTGGGGCATTCTTGCGGCCTTGATGGCGTGGATTCCGCACATCGCTCAAGCAACGGGCTTGTCGAACGCTTATGTGTTCTATGGCTTGCGCATTTTGCTTGGCATCGCCGAAGCGGGCTTTTTCCCCGGCATTATTTTCCTGCTAACGCTTTGGTTTCCGGCTAAGTATCGCGGGCGAGTAGTGGGCTACTTCATGGCCGCGATTCCGCTTTCGACCGTGATCGGCGGGCCTATCTCCGGCGCCTTGCTGCAAATGGATGGCTTGGCCGGCATGCAAGGCTGGCAATGGCTTTATCTGATCGAAGCGCTGCCCGCATTGGTGCTTGCATTCGTGGTGTTCTTTTATCTGACCGACAAGCCCTCCGACGCTCATTGGCTCGCTGAAGACGAACGCAAGTGGCTCGTCGAACGTCAGGCGCATGAGCGCGCGCATCGCGAGTCGGTTCATGCGTTTAGCGTGAAGGAAGCGATCTTTAATCCGCGCGTGCTTGCCATTGCCTTGATTTACTTCGGCGCCAACGCAACCAATTACGGCTTGAGCTTCTTCTTGCCGCAGATCGTCAAGGCATTCGGCTTGACGAATTTGCAGACTGGCTTTGTCACGGCCATGCCTTACGCGGTCGGTGTGATCAGCATGGTGCTGTGGGGTCGCCACTCGGACCGCAAGCTCGAGCGTCGCTGGCACGTGGCCATTGCATTGATGGTAGCGGCAGGCGGTATCGCGGCTTCAGCTGGCCTGGATAATCCGGTAGCAAAGATGATTGCGCTTTCCATCGCCGGCTTCGGTATCTTCGGCTGTCTGCCGATTATCTGGACCTTGCCCGCTTCGTTCCTTTCGGGCGCGGCGGCGGCTGGCGGTATTGCCGCAATCAACTCGCTTGGCAATCTCGCGGGCTTCTTCGGGCCCTATGCAATGGGCTGGATCAAGGACAGCACGGGCGGCTTTGGTGCAGGTCTGCTTTGCCTGGCCGGCGCGGGGATGGTGGGCGTCGCGGCGGTATTGCTGCTGCATCACGACCCGGCGCTTGAGAGTATCGATCCGCACGACGAAGTCGATGCCGAGCCGAATCTGGCAAGGTAAAACGCTTAAGGGCCGCCTGAATTTTCGGCGGCCCTTTTTAATTTTGCGGCTGGATTCACGCCGTGGCCTGAGCTCTTCGCAATCTCTCCCTGCTGTTGATCAAGTGCAAGCGCATTGCCGTGCGCGCCGAGTCCGCATCGCCGCGTTCGATCGCATCGGCAATCTGCTCGTGCTCGCGATTCACGCGAACCAGATAATCGGCGTAATGGTCGTGTGGAATGGCGGTCGCGGTTAGCCGTGTCCTTGGAAACATCCTTAAACCAAGATGCTCCATGATCTCGACGAAATAGCGATTTCCCGTGGCATGCGCGATTTCTAGATGAAAGCGAAAGTCCGGCGATACGGTGCCATCTTCCTGACCCACGCCGCGCGCAAACTCCGCGAGCGCCGCGCGCATGGTCGCTAGTCTGCCGGCATCGCAACGCATGGCAGCAAGGCCCGCCGATTCGGTTTCCAGACTGATACGCAATTCGAGGATCGCGAGTGCATCCATGGAGCCGGCGACGTCGGCGGGATCGAGCTGCAATAGCGACGAGGTACTCGCTTCGCACACGAACGTACCGATGCCATGACGCGTCTCGACGAGGCCCGCGGCCTGCAGTCGCGATAACGCCTCGCGCACCACGGTGCGGCTCACGCCGAAGCGTTGCACCATCTCCGCCTCGGTCGCGATTCGGCAACCTGCTCGCAATTCCCGCGCGTCGATCTGTGCGCGCAGTGCATCGACGAGCTGTGTGGTCAGACTGCGGCGTGTGCCGTGAGAAGGGGCGGCGACATCCATGGATGCGGATACATTGAACACGTCGACGGAAGGTTCGGGCGTTAGTGTCACAGCGCTCTCTTAGTGTTTTCCAGAGGTTCTGGGAATCGGTCTTTCAACACGTTGACAAATCATTCTGCAAATGATGATATGCGGCATAGAGTGATATGACAACGTACAAGAAATGCGCGCAGGGTAATCCCTAGCATTGCACGCAGGAGACAAAACTCATGGAATCACAGACGGACGCATTGCCGTTGCAGGGCACCCTCGAACCCGAATTGCGCTTCGACCGCTTGCTGCTCACGGGTGCGGCGGGCGGTATCGGTAAAGCCATTCGGCATCGTGTCGCAGAGTTTGCAGAGCATGTGCGAGTGTCGGATCTGCCCGGCGTATTGTCGGGCGATGCAGCGCCTCACGAAGAAATCGCGCCGTGCGATCTGGCAGACCGTCAAGCAGTCGATGCACTCGCCGCCGATTGCGACGCCATTGTCCATCTCGGCGGCGTATCGGTGGAGCGTCCGTTCGAAGAGATCCTCGAAGCCAACATCAAGGGCGTCTTCAACCTCTACGAAGCGGCGCGGCTCAACGGCGTAAAGCGCATCGTATTCGCGAGCTCGAATCACGTCACAGGCTTTTATCGGCAAGACGAACGAATCGATGCCAGCGCGCGCAAGCGTCCCGATGGCTACTACGGCTTGTCGAAGTCGTTCGGCGAGGACATGGCGCAGTTGTACTTCGACCGCTATGGCATCGAGACGGTGAGCATCCGCATCGGCTCCGTTTTTCCCGAGGCCAAGGACCGCCGCATGATGGCGAGCTGGATGAGCTACGACGACTTCCATGATCTGCTGCGCCGCGCGCTGTTCACGCCGGGCGTCGGACACACGATCGTTTTCGGCATGTCGGCAAATGCGCATACCTGGTGGGACAACCGTGACGCGTCGGTACTCGGCTTCGAGCCGCGCGACTCGTCCGAGCGGTTTCGCGACAAGGTCGAAGCCACGCCGGCGCCCGCACCGACCGATCCAGTTGCGGTGTATCAGGGCGGCGTGTTCACGGTGACGGGTCCTTTCGATTCGGTGTAATGCATGCGGCATACAGAATGCCGAACTCGCGTAGTCAGTCGTCATACATCCAGAAGTGTCTGACTCGCTCCTTCGAACTGAGGCACGACCGCCATGTTCTCTCTCGACTTTGCTCCGTTGTTGCCGTACTGGCCGACGTTCCTTTTAGGCGCGTGGCTCACGCTCAAGATGACGTGCGTGGCGGTGTTCTTTGGCCTCATCCTCGGCATGCTCGTGGCATTTGCCAAGCGCGCGAAGGTGCCGGTGCTGACGCGCCTTTGCATCATCTATATCGAGGCGGTGCGCAACACGCCGTTTCTCGTGCAGATCTTCCTGCTGTATTTCGGGCTGGCGAGTATAGGCTTGCGCATGCCGACCTTTGCCGCGGCTGCGCTCGCCATGACCATCAACATCGGCGCTTATGCCGCCGAGATCATTCGCGCGGGTCTGGAATCGGTGCCACGCGGGCAGATCGAAGCAGCAGAGTGCCTGGGTCTTTCGCGCTGGCGCATCGGCTGGAATGTGATGTTGCAGCCCTCTATCGAGAAGGTTTATCCGGCGCTCACGAGCCAGTTCCTGTTGATGATGCAAGCCTCGGCAATCGCTTCGCAAATCTCCGCCGAGGAACTGACCGCCGTTGCCAACACCGTGCAGTCGGATACCTTCCGCTCGCTCGAAACCTATATCGTCGTCGCGCTGCTCTATCTCGGGCTGTCGCTCATCATCAAGCTCATTGCATGGGCTGTCGGTGAGCATCTGTTCAAGCGGCGCCGCGCCATCCGTCTTGCCGCAAAACGCGCGGGCAAGACGCCGCCGGACTCCCCGCGCATCGATACCGTCATTCCCGGAGGTGCGGCATGAGCGGCGGATTCACGGCATCGCATTTTGTGTACCTCGTGCAATCGATCGGCTGGACGCTGGTGCTCTCCATGCTTGCGTTCGTGCTCGGCGGTATCGGCGGATTCCTCGTCATGCTGGCGCGCATCTCGCCGCGCCTCTGGCTCGCGCGCACAGCCATCGTGTTTATCGAGGCGATTCAGGGCATTCCGTTGCTGATCCTGCTCTTCATCGTGTACTTCGGGTTATCCGTGTATGGCTATCAGGTACCCGCGCTCGTTGCGGCGGGTCTTGCGCTGATGGTTTATTCGAGCGCTTATCTCGGCGACATCTGGCGCGGCTGCGTCGAAGCCATGCCCAAGCCGCAATGGGAAGCCGCCGAGTGCCTGTCGCTGTCGCGCTGGCAGAGTCTGAGGCTCGTCATCATCCCGCAGGCGATGCGGCTTGCCTTGCCGCCCACGGTGGGCTTTCTCGTGCAGATCATCAAGATGACTTCGCTCGCCTCCGTGATCGGCTTTATCGAACTCACGCGCGCAGGGCAGATCATCAACAACTCGATCTTTCAGCCGTTCCTCATCTTCGGACTGGTCGGCGCTTTCTATTTCGTCCTGTGCTATCCGCTTTCGCGCTGGAGCCAATCGATGGAGAATAAGCTCAATGTCAGCAATCGTTAAGGTCGACGAGGTCTACAAGAGCTTCGGCTCCAATCAGGTGCTGAAAGGCGTCTCGTTCGATGTCAACAAGGGCGAGATGATCGCCGTGATCGGTGCGAGCGGTTCCGGCAAGAGCACGGCGTTACGCTGTATCGATCGGTTGGAAACTATCGACCAAGGGCAGATAGAGGTATGCGGCATTCGCGTGGACGATCCGAAGGTGGATCTGCATCTCTTGAGGCGCGAAGTCGGCATCGTGTTTCAAAGCTATAACCTCTTTCCGCACCTAACGGTCGAAGAAAACATCATGCTCGCATTGCGGCACGTGAAGAAGTTATCGCGTGACGAAGCGAGACGCGTCGCGCTCAACGTGCTCGAACAAGTCGGGCTTGGGCAGAAGGCCGATGCCTATCCCGAGCAATTGTCGGGCGGACAACAGCAACGCGTGGCGATCGCACGCTCGCTTGCGATGAACCCCAAGGTCATGTTGTTCGACGAAGTGACTTCCGCGCTCGATCCGCAACTCACGGGAGAAGTGCTACGTGTCATGGAAGACCTCGCGGCCGATGGCATGACCATGCTGCTCGTCACGCATGAAATGGCGTTCGCCAAGCGCGTGGCGGACCGCATCATCTATATGCATCAGGGCAAGGTGTGGGAAGTGGGCGATGGCAGCATGCTCGATGCGCCACGCACGACCGAATTGCGAGCGTTTTTGAACAACGGCCTTTGAACGGCATTTTTTCAATCCAAGAAGACGGAGACATCACTTGAAAGCACAGAAACACATTGCACGCGCATGCGTGGCGGCATTGATGATGGCAGGCGCCATTCACAGCGCAATGGCCGATCAGCTTGATGACATCAAGAAGGCCGGCGTCGTGCGCGTTGCCATCGCAATGGGCACGCCGCTCTTCAGCTACGCCGACGAGAACCTCAAGCCCGCAGGCTCGGATGTCGATACCGCCGCCGCGCTCGCAAAAGATCTCGGCGTCAAGCTCGAACTCGTGCAGATCACTAACGCCGCGCGCATTCCGACCTTGCAGGCAAAGCGCGCCGACCTCGTGATCGCCGACTTGTCGATCACGCCGGAGCGCGCAAAGGTCGTCGATTTCTCGATTCCCTATGCGGTGATCACCATCATCGTGGGTGGGCTTAAGAGCATCAAGGTGAAGGACTATGCGGACCTCGATGGCAAGACCATCGGGCTCACGCGTGCAACGGTCAACGACACGCTGACGACGCAGCAAGCGAAGGGCGCGCAAATTCAGCGCTATGAAGACGACGCCACGCTCATCACGTCGATGGTCGCGGGTCAGATCGACATCTTCTCCAGCACGCCGTCGAACCTTCAGGAAATGCAGAAACGTGCGCCCGCACGCAATATCGAACTCAAGTTCGAACAGAAGAACTTCGATCTCGGCATTGCGATGAACAAGGATCAACCGGCTCTGAAAGAGTGGGTGGACAAGTGGGTCAGCACGAACCAGAAGAACGGCAACCTCAACGCGATCTACAAGAAGTTCCACGGACGCGATCTGCCCGACGCCGTCCGCAAGGGCTGAACGAATGCCGGCGACATGCGTATGTCGCCGGCATTGTTCTTTACGCTAGAGGAATGCGCGGTGCGTCGAGCGGGCGCAGCTTGCCCGGATGCACGACACGACACAAGGCTTCGACAAAGAAGAAGTCGCCGAACATGGTCGCGCCATCCACGCCAATGTTGTGCGGCTTCGAATAGCAGGAGTTGTGCAGCAGGCCGTGTTCGCCGTCCTTGGTGAACTCATCGCGGCACAACGCTTCGAGCATCGCGACTCCGTGACGGCTCCATTTTGCCGCGGCATCCGCCGATGGATGAATGCGCGCCAGTTCGAGCAAAGCCGATGCGACGATAGCGGCGGCGGCCGTGTCCTTGATGTCGGCATCGCTGCCGGTTGCGTCGAAGTCCCAAGGGGGAATCTGACGGCCATCGAGACGGCGCAGATAGTATTCGGCCAGACGCTCGGCGAGTTCAATGTACGCGAGCTTGCCCGTTTCGCGCGCGGAATTCGCATACCCGTAGATCGCCCAGGCCTGACCGCGGCTCCATGCAGACTCGTCGAATGCGCCTTGAAAAGTGTAGCCACGTTTGCGCGCGCCCGTTTCGAGATCGTATTCGACGGCGTGATACGTCGAGTCGTCGGGACGCACGAAGGCGCGTGCAGTCATCGCGGCATGCGCGTCCGCTGCATGCCGATAGCTGCCGTCATCGGCATGATTCGCCGCCCAGTAGAGCAGCGAGAGATTGGCCATCGTATCGATTGCGGATGCACTTCTGCCGCGCGGATCGGCGAGCGGTCCCCATGACGCGAGATAAGCGCCATCGCGCGTGGTGACGAGGCGGGCGCGCAGTTTGTCCGCCGCCTTCAACGCGATATCGGCAAAGCGTGCATCGCCCGTGATGTGATGACCGGGCACCGCGCTGCTGTCGAAGATGAAGCCGATGTCATGCGTGTTCGGATCGTCCGCGCGTTGTTCGACGAGCAGCATGCGCGCACGCGCCCATTCGAGAAATTTCGCGTCACCGGTATGAAGATGCGACGTGAGCAAAAGGCCTACCCAGAAGCCACAGAACCAGTTGCCGTGACTCCAGGCGTCGCCGTCATAGCCGGCGGATAGCGAAGCGGGCAGACGCACCCATTCGCCATCGGGACCCGTGACTTGCGGAAAATCGACACCGAAACTCAATTCATCGGCCGCGACTTTTACAGCCGTGCGGTCGAGCGTTTCGCGAAAGAGCCGCGTCTGGTCCTGCGTGAGTGAATAGATATCGGAAAGCGGGGTTGTAGCGTTCGACACTTTGTCTCCTGTGGACAAGAGCGGACGCGCTTAATGCATCGCGCTTGTCTCATGCAAGTGGGTTGCAGAATACGTTGAACACGCACGTCGATTCTAAAAACCCATGCTCACGCGACGTTAGGATGAAACGCGGGATCTGTTGGACATTTCTGCATGGAATACCGAATGCGCGTTCAAATATGCAACTTGTCGAGGCTGCGGCGATAGTCGATCGGTGAGCGGCCTGTGTGCTTGCGAAAGCACCGGCTGAAATAAGCGGGGTCGTCGAAAGAGAGTTGCGATGCGATCTCCGCGACGTTCACTTCGGAATGCAGCAGCAAGCGCTTGGCTTCGAGCATGACGCGTTCGCGTATCAGCTTTGCAGCCGTGCTGCCGAGCGCCGCGCGCGTGGCTTCGTTGAGCGCGCGCTCGGTCACGTTGAGCAGACGCGCATAGTCGGCGGCATCGTTCATCGAGCGAAAATGCTTCTCCAGAAGGCTCTTGAAGCGGCGCGACAACAACACGTTACGCGACGTGCCCGACTCCGTGACCGCCGCCGCGCTGCTCATGCGCGCGGCCTTGAGCAAAAAGATACGCAGATAAGCCCAGATTGCATCCTGATGGCCGTGCAGTTCCGAGCGATACTCGTCCATCATGCCGTCGATGAGACGCATCATTTCATGCGCTTGCGCGTCGTTCAGATAGACCGCTGCGGCAAGCTGATCGAAGTCGTGCACCGGCACTTCGGTTTCCGAATGCCGGTTCTGCACGCGAAACGAAAAGAACTCGGATGAGAAGCTGATCGACCAGCCGACCGTATCGGGGGATAGAACGAAATCGTGTATCTGGCCTGGTGCCATGAAAAACAGCGACTGCGGACGCACCTCGTAACGCACCGAGTCGATGACATGATGACCCGTGCCCGTCACCACCCAGGCGATGTGATAGAAGTCATGCCGATGCGGATAAGGCAGTGTCGACTTCATGACTTCGAGTGGCGCAAAGTGGAAGTCCATCGACTTGACGTGCGCGCCATATTCGTAGTTCTCGATCTTGATGACCGGAACGTGGCAACCACATGCGGTACTCAACTTTCGTCTCCTGCGGGCGGCGCTTCATTCGTGCTGCGCTCGTTTTCGCGGCGCTGCATCGAAGTCTAACGAATGCATGCGCCGCCCGTAACTGGCGGATTCCCCGACGCGTCTCATTCGAACTTGAGTTCTTTTAGCGCGGAAAGCCCGCTCAGCACGACCTTGCCGCGTTGATTGCGAACCATGGTGTCCATCACGAGAATTCGCTTGGCGTCCTTCTTCTCCACCACAGTCACGTTGATGGTGATGGTGTCGTCGATGAACACTGGCCCCAGAAAACGCAGTTCTTGTCCGACATAAGCGAAGCCCGGACCGGTCAGTCGCGTGTGTGCGGCCGAGACGAGCGAGGCCGTCAACAGGCCGTGCACGACGCGTCTTCCGAACGGTGAGCGCTCCGCAAACGCTTGCTCCATGTGCAGGGGATTCAGATCGCCCGACAGATGACCGAACGCATTGACCGCCGATTCGACCACGGTGTGGACGTCCACCTGCGAGCGGCCGATTTCCACATCGTCGAAGCGCAGCAGTTCGGGTGCTGCGGGAGCAGCGTGTAGTTGGGCGCTCATGCATTTCTCCTCGAAGTCAGCGCGATGCCGGCATCGACTAGTTCGTCGATCCGCGTAGTGTCATAACCCAGTTCGGCCAGCACCTCACGTGTGTGCTCGCCCTGTCGCGGCGGATGCCGTCGCATGGGCGGCGCCTCGCCGTCATAGCGCACCGGATGCGCAAGTACGCGTATCGGTCCCGCCTCTTCGTGTTCGAACGACATGATCATCTGGTTATGCGCGACTTGAGGGTCGACCTCGACCTGCTCGTAGTCGTTGACCGGCGCGAACCAGATATCGTGCTCCTCGAAGACGCGCATCCATGTTTCTGTCGTGCGCCTGGTCAACGCGTCATAGACCAGTCGATTGATTTCATCGCGACGTCGCACGTTGTCTTTCGGATGCGTGAACTCGGCGAGCGCGGGGACATCGAGCGCATTGGAGAGCTTCTGCGTCGGTGTAAGCGAGATCGCGATATAACCGTCGAGCGTTTTATAGACGCCATAGGGCGCAGGATGAAAGCGGCTACCCGTTGGCGGCTGGGTGCGCTGCCAGAGCGGTCCCTTGTTCATGTAGTACGTGAAAGGCTCGATCTGCAAATCCAGTGCCGCGTTCAGCAAATTGCTCTCGACACGCGTACCCACACCCGTGCGTTCGCGCGACTGAAGTGCAGCAACCACGCCAAACGCTGCCAGCACCGCTGCATGTTGATCGACGATAGCGGAGCCTACAGGCGTCGGCGGCGAATCGGCTTCACCTGAAAGCATGGTCATGCCGCTCATCGCTTGTAATAGCAGGTCTTGTCCCGGGCGCTTGAGATAGGGACCCGACGATCCATAACCCGTGCACGAGCAATACACGAGACGCGGGTTGACCTCGTGCACTTGCGCATAGCCGAAGCCCATCTTGTCGAGCACACCGGGGCGGTAGTTCTCTATCAATACGTCGGCTTCGCGGATCAGACGCCACACGATTTCACGCGCGGCTTCCTCACGCAAGTCGAGCGAGATGCTGCGCTGATTGCGATTGCCCAGCAGAAAGAACACGCTCACGCCTTCGACGAAAGCGTCCGCGCCGGTCCAGCTTCGCTCGAATGCGCCGCCCGGTGGCTCGATCTTGATGACATCCGCGCCGACATCGGCGAGCATCTGCACGGCGGCGGGCCCTTGCAGAAAATGGGTGAAACTCAGTACCTTGATGCCTTCCAGCATAAACTCCCCCTTCGTCCGCGCGTTATCAGGCAAGCGCCGCACGCGCGATGATCATGCGTTGTATTTCGGATGTCCCTTCGACGATCTCGAGCACCTTGGCGTCGCCGAATGCACGCGCTACCGGATACTCCGCCATCACGCCGTAACCGCCGTGTATCTGCAATGCCTGATGCGCCGCGTGCATCGCCTGTTCCGAGGCGAAGAGCTTGGCTTGCGATGCCTGCATGTCGAACGGCGCGCCGCTGTCCTTCAATGTGGCGGCGTCGTAAAGCATGAGACGTGCGGCATGCGCATGCGTCGCCATGTCGGCGACCTTGAATTGCAGGCCTTGAAACTCCGCTATCGCGCGGCCGAACGCGCGGCGCGTCTTCATGTATTCGACGGACCGTTCGAGCGAGCCTTGCAAGATGCCAAGCGCAAGCGCGCCGATTAAAATGCGGCCTGTGCTGATCTGCGCGAGCGTCTGACGCAAACCCGCGCCGCGTTCACCAAGCAAATTCTCTGCGGGAATCGCGCAGTTTTCGAAGAACAACTCGTGCGTGATCGAAGCGCGCCAGCCGATCTTGCGCAGCTTGCGGCCCGTTTGATAGCCAGTAGTGTCCGAAGGCACGATGAAGTTCGAAATCTCTTTCTTGCCATCGGCACGCGTACCGGTCACAGCCGCGATTACCACCGGCCCGCCGAGTTCAGTGCCCGAGTTGCTGATGAAAGTCTTCGCGCCATCGATGACCCAGCGCTCGCCATCGAAGCGCGCACGTGTGGCGATGTTGGCCGCATCCGATCCCGCATCGGGCTCGGACAAACCGATCGAACCGATCTGGCGGCCTTCGAGAATAGGCCTTAAATAAAGGTCCTTTTGCGTCGAGGTGCCGTAGTTCGACAAGAGACTCGCGACAGTCGAATTGGCCATCAAGGCGTTCGCGACCGCGCAATCCACGCGCGCCAGTTCTTCTAGCACGATGACAAACGAAAGCCAGTCGCCACCGCCACCGCCCCATTGCTCCGCATAAGGCAGGCCGGTGAAGCCAAGCTCGCCGGCTTGACGCCAGATATCGTAGGGAAAGGCTTCTTGCTCCCAGAGCTCCTCGGAATGCGGTGCAATCTCTTTGTCGGCAAAGCGGCGAACGGCTTCACGAATCATGGCGTGCTCTTCGCCGAGCCAGTGAGGCAAACGATGTATCGTGCTCATTCAGTCACCGTCACGGTCGAGGCGCGCCGTGCAAGGCGCTTTTCCATGAACTGCCTCAAGCCCGCGCGCGCGCCTTCACTCGTGAAATTCACCGCGTATTGCGCTGCTTCAAAGTCGAGTCCTGCGGACAAGGGCATTTCGTTCGCGCGATTGAGCGCGCGCTTCGCCATTTCCATTGCGAAGGGGTCGTAGACGGCGAGTGTTTCGGCGAACTCGCGCACTGTATCGAACAATGCATCGTGTTCGACGATCTCGTGCAGAAAGCCGAACGACGCGCATTCCTGAGCCGTATGACGCCGCCCGCTCAACACGAATCGCTTGGCGCAGGCGAGCCCCATCTTGGCGACGGCGAGTTGCGTGCCACCCCAGCCTGGCATGGTATTGAGCGTGATCTCGGGAAACCCGAAGCTCGCTTTCGTCGATGCAATCACGAAGTCGCAGGCAAGCGCCAATTCGAAACCGCCGCCTAGCGCGAAGCCATTGACCATTGCGATGGTCGGCTTGGCGCTTTCATGCAGGCGCAACAACGCGCGCTGCCCGGCTACCATGTCACGATACGCGCCCGCGCTGTCGAGCGTGACCAGTCGCTCGATATCGTTGCCGGCAGCGAAGGCCTTGGGACCGCTACCCGTGATGGCGATAACGCGCGTTGCATCGTCGGCGAGTGCATCGTCGAGTCCTGCTTCGAGCGCCGCGAGCATTTCCGGCGTGAAGGCATTGAGTTTATCGGCGCGGTTGAGCGTCAGGAGACGCAGCGCGCCGTGCTGTTCCGCTATGACGGGCGAGGTGTTCATCAGCATCGTGTCACAGCACCTTGAGGTAAGTCTTGCCCGATGCCACGACTACGCCGTCTTGCCGCGTGACATCGGCGACGAATACGCACACGTTGCGCTCTTCATCCTTCTCTTCGAGCGTGAGACGCGCAGTGACCGTATCGCCTATAAACACCGGCGCATTGAACGTGATGTCATAGCGATACGACACCGCGCCCGGACTCGGCGCCTTCGCCGCCATATGGCCCATCACTGTCGAAAGAAAGCCGACCGAGAGACAGCCTTGCGCAATGCGCTTCTCGAAGCGCGTGGTCTTGGCGAACTCCTCGTTCAGATGCACGGCGTAGAAGTCGCCGACTATCCCGGCAAATCCATAGATGTCGTATTCGGATACGGTCTTTGCGAAATCGGCGGTATCGCCGATTGCATAACAGTCCATGTGCGGGCGTTTGGCCATGTTGACGAACCAGTGTATTAGGTGGGGTAAACACGGCGTATCGCTTGCGAGCGACACACCGTCAACGTGGAAGTCACTTTAAAGATGCGCTTGGTTCACGCGGTAGGACGGTTCGCGCGATCTTTTGGACTTTTTAGCGTCACGTCGCGTTTGCATGGAAACCAGCGTTAAAAAGTACAAGAAATCTGGAGCCTGGTCCTAACGCACCGTTGACGCGATCACAAATACTTGCGTCAACCCGTCGCTCTTCGACATGCACGACACATGAGGCATAAGAAGAGGCAGAAGGCGGTGTCCATATCGTGAAAGAACGTGGGAAGGAGACAACATGAATTCGCTTTTCAAGGCGCATCGCTCGTTGCGCGTGACGATGAGCGCCGTGCTCGCCGCATTGTGCGTCGCCGCAACAGGCAGTGCGATGGCGCAGGACAAGGTCGTGATGAAGCTTGGGCATACGCTCGCACCGGACAATCACTATCAACTGACCGCGCAGGTCTTCGCCAAGGAAGTCGCGCAACGCACGCATGGCCATGTCGAGATTCAGCTCTTTCCCCAATCGCAACTCGGGGGCGAAGTGCAGATGGCGCAGGCGTTGCGCACTGGCACGCAGGAACTCATGATCTCCGCGCAAGCGCCGATCGACAATACGATCAAGCAATGGCAGATTTTCGACATGCCTTATCTCTTCAGCAGCATGGATGAGGCGAACAAGGTGCTGCAAGGACCCGTCGGCCGCAAGTATCTCGACATGATGCAGCCGGTCAACATGGTCGGTCTCACGTGGCTTGCTGTCGGCGAACGCAATCTCTTCACGACCAAACGTCCAGTCACGTCGCTTGCCGACATGAAGGACCTGAAGGTGCGCGTGATGCAAAGCCCCGGCTATATCGCGGGCTATAAGGCGCTCGGCGCGAACCCCACGCCGCTCGCCTATAACCAGTTGTTCCTCGCGCTGTCGCAAGGCCTCGTCGATGGCGCGGACACATCGCCCGAGCAATTCGTGCAGGACAAGTTCTCCGACGTCGCCAAGCATTTCTATGTGACGCACGTGAACTACCTGCCCGTCGTGCTCGCGATGAGCAAGAGCGCCTGGACCAAGCTGTCGCCTGCTGACCAGAAGGCTTTTCAAGAGTCAGCCGCGGTCGCCGCCGATTTCGACCTGAAGGAGTACAAGCGCGAATACGACGCCGCACTCGCGACGATGAAGGCCAAGGGCATTCAAGTGACGATGGTCGACACTGCGCCGTGGGCCGAAGCCACGAAGTCCGCGCGTGACGAACTCGTTGCGAAGATTCCGGATGGCGCCGCGCTCTACGCCGAGATGAACGCGGCCAAGCAGGCCTCGTCCGTGGCATCCAAATGACGTCTTTGTCACCGGAAGTGCCGGAGGAAACCCGTATGGAAAAGCTCGCGCGTGGCTTGATGTTCATCGACGACATGGTTCTGAAGCTGAACCTGTTCGTCAGCAGTTGCCTCTTGCTGGCAGCGGTGATCGTCGCCGGTCTCGGGGTCGTGTTCCGCTTCGTGCTGCACGACTCGCTTTCGTGGTCCGACGAAGCCGCGGCGTATCTCTTCGTCTGGCTCACGTGCCTGGGTGCGGCGGCAGGCGTCAAGTTGCGCGCACATCCCGAAGTGCGCGTGCTGGCCGATCGCGTGCCGGCGGCGATCGCGCCCTTGCTCAAGGACTTCACGGACTGCGCGATTCTCGCGCTCGGCGCCGTGTTCGTCGCGTATGGCTCGGACATGCTCGCGTTGATGGGCACGGAGACAGCCGCATCGATTCCCATCTCGATGGTCTATCCGTATCTTTCCATTCCCGTGTGCGGCGCGTTGCTCGTGTTTCATTCGCTGGTGCGCATCGTCGTGTCGCACCTCGCGCCGCAGACGCAGACCAACGCCACTTTGATCGAAGGCGTGTCCGACCATCTCTAGGATAAAGACATCATGTGGGCAATCGCTCTAGGCGCAGGGCTGCTTGGCCTCGGTGTACCGGTGGCCATCTGTATTGGTATCGCGGCGACGCTGGCGTTGTCGATCAATGGCACGCCGCTGCTCGTCATTCCGCAACAGCTCTTCTCGAACCTCAATAACGTGGGTCTGCTCGCGATTCCGTTCTTCATGCTCACGGGCGCGATCATGGATTCGGGCGGCGTTTCGCGACGCATCATCGAGTTTTCGCAAGCGCTCGTCGGCTTCATGCGTGGCGGTATCGGCCAGGTCACGATTGTCGCGAGCATGTTCTTCGCGGACCTCTCGGGATCGGCCACGGCGGATACGGCGGCGATCGGCTCCGTGATGATTCCGGGCATGGTGAAGAAGGGCTATTCGCGTGCGTTCGCGGTGGCATTGCAATCGGCGGCGGGATCGCTCGGGCTGCTTTCGCCGGTATCGATGAGCATGCTCGTCTATGCTTACACGGCGAATGTATCGGTAGGCACAATGTTTATTGCCGGTATTTTGCCGATGCTCCTAGTGGTCGCTTCGTTCATGATCGTGAACTACGTGACCGCCGTGCGCAACGACTACAGCGCGGTCGAGCCGTTCAGCGCACGCAAGTTGTGGACTACGTTTCGCGAAGCATTCTGGGCCTTGCTCACGCCGATCATCATTCTGGGCGGCATTCTTGGCGGCATCTTCACGCCGGTCGAGGCAGGCGTGGTTGCGGCGGTGTACGTCACGCTGGTGAGCGCGTTCATCTTTCGCACCTTGAAGCTCTCGCATTTCAAGGAGATTCTCGTCAAGACGTCGGTGAACACGACGCGCGTGTCGTTCCTGTTGGGTCTTGCGTTCGTGCTCGGCCGGTATCTGATCGAAGCGCAAATTCCCTTGCATGTGGCGAACAGTTTCCTTGCTATCACGACGAGCGCGATCATCCTGCTCATTCTCATCAACCTGTTTCTGATCGCGGCGCATACGGTGCTCGAAACCATTTCGAGTATCGCGGTGATAATCCCGGTGTTCCTGCCGCTCGTCGTGCAGATGCATATCGATCCCGTCGTATTCGGCGTGATCGTGCTGATCAATTCGGCTATCGGCATCAATCTTCCACCTATTGGCTTCTGCCTCTTCACGGCGGCGTCCATTGGTGGTGTATCGGTCGAAAAGGCGACGCGTGCGATTCTGCCTTTCATTCTCGCGCTCGTGATCGACTTACTGTTGATCATTTTCTTCCCGCATATTCCGCAGTTTCTGCCGCATCTGATGTCGATGAAATAACGCTCGACGACCTTGGAAAACGCTTCACCAGGGGCCTGGTCTTCGGACCGGGCCCTTGGTATGACAGCACGGTTTACGACGCGTTAGCGTGCACTGTGATATTTCTTCTGTCTAAGTACACGTGCAACCGTCCAACGAACCCTGTATGTCATTGGAGTGAACATGGCCAAAAGCACCATCGCCGACTATCTGGCAAAGACGCTTGCCGCTGCGGGCGTCGAACGCATCTGGGGCGTGACGGGCGACAGCCTCAACGGGCTTGCCTACAGCCTCGATAAAGTCGGGTCTATTCGTTGGATGCATACTCGCCACGAAGAAGCCGCGGCCTTTGCCGCGGGCGCGGACGCAGCTTCTTCCGGCAAGCTCGCCGTCTGCGCGGGCAGTTGCGGTCCCGGCAATCTGCATCTCATCAACGGGCTTTACGACTGTCATCGTAACCAACAGCCCGTGCTGGCCATTGCCGCGCATATTCCATCGACGGAAATCGGCCTCGGATACTTTCAGGAAACGCATCCGCAAGAGCTCTTCAAGGAATGCAGTCACTTCGTCGAACTGGTGTCGAACGCATCGCAGTTCCCGCGCGTGCTCGAACGTGCGATGCGCGCGGCGCTCGATCAACGTGGCGTCGCGGTAATCGTGCTGCCGGGCGATGTTGCCTTGAGCGACGGACCCGGAGTCGAACCACGGTGGACCGCAAGCGAACCGAGCGCAATCGTTCCAGCCGAATCGCAACTCGACACACTCGCGGCCATGCTCAACGGCTGCGAAGCCGTGACCATCATGTGCGGCAGCGGTGTAGCGGGCTCGCACGACGAAGTGGTCGCGCTTGCCGATACACTCGGAGCGCCGGTCGTGCATGCGTTGCGCGGCAAGCAATTCATCGAATACGACAATCCTTTCGATGTCGGCATGACGGGCTTGATCGGCTTCAGCTCGGGCTATCACGCCATGATGTCCTGCGATACGCTCGTGCTGCTCGGTTGCGACTTCCCTTATCGGCCGTTCTATCCGCCGCACGCGAAGGTCGTGCAGATAGACTGGCGCGGGGCGCAGCTCGGCAAGCGCACGCCGCTCGACATGGGTATTGTCGGCACCATCAAGGAGACGCTCACGGCGCTCTTGCCCAAGCTCACGCGCAAGACGGAACGACGCTTCCTCGACAACGCGCTCAAGCACTATGCAGATGCACGCAAGGATCTCGATCACTACGCGACACCTTCGGCGCCTGGCCGTCCGATTCATCCGCAATATCTCACGAAGCTCGTCGACGACATCGCCGCCGAGGATGCCATCTTTACCGTCGATGTCGGCACGCCCACGTTGTGGGCCGCGCGCTATCTCACGATGAATGGCAAGCGTCAGTTGCATGGCTCGTTCAATCACGGTTCCATGGCGAACGCAATGCCGCAGTCGCTCGGCGTGCAAGCGGCGCATCCGCAACGGCAAGTGGTCTCACTGTCGGGCGATGGCGGTTTGTCCATGCTGCTAGGCGATCTCTTGAGCGCCATTCAGTTGAAGCTGCCGATCAAGGTCGTCGTGTTCAATAACAGCTTGCTCGGTTTCGTGTCGATGGAGCTCAAGGCGGGCGGTTATCTCGACACCAATGTCGATCTCAGCAAGACCGACTTCTCGCAGATTGCGAAGGGCGCGGGCATATGGTCGGTGCGCGTGGAAGAGTCGGAGCAACTGGAGGGCGCATTGCGCGATGCCTTCGCGCACGACGGCCCCGCGCTCGTCGATGTCGTCACCGCCAAACATGAATTGGCGATGCCGCCGACCATCGAGCTATCGCAAGCGAAGGGCTTCAGTCTCTACATGCTGCGCGCTATCTTGAGCGGCCGTGGCGACGAAATCGTCGAGCTGGCGCGCACGAATCTGCGTTAAGCAAACTAACCGGCCGCGACTCGTATCATCAAAACGAGTTGCAAACAGAGTTGCGGCCGATTTCGCGTTCGTGGTTTATGCTGTCGGACCACATCCAACGCGGACAGCGAGCCATGAGCGATTCATCAGCGGGCGCATTGCCGCTCGACCAGGTTTTCGACTTTGAAGGTCAGGCTATCCGTTATGGCGCGATAGGCGAGGGCGCGCCGCTCGTGATGGTGCACGGCACGCCGTTCTCATCGCAGGTGTGGCGGCGGATTGCGCCGGTGATGGCGCGGACGCATCGCGTGCATTACTTCGATCTTCTGGGATACGGTGAGTCGGACAAGCGCGAGGGGCAGGACGTATCGCTCGGCGTGCAGAATCGCGTGCTCGCGGCATTGCTCGATCACTGGAAGCGTGACTGGAAGGGCGCGTTGCCCGACGTGCTCGCGCACGACTTTGGTGGCGCCACTTCGTTGCGGGCCGCGCTACTGAACGGCTGCGTTTATCGTTCCTTGATGCTGATCGACCCTGTCGCGCTGTCGCCGTGGGGATCGCCCTTCGTGCTGCACGTTCGTGAACATGAGAGTGCGTTCGCGGGCGTGCCGCCCTACATACATCGGGCCATGGTCGATGCTTATGTGCAAGGCGCGGCGCATCGGCCGCTTTCGGAAGACGTGCTGCGCATCTACACGCGGCCGTGGATCGGCGAACCGGGACAGGCGGCTTTCTACAGACAGATCGCGCAGATGGACCAGCGTTATACCGATGAAATCGAAGCACGCTTTGGCGATTTGCGTTGCCCCGTGACGGTTCTTTGGGGCGAGGAAGACCAGTGGATTCCAGCGAAACGCGGCGTCGAATTAGCTTCGCGCATTCCGGGCGCGCGGTTCACGCGAGTGGCGTGCTCGGGGCATCTCATGCAGGAAGATGCGCCCGAAGCGATTGTCGGCGAATTGCTGGCGTTCCTCGCGCGCGTGGATGCGCTAGCCTAGTCCTTGCGCTTATAACGCAGCCACACCATGTCGTTATCGAGCGTCTTCGCCGAATCGAGCTTGAGATAAGCGGGCTTTTGCCATTTGTCCATCGCCACTTCGAATGAAGAGGGATGCGCCTCGCGGCCGTCGACGAGCGGCACGATCAGCACGCTGACTTCATCGACGAGTTGCGCATTGACGAACGCGCCCGATACATGCCCGCCGCCTTCGACTATCAACGTGCCGATCTTCAACTCACGCTCGAGCGTTTCCACGACGCGCGCGAGCTCGATATCCTTCTTTCCGCCGAACACGTAGGACGCGCCGATGGATTGCAGATAGGCGAGGTAGTCGTCATCGACGTCTTCCGCGAGCACTTCGACGATATGCGAGTCAAGTGCCGTGTTCGTCTTCCATGTCACGCGGCCCTTGGGGTCGATTGAAATTGCGTACTGGCTTGCGTCGCGTTTGGCGAAATGGTCCGTGCGTTCGATAGGACCTTTGGCGAGGCCACGCGGATAATCCTTGGCCTTGCCGTGCGAGATTTCCTGCATGGTGACGCGGCCGCACGCCCAGGCATCGGCCTTGAAGGTCGCGGCGGTTTCTTCATAACACGGCGATGCAAAGTCGAGATGCCAGCCGTCGGTAAGGCTGCGGCCATCGAGCGAGGACATCATGTGGCAAATGATATGCATGGGGGCTCCAGCGTACGAGAAAGCAAACCGTCCGCAAGCCCCATGCCCTAAATCCTCCTGTAGCGCCTCCGAACTTTCCCTATGTTACGATCTTCACAAATGTGATTTAGAATGAGATCAATCTATCAAAACATGTTGTGCGTCGCACAAGACCGCAGCACCTCGATCTCATGCTGGAAACTGCAACGAAGTCCGTCGTCGCATGGCCCGGGAAAGTCCAAGCCGGGCATGTGAGCGATCGTAATTCTGGCGTGCCCTTCGACCTCTCGTGGCTCGATGGCCTGCGCGTGAATCAGTCCGCCGTGCTGCGCCGCGCGTCCACGCTTGGCACGCGTCGCGCGGTCAAGAAGGACGCGCAGGCCGCGTGGCTGCTCAAGGCGATCACCTGCATCGACCTCACCACGTTGAGCGGCGACGACACCACCGCGCGCGTCGAACGTCTTTGCGCAAAGGCGCGTCGCCCGGTGCGAGACGATTTGCTCGAAGCGCTCGGCATGATGCCTGGATCGATCAGGACAGGCGCGGTTTGCGTGTATCACCGCTATGTCAAAGCCGCCGTGAACGCGCTGGACGGCAGCGGCATTCCGGTCGCGGCCGTCTCCACGGGTTTTCCCGCTGGTCTCAATCCGCACGAACTCAAGTTGCGCGAGATAGAGGCCTCGGTGAAGGACGGCGCGGCAGAGATCGATATCGTCGTCACCCGCGAGTACGTGTTGACCGGTAACTGGAAGGCGCTCTACGACGAGATGCGCGACTTCCGCGCCGCTTGCGGCAATGCGCACGTCAAGGCGATTCTCGGCACGGGCGACATCCGCACGCTGTCGAACATCGCCAAGGCATCGATGATCTGCATGATGGCCGGCGCGGATTTCATCAAGACATCGACGGGGAAGGAAAGCGTCAACGCCACGCTCGACGTCTCGCTCGTCATGGTGCGCATGATCCGCGAATATCTGGCACGCACCGGCGTTGCCATCGGCTTCAAGCCTGCTGGCGGCGTTTCGACGGCCAAGACCGCGCTCGAATATCAGATCCTCATGAAGGAAGAACTCGGGCGTGAATGGCTCGAACCGGAGTTGTTCCGCATCGGCGCGTCGAGCCTTCTCGCCGATATCGAGCGGCAACTCGAACATCACGTGAGCGGACGGTATTCGTCGTTCAATCGCCATCCCGTCGCCTGAATCACGCATCACGCATCCAACAGACAGCCCTCATGAGCGTAGCCGAATATTTTTCTTCGATGGAATACGGACCCGCACCGGAAGACGATCGCGCCGTGCGCGCGTGGCTCGATCAACACGCCGGCCGTTTCGGTCATTTCATCAACGGCGCATGGCGCGATGACGACAACGCCGAGCGTTTCGAATCGCGCGAGCCGGCGACAGGGCGCGTACTTGCATCCATCGCGCAAGGCACCGATGCCGATGTTGCGGCTGCCGTGGCAGCCGCGCAAGCCGCGCTCGAAGGCTGGCAAGCGATTGGCGGTGCGGGACGCGCGCGGCATCTCTATGCGCTTTCGCGCATGGTGCAGCGACATGCGCGGCTCTTCGCCGTGCTCGAATCGCTGGACAACGGCAAGCCGATTCGCGAGTCGCGCGACATCGATATCCCCCTTGTTTCAAGGCATTTTCTGCATCACGCGGGTTGGGCGCAGTTGCAGGATCGCGAGTTCGCCGACTGGGCGCCGCTCGGTGTCATCGGGCAAATCGTGCCGTGGAATTTTCCGCTGCTGATGCTTGCCTGGAAGATCGCGCCGGCTATCGCGCTCGGCAATTGCGTGGTGCTCAAGCCGGCCGAATACACGCCGCTTACCGCGTTGCTCTTCGCCGAACTGGCGCATCGCGCGGGCTTGCCGGCAGGCGTGCTCAATGTCGTGACGGGCGATGGCCGCACGGGTGCGGCGCTCGTCGAGCATCCACGTGTCGCGAAGATTGCGTTCACGGGATCGACCGAAGTGGGTCGGCAGATTCGCGCGACGACGGCGGGCTCGGGAAAATCGCTCACGCTCGAACTGGGCGGCAAGTCGCCCTTCATCGTATTCGACGATGCCGATCTCGATAGCGCGGTCGAAGGCGTGGTCGACGCCATCTGGTTCAATCAAGGACAAGTGTGCTGCGCGGGTTCGCGTTTGCTCGTGCAGGAAGGCATCGAAGCGGCTTTCGTCGACAAGCTCAAGCGCCGCATGGAGACGCTGCGGGTCGGGACGTCGCTCGATAAAGGCATCGACATGAGCGCTATCGTCGATGACGTGCAACTCGAACGTATTCGTTCGCTCGTCGCCAAGGGCGAAAGCGAAGGCTGCGCCATCTTCCAACCGTCGCGTCTCACGTTGCCCGAAGGCGGCGCGTTTTTTCCGCCGACGCTCGTGACCAACGTGGCGCCTGCAAGCACGCTTGCACAGGAGGAGATCTTCGGTCCGGTGCTCGTGACGATGAGCTTTCGCACGCCCGAGGAAGCCGTCGCACTGGCCAACAACACGCGCTATGGTCTCGCGGCCAGCGTGTGGAGCGAGAACATCAGCCGCGCGCTGGACGTTGCGCCGCGCCTGCAATGCGGCGTCGTGTGGATCAATGCAACCAATCTCTTCGACGCAGCCGTGGGCTTCGGCGGATATCGCGAGTCGGGCTTTGGCCGCGAAGGTGGACGCGAAGGCATCTACGAGTACCTGAAACCGCGTGCCTGGGCGAAGCTGCCGGTTCGCGGTGAAACGAAGGCAATTCCGGCACAGCCCGATGCGTTGCTCGATACGGGCAATGTCAGCACCATCGACCGCACGGCGAAGCTCTTTATCGGCGGCAAGCAAGCGCGGCCCGATAGCGGCTATTCGCGGCTCGTGCGTTCGCCTTCGGGCGAGATTGTCGGCGAAGTGGGCGAGGGCAATCGCAAGGACATTCGCAACGCGGTGGCCGCTGCGCGCAGCATGACGAAGTGGACGGCCGCAAGCGCGCATAATCGCGCGCAGGTGCTGTATTACATGGCCGAGAATCTCAGTGCGCGCGCCGATGAGTTCGCAAGGCAACTCGTCACGCGTGCCGGGTCCAGCGACCGCGATGCGAAGCGCGAAGTCGAAGCATCCATTGCGCGTTTCTTTACGTATGCGGCATGGTCCGACAAATTCGACGGAGCGGTGCATGCGCCGCCTTTGCACGGTGTGGCGCTCGCCATGCACGAAGCGCTCGGCGTGATCGGCGTGGTGTGCCCCGACGAAGCGCCGTTGCTCGGCTTCGTGTCGCTGGTGGCGCCTGCGCTTGCGCTGGGTAATCGCGTGGTCGCGGTGCCGAGCGAGACGTGTCCGCTGATGGCGACGGACTTCTATCAGATCGCGGAAACGTCGGATGTGCCAGGCGGTGCGCTCAATATCGTCACGGGCGATGTACGCTCGCTAGCTCAAACGCTCGCGCAGCACGACGATGTCGACGCGCTCTGGTGCTTCCACGGCGCGGCCCTTTCGACGCTGGCCGAACGTGAGTCGGTGGGTAATCTGAAACGCACGTTCGTCGACAACGGTCGCGTGTTCGACTGGCACGATGCATCGAGCGAAGGCTTGCCGTTCTTGCGGCAGGCCGTGCAGGTGAAGAATATCTGGGTGCCGTACGGCGATTGATCGACGGTACGCATGTGAGAATTGAAGGGCGAAGACTTCGGGACGAAGCGCGCCCATGCATGGAGGAGACGCTGTGCTGAAGAATATCGATCCACTATTGAATGCCGACATCCTGTACGCGCTTGCCGCGATGGGACATGGCGACGAAGTGGTGATCTGCGATGCTCATTTTCCCGCTGACTCGGTGGCCCGGAAAACGGTGTTAGGCAAGGTGCTGCGCATGGATGGCGCGAGCGCGCCACGTGCGGTGCGTGCCGTGCTTTCGGTGTTGCCGCTCGATACGTTCGTCGAAGATCCGGCAGGCCGCATGGAAGTAGTTGGCAATGCAACTACTTTGCCTGCCGTGCAACGCGAGGCGCAACGCGAAGTGGACGACGCAGAAGGGCGTGCACAGGCTTTCGCGCCGATCGAACGTTTTGCGTTCTACGAACGCGCCAAGAATGCGTATTGCGTGATAGCCACGGGCGAAGCGCGCGGTTATGGCTGCTTCATCTTCAAGAAGGGCGTGCAGCTCGCTGCCGACGCGTCTGAAGGAGAAGCGCGATGAGCGTGGTCATTCTCGGCATCTACGTCACCGACCTCGCGTTCCGTGCACAACGCATGCCCTTGCTTGGCGAAACCGTGGCAGGCTCGGCGTTTGCAATGGGTCCGGGTGGCAAGGGCTCGAATCAAGCCGTGGCGGCCGCGCGTGCGGGCGCTGACGTGATCTTCTGCACGCGCATTGGCAACGACGCGTTCGGCCAAATCGCACAGGCAACGTGGGCGGCTGAAGGAATCGCATCGCGTGCGACCGTGCTGGACGACATCGCCACGGGTGCCGCGCATATTTACGTCGACGAAAACACGGGCGGCAACGCGATCATCGTGGCGGCCGGCGCTGCGGGCACGCTTGGACCCGAAGACGTCGAGGCGATCGAAGCGGATATCGCACGTGCATCCGTGTTCGTCACGCAACTCGAACAGCCGCTGCCCGCTGCGCGTCGTGGTCTCGAACTCGCGCGCAAGCATGGCGTGACAACGGTGTTCAATCCCGCTCCAGCGCTTCCGCTCACCGACGACATCTATCCGCTCTGCGACTACATCACGCCCAATGAAACGGAAGCAACCGCGCTCACGGGCGTGGCGATCGAATCGGTCGATGACGCTCGCCGGGCAGCGGATGTCTTGCTCAAGAAGGGCGCGCGTGCGGTGATCGTCACGCTCGGAGAAAAGGGCGCATTGCTGCATACGTCGGGCGGCAAATCCGAACTCGTGCCGGCCTTCGACTGCGGCCGTGTAGTCGAGACCGCAGGCGCGGGCGACGGCTTCACAGGCGGCTTCGCAGCGGCGCTTGCACGCGGCGATTCGGCGCTGGCTGCCGTGCGCTTCGGTTGCGCGCTGGCGAGCCTTTCGGTGACGCGCGCGGGCACCGCTCCGTCGATGCCGCGTCTCGATGAAATCAACGCTGTGCTCGGCGAAAGGAGCGAGGTGCGATGAAGGGATCGAAGTGGCTCGCCGATCGCCAGCTGAATTTTCTGGTCGGCGTGAACTTGCTGGTCGTGATCATCGCGACATGGCTTTCCAAAGGACAGTTTCTCGACATCGACAATCTTCAGTCGATGGGCGGACAGTTGCCCGAACTCGGGCTGCTCGCACTCGGCATCATGCTGTCGATGGTGTCGGGCAATGGCGGGATCGATCTGTCCGGAGTGGGGCTCGCGAATCTGTCTGGCATGGTCGCGGCAATGTTGCTGCCGCAAATGGTCTCGGGCGACGATTCACCGGCGCTCTATACCGGCGTGTTCGTATGCATCGTCGTGGCAATGGGTGCGCTTGGCGGTATCCTAAATGGCGTGGTGATCGCAAAGCTGAGGCTCACGCCCATTCTCTGCACGCTCGGCACGCAACTGCTATTCACGGGTATCGCGGTGGTGCTGAGTAACGGTGCTTCGGTGCGGGTGGAATATGTCGATCCGCTTTCCAACATCGGTAACGGCACCTTCCTGCAAGTACCCATATCGTTGTGGATTTTCGTCGCCGCCGTCTTGTTGCTCGGTTGGATATTGAAGCGCACGCCGTTCGGTCTGCGGCTGTATCTCATGGGCACGAATCCGAAGGCCGCGTTTTATGCGGGCATTCCGCGCACGCGCATGCTGATCGTCACGTATGGTCTTTGCGGCGTGCTTGCATCGCTTGCCGGACTCATCAGCGCGACGCATACGTCGAGCGCGAAATGGGATTACGGCAATTCGTATTTGCTGATCGCAATCCTCATCGCGGTCATGGGCGGCGTGAATCCCGCTGGCGGCTATGGACGTATAGTCTGCGTGTTTCTTGCCGCGACCGTCTTGCAGTTTCTGTCGAGCCTGTTCAATCTGCTCGGCGTGTCGCAATTCTTCGGTGACTGCGCGTGGGGTTTCTTGCTGCTTGCATCGCTTGCATTCGCAGGTGGCGAACGCGTGCGCGCAATCTTCGGTATAGGCGGCGCGAAGCCTTCCAGCAAGGTGCCGCATCCGCCCGCATCGACCGGACGTTGAAACGCTTTTATTTCCCCGTGATTCATAAAGAGACCAAGTGACAGAGGCAAAGGAGACAGCACTATGAAACTCAAGAAAATCACCACCGCGCTCACGGCAATCGCGCTTGCGGCAGGAGCCATTGCAGCCGCGCAAGCTGCGAACAACGAGACCATCGTGACGGTCGTTAAAGTGACCGGCATCAACTGGTTCAATCGCATGGACGAAGGCGTAAAGCAGTTCGGCAAGGACAATCCGAACATCTCCGTGTATCAGACAGGTCCGGGGCGTGCCGATGCCGCGCAACAGCTGAAGATCATCGAAGACTTGATCGCGAAGAAAGTCACGGCGATTGCAGTCGTGCCGTATGATCCGCCGACGCTCGAACCCGCGCTCAAGAAGGCGATGGATCGCGGCATCAAGGTCGTCACGCATGAAGCGGACAACGCGAAGAACACCATGGTGGATATCGAAGCGTTCGATAACACCGCCTACGGTGCGGGCTTGAACGAACGTCTTGCGAAGTGCATGGGAAGCCAGGGTAAGTGGGCCGTGCTAGTGGGCTCGCTCGGCAGCCGCTCGCAAGTGCAATGGGCCGATGGCGGTATCGGCAATGCAAAGGCCAAGTATCCGAAAATGGATCTGGTCGAGCCGAAGCTTGAAACGAATAACGACGGCGAGCGTGCTTATCAGGTCGCGAAGGAAGTGCTGCGCAAGCATCCGGATCTGACGGGCTTTCAGGGCTCGTCGTCGCTGGATGTGATCGGCATTGGCCGTGCAGTGGAAGAAGCGGGCAAGGTCGGCAAGATCTGCGTGTATGGCACGGGCCTGCCGACTGAAGCAGGCAAGTTCCTCGAAAGCGGAGCGGTCAACGGCATCGCGTTCTGGGACCCGAAGCTCGCCGGTCTCGCAATGAACAAGGTCGCGCAGATGTTGGTGGAAGGCAAGACCATCGACAACGGTACGGACCTCGGCATTACCGGATACAACAAAGTCACCGTGAGCAAGGGCCCGGGCAAGGGTGTGATCGTGCGCGGTACCGGTTGGGTTGATGTCGACAAGACCAACTACAAGCAGTATCCGTTCTGATGTGACGTACGCGGCGCGTGGTTCATTGCCGCGCGCTGCCTGCTTTCTATAAGCCATGACCAAAGAGACACCGCTCCTCGAAGTCGTCGATATTCATAAGCGCTTCACAGGCGTTTATGCGCTGCGTGGCGTGAGCCTCTCGTTTGAACGCGGGCAGATCTATCATCTGCTCGGCGAGAACGGCTGCGGCAAGAGCACGCTCATCAAGATCATCTCGGGTGCGCAACCGCCCGATGAAGGCGAACTCGTGATCGAAGGCGTGAGACATGCGCGGCTATCGCCGCTCGAATCGCTTTCCGCGGGTATCGAGACCGTTTATCAAGACTTGTCGCTGCTGCCGAACATGAACGTGGCGGAGAACGTCGCGCTCACATCCGAGCTCGCCGAACACAACGGCAAGCTCGCGCGCACGTTCGATCGCCGCGCGCTTGCCGAAACCGCTGCACGGGCGCTGGAAGCCGTGGGCTTGCCGGGCGATGCGGACTTTCAGAAGACCTTGATCGAGCAATTGCCGCTCGCCACGCGGCAGCTCGTGGCAATCGCACGCGCCATTGCCAGCGAAGCGAAGTTCGTCATCATGGACGAGCCCACCACGTCGCTCACGCAAAAGGAAGTGGACAATCTCATCGCCGTCCTCGCGCGTTTGCGTGCCGACGGCGTCGCCGTGCTGTTCGTGAGTCACAAGCTCGACGAGTGCTACGCAATCGGCGGCGAAGTGATCGTGCTGCGCGATGGCCAGAAGATGGCGCAAGGTCCTATCGAAAACTATACGAAGGCGCAGATCAGCGAGCTCATGACGGGCAAGCATCTTTCAACCGAGCGCTATCGCGCGCAAGGGGAAGAAGGCGCATCGCAGATCGTGCTCGACGTGCAGGCGCTCGGACGGAAAGGCCAGTTCGCCGATGTATCGTTCAAGCTGCACAAGGGCGAGATACTCGGTGTGACGGGGCTGCTCGATTCGGGCCGTAACGAACTCGCGCGCGCACTGGCAGGTGTCGCGCCCGCCGACATGGGCACGGTCACGCTCGACGGCATGCGCGTGCGCCTGCAAACGCCGGCGGATGCGAAGACGCAACGCATAGGCTATGTCCCGGAAGACCGCCTGAACGAAGGGCTTTTTCTCGACAAACCGATTCGCGATAACGTCGTGACCGCGATGATTTCGAGCCTGCGGGACCGCTTCGGTCAGATCGATCGCAAGCGCGCGCAGGAGCTTGCCGAGCGCACCGTGAAGGACTTGCAGATCGCCACGCCCGACGTCGACAAGCCCGTGCAATCTCTTTCGGGCGGCAATCAGCAACGCGTGTTGATCGGGCGGTGGCTTGCCATCGATCCGCGCGTGCTGATTCTGCACGGGCCGACTGTCGGTGTCGACGTGGGATCGAAGGACATCATTTACCGCATCATGCAGCGGCTTTCGAAGGAGGGCATCGGCATCATTTTGATCAGCGACGACTTGCCCGAACTGCTGCAAAACTGCGACCGTATCTTGATGATGAAGAAGGGCCGGATTTCGAGCGAGTATCGCGCGGATCGTCTGAGCGAGGCCGAGCTTTATCACGCGTTACTTTCAGAGGCAGCATGAGTATGAGCGAATCCATCCGCCGCACGGGAAGCGAGCCGGTGCCGCAAGCCGTGAGCGACGTCGCGCCGCGCGTGCGCAAGGGCAGTCTTTATGCGCGGCTGATGCGCAATCCCGAGTGGTTCACCCTAGGTCTGATTCTCGTAACGTGTCTGATCGTGGGTGGCCTGAACCCGCGGTTCTTCCAATTCGCCACGTTGTTCGACTTGTTGCATTCGGCGACCACCGTATCGCTCTTTGCGCTGGGTACGCTCGTCGTGCTGGCTTCGGGCGGTATCGACGTGTCGTTCACGGCGATAGCGGCACTCACGATGTATTCGATCACCAAGGCCGTCTTCGCATGGTGGCCGGAGTGTCCGTTCGCGTTGATACTGATCGCGGGCGCGCTGGGCGGCGTCTTGCTTGGCATCATCAATGGCATGCTCGTGCATCGGTTGAAGGCGCCTTCGCTGATCGTGACGATCGGCACGCAGTATCTGTATCGCGGCTTGTTGCTGACTTTCGTGGGCACGCAGTTCTTCATGAACATTCCGCACAGCATGGATACGTTCGGACGCCTGCCGCTCTTCTTCTATCACACGTCCGATGGTTTGCGTGCCGTGTTGCCGGTCTCCGTGCTCGCGCTCGTGATCGCGGCGGTCGTCACATGGTGGCTGCTCAATCGCACGATGATGGGCCGCGGTGTCTATGCGATGGGCGGCAGTCTCACCATCGCCGAACGGCTCGGTTACAACTTGCGCGCGATCCATCTGTTCGTGTTCGGCTATACGGGATTGCTTGCGGGCGTCGCGGGCATCCTGCATGTATCGACCAACCGGCTTGCTAATCCTTTCGACTTGGTCGGCACGGAACTCGATGTGATCGCCGCCGTGATTTTGGGCGGCGCACGTATAACCGGTGGTACGGGAACGGTGGTGGGCACGTTGCTCGGCGTCGTGCTCGTGACGCTCATCAACAGCGTGCTGATTCTAGTGGGCGTGCCGAGCACTTGGCAGAAGGTGATCATCGGCGCATTCATTCTCGTCGCAGGGACGTTGTTCGCGCTCGGACGACGGCAGTAGTGGGTTGGTCGTTCGGAAGCCGCAGAGAGCCCGCATAGCGTTTTGCGGGCTTTTTTACGCGTGCTTGCGTCTGCGCTGCCCTTCCTCGGTGATGACCGAGTCGAACTCGGAAATCTGCGAGAAGCGCACGGCCTTGACCTTGCCGAGCTTGCTTGCATCGACGACGAGATGGCGCTCCACCGCGCTTGCCATGGCCGCCTGCTTGATGGCCACTTCGTGAAAATTCCAGCACGTCACGCCGCGCGCTTCATCCACGCCACCCGCCGACATGAACGCCTTGTTGATGCCCATGCGCCTCAGCGTCTCGACGCTTTCATCGCTCGCAAACGATTCGGATGACGGCACATAGACGCCACCAAGAAGGATCAGCCGGACATTGGGCTTGCGGCGCAGAATCTCGGCCACGTTGAGCGAATAGCACACGACGGTGAGGTGCATGTCCGTGGGAATCTGCCGCGCGAGCGTGGTGAGCGTGGTGCCGCAATCGATGAAGATGGTCTCGCTATCGGTAAGCAGATGCGCGGCATGGCTCGATGCAATCGCCTTGGCCTGAGCGAAGTGGTCCTTTTCTTCCTCGATGGTATAGCCCGCTGCATTGGGCAAATCCGCCGCGCTGACGATATAGCCGCCGAGGTAAGTGAATTGACCGGGATGCGCTGCGATATCGCGGCGAACGGTCATCTCGGAGACGCCTAGCAAGGCGGCTGCATCGCGCAAGCGCATCACGTTCTGCTTTTCGAGCGCGCTTGAGAGCACGCGCAGGCGTTCGGGTTTGGCCATCGATTTACGGCTATTGTGCGGTGTTAGGTTTTAGTCGTGGGTTGAAAGGATTATAACAATGCGGACCGGCGTGTGAACGCTGGCGCGGGTAAGTACGGGGTCGTCCATATGGCCAAGCAGTCGAGCGAGCGTTAATTATCGGCCGCTCTACGCTATATTCTTGCTCCTCCAAGAACTGACCAAACGCAATGTCCGAACCGCTCTCCGATGACGCACGACTGGCCGCCGCCATTGACCGCCTGAAAGTCGAATTCCCGAAAACGCGCGAGCTCTACCGGGAAGTCTGCACGCTCCTGTTCTTTCGATTCGGCGTGCCGCCAACGGCCAATCGCCTTTACAGCCTGGTTCGGCGCGGCACCATGAGCACGCCGGCATCGGTGCTGGGCGAGTTCTGGGCCGAGTTGCGAGAGAAGAGCCGGGTACGCATCGAGCATCCGGACCTGCCGCCGGATTTGAGCGATGCCGCTGGCGAACTCATCGGCACGCTTTGGACGCGCGCAACTACGTCGGCACAGGCCGAACTCAACGCGCAACGCGAAGAGCTTGACGCGCAACGCACCGAGGCCGAGCAGAAGGTAGTTGCGACGCGCGAGGAACTGGGGCGCATGGAAACGACGCTGGAACAGCGCACGGTTGCATTGTCGGCGGCACAGGCCGAGATTCGCGAGTTGGAGCGGCAACGCGCCGAAGACGCGGCCACGCGAAAGGCAGTCGATGCCGAAATCAAACGGCTCAACGACGAAGCAAGCGCACGCGCCCGAGAACTGGACAAGGTGCGCGAAGGCTTTTCGCGCGATCTCGAGAAGCTGCGCGAAGCGGCGAGCCGCGCCGAGGAGCGTTTGAGAGCATCGGAGAAACGCGCGCTGCTCGAAATCGATCGCGAACGCAGCGCCACGGCCAAGCTTCAAAAGGAACTGGCCGAGGCGGTCAAACGGGCCGACAAGCGCGATGTGGACCATCGCCGTGCCGTCGATGTCTTGCAAGCGCAAGTTGGCGACGGCCGTCATCATGCCGGCGTGCTCCAAGGCAAACTGGCAGCGCTGGAAACGGCGCATGCGTCGTTGAAAGACGAGCTCAAGTCGATGCGTGATATCGATAAGACGACGCCCAAGCGTGCGACGCGTAAGCCCGCGGTTAAAAAGACCGTCGCGGCACGCAAGAAAGGCGGCTAAAGCCTTCAGTGCGCGTCATAAGTCAGCTCCCGCCAATCCGATGCCAACGCAAGGAGGGTGTCTGCGCGCATCCGCATGAACAACAATGGCTTCCATCGCAAACGTTTCGGGAGCCAGCATGTCAGCACGTATTCAAGCCTCTTCCGTCGACGCATACGCCACGCGTGGGAGCTAGCCGTGACTACCGCCACCTGGCTTGCCTTCTCCATTGCAACGCTCGCCGCCACGGGCTCCCCGGGCCCCAATGCCATGCTCGTCGTGCGCAATACCGTGCGTTACGGACTGTATGCCGCGCTCTTCACGGTCTCGGGTAACCTGTGTTCGCGCTTCGTCATGGCAAGCGGCGTCATGCTCGGCTTGAGCGCCTTGCTCAACGCATCGCCGTGGCTTGTCATCGGTCTGCGGCTAGCGGGCGCGCTCTATCTGATCTGGCTCGGCATACGCGCCATGCGTGGACAGGGCCCACAAGCCGCGGTCACGCATGTGACGCCGCACGTGAGGCAGCCTTGTCTGCGAATCTTTGTTGAGGCCGCTACGGTATCACTCGTCAATCCGAACACGCTCGGCTTCTTCGCGGCCGCCGTGCCTCAGCTAGTCGATCTGCATACGCCGATACTGCCACAACTCGCCACGCTCATCGCGATCGATACAACCGTGGTGCTCACTGTGATGTCGACTTACGCGTTCGTCACGCATGCCGTGCATCGGCGTATCACGAGCCACAGTCGTCTCATGATGATTCGACGCGGCGGCGGTGCTGCGTTGGTTATCGTCGGACTCACGATGCTGCCGCTTCGTTGAAGCACACAATCTCGCATCGAAACCCGTTAAGCAAAGCCGACGACCGTTTCGATTCGCAACGTTAAGAATCTTGACGGTCAGCCCTTTCGACCATTCAGCGATTTGCGGCGAGTCCCGCCAGCCGGGGCTTTCGCATGATTGGCCCAGCCCTTGCATTGATAGCTCCGATAACAAACCGGAGCCGTCCATGATCGAAGCAGGCCGAACCGCCACGCTTACGCATACCGTCTCATCCGCCGATCTCGCCTCTGCTCACGCGCATGAAGCGGATGAGCGCTATCCCGACGTGCTATCCACGCCCGCATTGTTGTCCCTTATCGAGCGCGCCTGCGCGGAACTCATGCGCGACTCCCTGCGCGACGGGCAGCTCTCCGTGGGCGTCACCACGCATCTCAATCATCTCGCACCGACACCACATGGCGCCGATGTCTCCGCCACCGCGACGTTTCGTGCAATCGAAGGCGCGCTGTACTGGTTCGACGTTGTCGCAGCCGATAACGGCGGCCCCGTCGGCAGCGCGAGCCATGCACGGGCCATCGTCGAGAGAAGCGTCATCGAGGCGCGCGCCGCGAAGCGCCGTTCGTCATGAGCGTGCCCGCCATAACGAAGAATTCGCGGCAAAGGCCGCTCAACCGAGGAAAGACGTGGACGTGGCTGTGACTGCCCCAACGCATGGCGTGTACTTCGACGAAGCCTTCGAAACGCTGCCGTCAGCCGGCGTGCGTCGTCATCAGGACGCGCTCTGGTCGACGCAATGGACGTATCTGCGTGCGATGTCGGCGTTCTATCGTTCGAAGCTTGCACGCTGGATCGAACGCGACGACATCACGCTCGATTCGCTGCAGGACCTGCCCTTCACGGAGAAGGACGAGTTGCGCGTGAGTCAGGAGGGTGCGTCGCCATTCGGCGATCACGTGGCCTGCGCGGAAAGCGCCATTGCGCGCTTGCATCGCACGTCGGGCACGACCGGGCGCCCTTTGATTCTCGCGAACAGCACACGCGATGCATTGGACATTGCACGCGTCGGCGCACGCTCGATGTGGGCGGCGGGTCTGCGCCCCGATGATCGCGTGATCCACTGTCTCAACTATTGCATGTGGACCGGCGGCTTCACCGATCACACCATTCTCGAAGCCACTGGCGC
Organism: Caballeronia sp. GAWG2-1; assembly: GCF_023631405.1. NCBI lineage: Bacteria > Pseudomonadati > Pseudomonadota > Betaproteobacteria > Burkholderiales > Burkholderiaceae > Caballeronia > Caballeronia sp. GAWG2-1. Next base: position 411,990 of record NZ_JALQDD010000031.1, read on the forward strand.
GACGGTGGCGCCGTTCGGCGTCGGCAACACGCGGATGTTGATCGACTCCATTCTGAGTCTTGGCATCAACGCGATTTCTTGTACGCCTTCGTATCCGGCGCTTATCGAGCAAGTGTTGCGCGAAACAGGCGGACCTACACCGCGCGAACTCGGCCTGAAGCTCGGACTGTTCGGTGGCGAAGCAGGTCTCGACAACCCCGAGTTACGCGCGACGATGGAAGACAAGTGGGGCTTCAAGGTGCGCAATGCGAACTTCGGCTTATCGGAAGTTCTGAGCATTCTTGGCGGACAGACGGACTGGACCAACGACCTCTTGTTTCATGCGGCGGATGTCGTGTTCGCGGAGATCATCGATCCGGAGACACTCGCGCGTTTGTCCATGGAAGAGGGCGTCACGGGCGAGCTCGTGTGCACGCATTTGCGCAAGCAATGTCAGCCACTCGTGCGTTATCGCACCCGCGACGTGGTGACGGTGACTGCCGTCGATGCCGGCGAGGATGGACGCACGGCATGGCGCTTTCGCGTGACGGGTCGCACCGACGACATGTTCAACGTGCGCGGCATCAACGTATTTCCGGGTGCCGTCCGGCTCGCTGTGGAAGCGCTGCCGCAATGGGCCTCGGGACAGTTTCGCATCGTGCTCAAGGGCGATGGCCCTTACGACCGCATCGCGATGACTGTGGAAGCGGCGAGCGGTCTCGATATCGCTCGCTGGGGCGATGCCGCGCATCACATCGAGGCGGCCGTACGCAATCGCATAGGCGCGAGCGCAACGGTCACGATGGTGCCATTCGAACATTTTCCGCGTACCGAAGGCAAGACGCGCTGGATCGACAAGGAGCTCGCATGAGCGACGTAACGCTACACATGGAAGGACCGGTTGCCATCGTCACGTTGAATCGACCAGAGCGCATGAACGCAATCGGCGGTGCGTTGCTCGACGATCTGCACGACGCGCTGCAAGGCGCGCTCGGCGATGCATCATGCCGCGTCATCGTGCTCACCGGTGCGGGACGCGCGTTTTGCGCGGGCGACGACCTCAAGGAGTTCGACGCCCAAAGCGAAAGCGATGAAAGTATCCGCAGTCATATCGGGCGCATTCAGCGCATCACACGCGATCTGATGTTCGGTGCCAAGCCCGTGGTCGGCGCGGTGCATGGTTATGCCGTCGGCGGCGGCTTCGAGTGGATGCTCAATTGCGACATCGTGGTCGCATCGGACGATCTCGTGTGCTTCTTTCCCGAGATGGAGTGGGGACAATTCGTGACGGGCGGCGTCACGCATCTGCTGCCTCAGGCGATAGGGCATCAACGCGCGATGGAGCTTTGGTTGCTCGGCGAAAGGCAGAGCGCGCAGACGCTGCTATCGATGGGTTTGGTCAATCGCGTGGTTCCGCGCGATGCCGTACTGGAAACCGCGCTCGAACTTGCAGCATGTATCGCACAACGCTCATCGACGTCCGTATCGAAGCTAAAGAAACTGGTGACAAGCGACCTGTCGGGCTTGCTGGCTCGCAGTCTCGAACTCGAGAGTGCCGTCACCATCGAGGCATTCGCGCTGCCGGATGCTGCCGAGCGCGTGAAGGCCTTCGCGAACAGGAAGACGTCGCAATGAGTCCCAAAGCCCTTACGTTCGATTACTTCGGCACGCTCGTCGATGTGGATCAAGGCGGCACGCTCGGCATGGCGGAAGTCCTGCGGCGCATCTCGGTCGAGGCAGACGAACCTGTCTCCCAGATCTATCTCGATTGGGACATCCGCAACGTGCGGCTCTATCGAGGCCAGGCCTACGCGCGTTATCGCGATGTCGCGCAACAAGCACTCGCCGATTGCCTCGATACGCACTGGCCCGGCGCGCGTAAAGGCCATGCGATGGAAACGCTGAACGACGTGTTCCTCTCGCATCTGGTCGAAGCATCGCCGGCACACGCCGATGCTGAGCCGTTCCTCGATTGGGCTGCGGCGCGCTATCCGCTCATGCCGATCACCAACATGGACAGCGATCTGTGGCGGCGCACGCGGCTTACACGCTATTTCGAGCATGTGACGACAGCGGAGATGGCGCAGGCCTACAAGCCATCGCAGGCGATCTTTGCGCTCGCGCTCGACCGCCTGGCGGTGAACGCGCACGACGTGCTGCATTGTTCGCTCGCGAGCTGGGCCGATATCGACGGAGCAAAGCCTCTTGGTATGGCGGTGGCCTGGATCAATCGCACGCGAGAGACGCTCGGAACGTGGCAGCCACGTCCCGATTTCGAATTCGACACGCTGTCGCCGGTACGGGACGTTCTTGAAGGTCTGTCATTGACTGCGACTGGGGAAACGATATGAAACGATTCAACTTGGCGATGGCGTTCATGGCATGCGCATTGACGATGGTCGGCGCAACGCGCGCGGCATACGCGCAGGAAGTGATAAAAATCGGTGTGGCAGGGCCGCTCACCGGCAGCGCGGCGCAAAGCGGCAAGGACGATGAGCGCGGTGTACGGCTTGCCATCGACGAACTCAATGCGAAGGCTTTCACAATTGCGGGCAAGCCCGTGCGCTTCGAACTGATCTCGATGGACGACCAGGGCGATCCGAAAGTAGGCGTGAGCGTAGCGCAAAAGCTCGTGGACGATGGCGTATCCGCCGTCATTGGCCATTACAACTCGGGCGTGAGCATTCCCGCCGCGCGCATCTACAACGATGCGCACGTGGTGATGATGACCGGCGCGTCATCGAACCCGCAACTCACGCACCTCGGCTATCCCTATGTCTTCCGGCTCGCGACCAACGACAACGTCATGGGTGGCCGCATGGCGCTTTATTCGGCGAAAGTGTTGAATGCACAACGCGCCGCGGTAATCGATGACCGCACCGCTTATGGCGTTGGCGTCGCCGATGTATTCGTCGACAGCGCAAAGAAGGCGGGCTTGCAGGTCGTCGCGCGTGAATACAGCACGGACAAGGCAACCGACTTCAAGGCCATTCTCACGCAGATCAAGTCGCGTAATCCGCAGGTCGTGTTTTATGGCGGCTACTATGCGCAGGCCGCGACGCTTGCGCGGCAAATGGGCGAACTCAGCATCAACGCAACGCTCGTAGGCGGCGACGGTATTTGCTCGCCTGAATTCGACAAGCTATCGGCCGGAGCCGCCGACAAGCGCATGTTCTGCGCGCAAGGCGGCGCGCCGCTCGACTCGTTACCGGACGGCAAGACCTTTCGCACGAAATTCAAGAGTGCGTTCAGCGCCGATGTCGATACCTATGCGCCCGCGTTCTATGCCGCAACGCTCGTCGTCGCGGACGCGATGCAGAAAACGGGATCGTCGAAGCCCGAGGTATACGTCAAAGCGCTGCGCGAGCAGGCGTTCACGAGCATTCTCGGCCCCGTGCGCTTCGATGCAAACGGCGATTGGGTCGATGCGCCGGTCACGGTGTATCAGTTGAACAGCGGCGCGCTCACTGCGATTGCGCAGAAGGATTGACGCGTCCGCTCTGAAAAATCGCAGTGCGGCGGCGGGATTTTGAACTGCTATATTCGATGACGTTGCCCGACCGCTTGCAGGAAGACATGGCCACCGTCGCGCTCGATCCCGATACCGTCACGCTCGAAGGGGCACTCGCCAGCACGAGATGGAAGAGCGCGCGCGTGCTTGCCGCAAACGAAGCACGGGTATGCCTGTTCACGCTGGATCGCGCGGGGCACGTGCTGGAAAGCATCGACGAATTCACGAAAGCGGACGCGGCGACACGCGATACGTTCTTTGCGCATTGTCCGTCCGCGCAGCTTGCCGCGTTGGCGGAAGCGGCCACGTCGATGTCGGATGGACGCTGCGTGATGCTGACGCTCGCGGGACGCGCCGCATCGTTTGCGCAGGCGTTCGCGCTGCGGGTCGAGACGCATGGGCGACGTGTTTTCCTCGTCGCATTGCGTGTGCTTGACGCAAGCGGCAACGGCAAGGGCTCGCCTGCAAGCCTCATCACGCTGCTGGGTGCAACGCTCGACGTGCTCCTCCAAAGCGCCTTCGATCTCGCCGTGTACGACACGCTCGTCGAAGAGCAACGCGCGATCATCGACCATATCGGCGATGGCTTGATGGTGATCGGGCAGCGCCATGTGCTACGCCACGTCAACTCGGTGGCGGGCCGTATTCTCGGCATCGATCCGAAAGCGAGTATCGGCAAGACGCTCAACGAGGTGATCGACTTCGAGCCGATCATTGGCCCGATCTTTCGCACCGGCGTGGGCTATGTTGATCGCGAGTTGATAATCGACTCTCCAGCGCGCCATCTTCATCTACTGGATACGGCCATTCCCATCAAAAACCGCTGCGGGGAAGTGGTGTCTGTCGTCAACACGTTCCGTGAGATGCGTCGTGTGCGGAAGATGGCGGGACGCTATGCGGGCAACCATGCGCGCTTTACCTTCGACAGCGTGATCGGTTCGAGTGCCGCTTTGAAGCGCGCGCTCGATGCGGCGAAGAAGGCGGCGCGCGGCGCGTCCAACGTCCTACTCTCGGGCGAAAGCGGTGTCGGCAAGGAGGTTTTCGCGCAGGCCATTCACAATGCGAGTGTGCGCAGCACGCTGCCGTTCATCGCGATCAATTGCGCGGCGCTTCCTCATGCGCTCATCGAAAGCGAACTCTTCGGACATGCGCCCGGCAGCTTTACGGGCGCGGCGCGCGATGGTCGTCCAGGCAAGTTCGAATCCGCCGATGGCGGCACGGTATTCCTCGACGAGATTTCGGAGTTGCCTATCGACGTGCAGGCGAAACTGCTTCGTGTATTGCAGGAACGCGAGGTCACGCGTATTGGCGATACACGCGGCATTCCGGTGGACGTTCGCATCGTCTGCGCGAGCAACCGTGATCTTGCGGCCATGGTGCGGGAAAAAACCTTCCGCGAAGACCTGTTTTATCGATGCAACGTAATCGAGATCACGATTGCGCCGTTGCGCGAGCGGCGCGAAGACATCGCGTCAATGACGGCATTCTTCCTCGAACGATATTGCACGCGGATGCACAAGCCGACGCCATCGCTCTCGAAGCATGCGCTGCAACAGCTCGAAATTCACGGTTGGCCCGGTAACGTGCGCGAGCTGGAAAATCTCGTCGAGAAGATGGTGAATTTGAACGAAGGCGATTGCATTGCGGATGTATCGCCGTTTTTGCGCAGTACGACGAGCGCGCAGCCAGGCAGCGATACGCGCAACGCTTCACGTCAAGAGCCGGTGTCGCTTCAGGAGGCCGAGCGCATTGCGATCGAGAATGCGCTCGAAGCATGTCGCTTCAATGTTACGACCTGCGCGAAGTTGCTGCGCGTATCGAAGCCCGCGCTTTACGCGAAGATGAAGCGGCACGGCATTCGTATCGAGCGGTCGCTTCGACAGCCGTTCTAGAATCTCGTTTCCAAAAGCCACCCTATGTTCCTGAGGTTCGCCTCGATTTGCTCGAGAGCGAATAACAGCGTAGCCAGCGCCTGCAGTTGTTGCGACGCCTCATCACGACGTTCGGCGGCCTCTACGAAGCGCGCTTTGACGGATGCGGATGCATCGCCGAGCGGCTTTAGAAAATGCTCGCTGGGTGGAAGCGCGGCGCCGTCGCGCAGGTACGCGGCGAGTTGTTCCAAGTAGCCGCTCGCGCATTCGCCTACTGCGTTGACGCTTTCGCGCAGCAGCTTGCGCTCATCTTCGGGAAGCACCCTGCATTGCGATTCCCCGACACGATCGAGCAGTACCAGCCCATGCCACAAGGTTTCGAACGCTGTCAGCGCCGCACTGAGCGTCGGTCCTGCACGAAAGCGCGCGTTGACGCGAGCATCGCTACTGACCGCGCGAGCGTCCACGAGATGGCGTAAAAAGCGCTCATGCAAGGCGTCGACGGATGCGCGGTTCTCTACGGCGCTCAAGATCGGCAAGGCATGCAGCAATGCGCGGCAATCGTCGATGAGATCCCCCATGATGCCGAACGCACGCGAGCGCGCCAGTTGTGGCCAGACGCTCACCGACACCACGATGCCGATGGCAGATCCCAACACGATGGCCTCCGCACGCGACATGGCGCCCGCGAAGCCTGCCGAAGGCTCGAGCGCGATTGCGGCAGCGACCACGATGCTGTAATTGGTCGTCGGGAAGATCGACGACATCAGGCATGTTGCGAGCGTGGCGACGCCTAACCGCAGTATCGCGTCGCCGGCATCCGGGAAGACATGCAGGGTCGCCAGGCCGACAACCGTACCGGCCACCGCGCCAATCATCTGACCGATGCCATGTTTGAGACTGCGGTCGAAATTAGCCTGAAGGGTGAACAGACTAGAGAAGACGGCCCAAGTCAAGCTCGTCGAGCCCATTAGCTTCATGCACGCATAAGCGAGCGCGCTTGCAAACAGGGACTGGAGACAGATGCGCAATGCATCGAACCGATCAATGCGTCGGTAACGATTCGATAGGGCGGTCACTTAGGGGCGTGAGGGCTTCGATTGAACGAAATGCGGGTTTGCCAGACGGAGGAGCGCTTTATTTCTCAAGCAGCGCTTGAGCTAAGAAAAAAATAGAAGCGGAAAAAACCGCGTTTATGAAGGCAGATTTTGGCGTACGCATGTTCGTATAAACAGTCGAATCTCGGGTAAATTTTTTGACGCGATGATTCCACGATATGAGAGTTCACGCCTGAGGCCACCGTCCGCCATGGCCTTACGCCCAATGGATTCACAAAAGGTAAGATCTACTTAGTAACAATGACGTCAAAATTAAAAAGGTACAATTTGCCCTTAAGCGGCGATTGACTAGCGTCATTTGTTCCGCTCAGACTAATTCGAACAGCCCTTTTCTTGCTTTTCTTCCAGAAAGTACCGAACGAGGGTTCACGAGGCGTGTCATTTTAGGTAATATCCTCTTATCGTATGACCTCTAAGGCAAGCGTTTGCGTTCCACAAGGTGCGTATCTGCCATGTCTTCTGCAAATCGCGGAACCACTGTGTCTCTCGGAGTCGTCAGAAGTTCCTTAGTTTTTTGATGCAGCAAGGGTTAGTCACCGCGCAACGGCCGTTATTTCCGGCATCGCGCATCGGTGATCACCATCCTTAGAGCTTCCAAGGTCGACACGCTGCCAAATAGCGTAAGTACCTTGGTTCATCCGTTAGCAGTCCTCTTTAAAGGGGGCACGAAGACATCCATCTCTAACCTCAGGGAGTTTTCCGCCCGACTTGGCGGAAGTACGAAACGATGATTAATCGACGGAAATTTCTAGCTAGCATGACCGCGCTGCCCGGAACCTATATGCTGTCCGCTTGTGGTGGCGGAGGTGTGGGCGAACTGCCGGAGTCGTCGGCAAAGGCTTCGGATGACTCCGCCTTGCCGGATTCGACTGCCAAGGCAGCAGCGAACGCGTCAGCGGATGGCACGACCATCCCTAACGGAACGTCGATCATCGATAAGACGGGAGCCGTGTGGACGCTCTCAGGCGGTATGGTCTACAAGAACAAGACCTCTGTGTCGATTGCAAACGTCGTCATGCTCCTTTGGTCGGGCGGCAAGATCTACCAGAAAAACAAGAGCAATCAGTTCTATGTTTGGTCGAACAAGTGGCTCGCATGTAACGACCCGCGCGTCGACGTCGCCGCACCGGCAGGCACCTTCTTCGGCATGAATGGTCACTGGGACTACCGCTATACGCCCGCCGAGACCATCTCTATTCTGAAGGCCTTGGGCTGTACCATGTATCGCCTTGGCAGTAACGGCACCACGCAGCAGAACAACGCCGTAGCCAAAATGGCTTCGGCCATGAATGGGACCGGTATCAAAATCCTTGCGCTCGTTCAGCAAGGCTTGACCGACGCTTCGGGCAATCTGTTCGGTAGCGAGGCAGCGGCTTACGCTACGGCCTATAACACGGGCATGACTGTGGCTGCCGCGCTCAAGCCGCACGGTGTGACCATGTACGAGTGTGGCAACGAACTTACCCGTCGCTCGCAGACCGTGCTGCATTCGAACCGTGCGGGTACCGACGTAGTGGATTTCAACAACGCGAACTGGCCCGTCATGCGCGGCGTCATGCGGGGTCTGATGGCTGGTGTGAAGGCCATTCAGCCGGACGCGAAGTGCGGCATCAACTTCTGTGTGGCGGACATCGGCGCATCGGATGCACTTTGGGATGGCATGCAGCCGGACGGTACGAGCGGGCATCCCAAGGTTCGCTGGGACATTACGACATGGCACAACTACGAGGTGTACGGCGACTTGTTCGACATCGGTTCGGACGGCGCGGGACCTCACTTCGATTTACCGCAGTACTGCAAGGCACGCTACGGTGTTCCTTTCATGATCACCGAGTGGAACGCGAATCCCGAGCAGACCGATGCTTACCGCGCCACGTTTGTCCAGTCGCGCCTGCAGTCCTTCTACAACGCACGCAAGACGCACAACATCCAGTCGACCATGTACTACGTGCTCGATAGCGGCGATCACACCTTTGGCATCATGACCAACGGCGTGCCTATCAACCCGGTGTACTCGAGCTACACCAACTTCGCCCGAGCGCGCTCTGGTGCTTGATTGCCCGCGCTAGTGACCGGAAACATAGTGTCGAGTTCACTGTGGTTCCGGCCGGACGGCGAGCGCGCTTCTGACCGGCGCTCTCGCCGTGCGGGAGCGAAGAAAGCGCATAGAAAGTCCGCGAGACGACACCACAAGAGACAGCACAAGCGCCAGCGGTAACACGTTGGATGGCGACGTCAAGCGATGTTCCGTGGCCGCCATGACCATCAGGCAGACCGAAGAAAGCTCCACGAAGCGAAGTGCAACGAAGTCGCGCGAGCCTCTCAAGAGCAACGATTCCTGTGCCTTCCGCTGACACCAACCCGTCAGCCTCCAGTAGAACGACAACATCAACACCAAGCCAACGATCCCGAGTTCCGCGAGGAAGTTGAGGTACGAGTTGTGCGCATGCGAGTCGCTATGATGCGTGGTGATCCGCAGCGGTTGGGCGAACAGGTGAAAGTAATTGATGTATGAGGCTATTCGATCATCGAACGATCCAAAGCCCATTCCGACGATAGGACTCTGCTCGAAGTACGCCAGCGCACGAGGCCATAACCATTCATAGCGGATGTTGAGATTCGCCACTTTCTCGTCGGGATCGCTGATCGCGAACGTGTAGCCCATGTAATTGATGTGCGGTAACGTGTGCCACTGCGCCACCGCTAGCGACGCCAGGATCATCCCTGCGATCATGGTCGCCAGCACCCAGCGTTTGCGACCCAGCACAATGTAAGGCACGATCATCACGATGCCGAGCAACGAGCCGCGGCTGTAAGTCGACCAAAGCATCAAGAAGTTCGCGCCCATGAGCGCAAGCATTGGCTTGCTGGGTTTATGCATGTAGTTTGCAATGCCCAGGCAAAGCAGCATGGCAAGGAAGCCGCCCGCCGCATTTCGTGCGATGAACAAGCTCCCGTAGCTATCGCTCGGATGCTTGAGAATCGAGAGCAGTCCGGCGTGTGCCAGATAATAAGCGTAAAGCGGAGCGTTGACGCAGACCGCGAAGATATAGAAGCGGCGTAGAAGCTTGTTCAGATCGAGGTCGTGCGTGTATAAGAAGCCTGCGAGTATCGGCGCGTAAGAGATGTAAAAGTTGCCATCGCGACGATAGAATTCGAAATCGACGAGAGAAGCGGGATCATAAAATATGGTCGATATCGTCGCGAACGCGGCAAAGGCCACGAGCGGCGTGACGAACGAAGGGTAAGAGCGTCCGAAGAAACGCCACCCGTAAAGAAGGATCGGCAGAAATCCTATCGCGCTTAACGGCACGAAGTTCGTCACTGTCAGCAACAACGCAATCAGCGTTATGTAGACCATGCTGAGTCCCCTTGATTTAATGCTTGAGCTCAGGCCTTACGCCGCAGAACAAGATAGCTGAGATGCTTTTTTTCGCCGGTGCCGAGTGCGGCAGGCGTAGAAAAGCTCACGTTGATCTGACTGCCCTGACGCTTTTCGACCTGAGCCGTCGACACGGCGCCGGTAACCGCATCTACCAGCGATGCATCCAATCCGCCGCTTGCAAGCTTGCCACCATCGCTCAACTGTACGGTCGATTGTCCTGGGGAAGAGCTCACCAGGACGATCAGATCGTTGTCCGAGTACAGCGCCTGAGGACTCTTGTCGTCGCTTGCCGTGACTTGGCCTGTATAGGGCGAAAGCGTGCCGCGAAGCGTCGAGCAGAGAACGATCAATGTGCGGCCGGGGACGTTATAGGTACGTGGCGTGCCACGCTTGGTGAGTCGGAATGGATCGTAGCCGTCCCAGTGATAAATCATCGAGACATATTTGTTCGGATCGTCCCATCCGCGCTTCAGCGCCCATACCGCGAAGGAAAAAAAATACTGAGGCAGGTAATGTGGATCGATCATGTAGCGGTCGCCGATCTCCGTCTGCCAGATGCCTCGAACCGTCCCAGGCTGCACGTAACGCGAGTAAAGGCTGTCCAGATCCTTGACGCTCATGTAGTGAGTGTCGAGATAATCGACATTGTCGATCATGCGAGTCTGGTAAGTGCCGCTGCGATATTCGAGCCACTTCACGTACGAATCCACGCCGCCTTGATCGGGCCAGCCGCCATAAACAACATAGCCTTTGTACTTCCTAATGATGGCCGCCGCCGGAAGATGGATCTTGTCTACATAGTCCTGCATGGCGCTGTCATAGCTGGACGAGAGCTTACGGTCCTTGTTATATCCCGATCCGTGCCAGAAAGTCGCCTGCGGCGATCCCCCTGACAAGCGCCCGGCCGCTTCATTCCAGATCTGGAAATACTTTACGTTGTACGGAGGCGCGCTGTACTTGCTAACGGCCGCTTCGACATATTTCTGCCAATAGCTCACGTCTTTAGGCGCGGATTTCGAATCGCCGTCAACGCTCGCGTTCCACTTTGGCGTATAGCCAAGATAGAGCAGCGTATGCACGCCGTTTTGATTGTTCCTTAAAATGCAGCTCGACAAGTCCACGTCGAAACCCGGACTCGTCTTCGAGACGTTCATTGCGTCGCTTGAAGAATTCGGCTGACCAGGTCCCACCGAGTCACGGCCCCAAGTCAATCCCATTTCGCGCCACATAGAGATGTCGGTAGGCGTCTGAGGAAAACCATTCGAGCCGATGAGGTCTGTAATGCGTCGCGGTCCGGTGCTAAGGGCTGGACAATTGCCTTGCGCTTGTGAATTCAACGCGTGAACGCTTAGCGCCGGCGCTGCGCTAAGGCAGGCCAGTCGCAAAAGCGTGCGTCGCTTTTCAAATAGCTTGGAAAATGCGCTTTCTGGGATCGAAGGATCGTTAGTCAAGGTATTCAGGCAAAGAGACTGTAATGCCGCGGGCAAGCCGCGCAAGGCGGCGACGAATACTAGTCGCTAAGGCGGCTAGCATTCGCTGCAAGAAGAAACGCGATGTGCTTCGCTGCTTAGCCCGGTTGTGCCGCCGCTGCGGTGTCCGCCATGATGTAGCTATAGCTCTTGTCGCTACGGCGTATCGGAATAGCGTTGAAGACCGCGCCGAGCACGCGCGCGTCGGATCTCTCAAGCTTCTTGACCGTCTCCGAAATTTCCTTCTCACTCTGCAAGCCCGAGCGCAGCACGAGTAAAGTGGCGTCGGCCTTGGTTGCAACGATAGAAGCGTCGCCCACCGCGAGCATCGGCGGCGTGTCGATGACGATCACGTCAAAGAGCGGTCTCAAGTCCCTCAATACATCATCGAACGATGTCTTCATCAAGAGCATGGCCGGATTTGCGCCGCGCGATCCGCATGACATGAATGAAAGGCCATCCACGCCTACAGAACGTACGACCGAGTGTAGATCACGATCGCCGCGCAGTACTTCATGCAGGCCGCCAGCGTTGCCTTGACCGAATAGCGATGCAAGACGTCCACGACGCATGTCGCCATCGATGAGAAGCACGCGATGACCGATCTCCGCAAGCACTGCCGCGAGATTAGCCGCGATAAAGCTCTTGCCAGCGCCTGGTGTCGGTCCGGTCAGACAGATGACTTTGTTTGGGATATGACTGAGGTCATTGAGTAGGGGCGAGCACACCTCTCTGATCGCTTCGACCGCCGGGTCTTGCGGGTATTGCGCGGCAAGCAACGCCAGATGATCGTCACGGAACGGATCAGCGCTTCGACGTTTGGACCGGTAGGGCGCCGCAATGCCAGTTGAACGCTTGCCCGGAATTCTCGATGAGCCGGAAGGCAGAGCGAGCCGTTGGGCAGCGCTTTTGGAATACATCATCTGATGCTGGCTGAAATAGACGGCACCGATGAGCGGAACGCTAAGCTCTTCGATGTATGACGGGTCAGTCACGCCAGTCATGACGTGCTTGCGGATGAAGACCGAGAACACGCCAAAGATGAGCCCGACAAACACACCGCCACCAATCACGAGAAGTCGATTAGGTTTGACCTGATGCAAAGGCGTGATGGCGTAGTCGACAATATGCGCGCCACCCGTCGAGCTCGCACGCCGCACGGAGAGCTGCTCCGACTTCTGCACCATCCCAAGGTAAATCGTTTCGGCAACTTTGGCGTCACGTTCAAGATCGAGGCTCTGGCGCTCGGAGGACGGCATCTCGGAGAAGCGCGTGTCCAGCGTCGACATTGCGCGCTTGAGATCGTTGAGCTGATCGTCGATATTCACAATCCAGCGGCTGCTCGGCTGGAAGCGATTCAGGAGCTGAGTCCTCTCCATCTGCAAAGCTGCATATTGCTTTTGCAGTTCGATGCCACCTTGAAGATACGCTTGCGACTCTGCGGTCGGTTGCAATGCCTTGGCTTTGGAACGGTATTCGTTGAGCGCCAGTTCCGAGCGCTTGAGATCCGCCTTCAATCTCGGCAATTCCTGATTGATGAACTCCAACGTGGCGCTGTCCGAGCGTTGCTTCGCGGCCACCGCGGTGGCAATGTACTGATCGACAAGTGAGTTCGTCACTTGAGCCGCTTTCCAAGGGTTGCTGTCGAGGAATGTAAATTCGATGACGCCCGTGTCTTTAGCCATGTCCTGCACTTGCAGCAGGTCGGTGAAACGCGCTACGGCATCGCGCGAGTTATAGCGGATCAAAGTGAAGTCGGTACCCGGGCGAGCGACGATCTTCTTGATATCGAGCGATACACCGTTGGCGCTGGCCGGCTTGCCAGCGACGCCCGCAATGAGCAATTCGCCGGAGGGACCCGAAAGCTGATAATGCCCATCAGCACCTGCCGTCAAAGTGAATTTCTCTTCTTCCAGTTCATGCGGCACGTCGAACGAAGCAACCTGCAGTTGCTCGCCACCCCACGCGAATGAGCTGAGCCCAAGCCAAGGAGACGCGGGCCTTCCCGGCGTAGCCAATTTATTTGCGAGCGACCCGATAATAGGGATCTGCTTCGGAATCACGGCGACATCGAATCGATATTTTTCGATGACCGGCTGAAGCACGGATCGGCTCGTCATAACCGCCATTTCGGCGCCAGGAGACGGGTTCATCAATACTTGCGCATCCTGATTCTGCAGGGCGATGCCAAGCGCATTGGGCTCCGTTGGATCGACTCTGACCACCGCATCGCCCTGATATTGAGGCGTGGCGAGAAATGCATACGCGACCGCGATCAATGTGACGCCAAGCGCCACAAGGAGAATTTCCTTGTAATGATCTCTCATGAGAGCCAACATGGCGCGCACAGATAACTGGCCGCGCTCGTGGCTAAAATCAGGCATATGTGTGGCGACGGAGTCTTTCACGTGTATTTCCCGGAGCGTGGAACAGGATAGAAAGCTTACGAATGCCCGGTTAAAACCGGGCCGCACTATCACAAACGCGCTACGCGTGAGCGGCGATCAATCGCAAGACGAGGCTAAGCACGGTGGAACCGCGCAAACGAAGACACGTTTGACCTTGGTTGGTCGCCGCGTCTTAGACGATCTTTCTTTCAAATTAGTGACCTTCGAAATAAAGAACTCTAAATGTCACATCAGAGTCAGGCTTTAACGCCTATCGTGCCTTTGAAGAGGCTGAACTCAATTTACCTTGGGAGAGTTTTTTGGAAATGTGGTCCTCCTCACACACGTACGGAAGCGCGCTTCGCGCAAGTTGCATTGACAAAATTTGCGCGCATACGGCAAACGCATGCCAGGCGGTTCTGAACCGGCCCGAAAAGGGATAAGTGAGGCGTCTTCATCTAAAAAAATAGAACGATAAACACGACGCCTCATAAGCATTTAATAGGCATCGCCCGGTTTGCGCGAGACTGCGGGCTGAACGATAAACGGCGCGTCGTTGGTTAATTCGACGCGAACTTCGCCTACTGTCATGACCTCGCCTTTTGCCGTCTCGGACCCGTTCACGCGCACTAAGGAAACGACATACTCTCGGGTTGCGCCAGCGCCCATCTTGGCAAGCGCCTCGGTTGCGGGAAATTCAAGCTCGACGTCGCCGTGATGCGCAGCCCCGGCTATCTCGAATGGACCGAGCGTGCCAATAAAATAGGTGGATTTGGCGGTTTCGGCGTCGACCTTATCTGGCAAGTTGAGATAGACGTTATAGAAGTATCCGCCAGCAGCGCCTGCGCGCGTCAAGGCGAGTCCGTCGAAGACAATCTTGACCGACCGATAACGACTTGCAGGGACGGCTAGCGCCTGCGTTGCCGATGAGCTCTTAGCGTCCGTGGACGAGGCAATCGACGTTGCGGATAGTAAATCCTGAAGGTCTTGCGTCGAACTCGCTTCCGTCGTTACGCGAACGCTGACCGATGCTTCTCGTAGTGCCAAGCCTTTCACGCCGCCTATCGCGCGTCGTCCGGTGGCAAGCGTGCGTGCGGGTGTGGCGGCAAGGCTCACGAGTGCCGGGCGCGAGCGAAGCGGTGTGATTTGCGCCTGGACGCGAATAATGTGCGCTGCATTTACCTGCGGCGGAAGCGCGGTAGGGCGATTGGTGTTGGCGTAATCGTAGCCAAGCGTGCGACGGTTCGAATAACAGTCGGACTTTTTGATGGTTAATCCCGTTGCATAGGTGAACGTGCCTGCCCAGTAAGCTGCAGTCGGAACAGGCATGGTTCTGCCATCAGGCAAGGCCCACGCATGCCAGAGGCGATCCACGTTTGCATGATGCAGGTAAAAAATAGGATCGCGCGGCGATTGCATTGTTGCCATGACGTTGCCGATCAGGTTGTGCACCGGATTGTGAGGCGCGGTTTCGAATTTTTCCTCGAAGGAGTTAGCGGTCCCGCGCTGAAAATTCACGGTCGTGGCGGCGAATGGCGACAGGTCCAGCGACGAGTACACATTGTTATTTAGCCGCGGGCAGAAAAGCGGGTTGCCGCTAGCTGAATCGGTGAATTCTGGTGGGATGCTTGGTGTGTGAAACCAATCCCAGTACGGGAGCGTCAGAGCGTTATCACCGGACACGATCCGCAACTGCTTCTCCAGGTAATAAAGATATCCGCGATGCCAAGCCAAAAAATATGGCATCTTATGCGGACAGTAATTAGCATGCACGTTCGCCCAGTACAGCCAGGAATTGGGACTGCTAGCCGTCTTGTTTGCCATCATGGTCTGCAGAGCGTTGATGAACGATCCATATTGTGGCGTCAGCTTGAATTGCTCCCATTCAAGGCGTACGTATGTCGTTGTAGCCAGTGCGTTTTGTGGAAAGGGAGCCACAAGTAATGCGGACGCAGAGGCGCCCAGGAAAGTGCGACGGTCAAGTTTGAGATACGACATCAGCGCTCCATAACGTAGTTTGCCTAAGTAATGCGGGTCCGTCGAAGCGCGATCTTGGTGCGCTTTTTCGTGTCGGAAGAGGTTCAGGCAAGGGCGGATCGGACGAGCCAAGGGCTCGATCAGCCTGCTTCGGGCGGGTGGCGACTTCGAACGTTCGCGTAGCCGAGGAATTGACGTGTTGATATGAAGTTCTACTGCATTCGATGCCGTTCTGATCGTACGGTCTCGCACACGACAAAGTGTTTTCACCGAGCTTTCGACACGAACGAATTTATACCGCTGCAGCCCCGCCCGTAAGCCCGCTTAGTAGGGCTTGAATTTTTCGAACTTGTGTTCTTAACCGGCTAAGCGCACCTTTGCAAATGACGCAGTGCGATAGTTTGAAGGACTTAATGGTCTTCCATGCGATCTTTCGAGCGCTGCTTAGCGCGGCTGTGTCTGTCGCTGTTTGCCGCACTCATCGCGTGTGCTCGCCCGTGACTGGAATGCGACACGTGAAACCCTTCACGCTCGAGTACATATATGGCTTCTTCGTTCCGGAAGAATTTTGCGGTTTTGTTGCTTCTTCAGGTATCGACCTACGCGGTTCCACTGCTCACGCTTCCCCTGCTCACCCGCGTGCTTACACCGGAGGGGTACGGGCGCCTCGCGTTTGCGCTGGCCTTCATTAATTATTTTATTGTCTTGACGAACTACGGCTTTGGCTTAACTGCTACACCGCAAATCTCCGTCAACCGCGCCAATCGCGAAGAGCGCTCTCGAGTCTTCTGGTCGACGCTTTGCGCGCAGGGTGTGGTCACGATTGGCGGCTTTACCATCTTGCTGACCCTGTCTTTCGTGTTTGACCGCCTTGCACAAGATCGCGAACTTCTCCTCCTAGGCTTTGGCCTTGCCGTTGGCGCGATGCTCACGCCGACGTGGTATTTCCAGGGTATCGAAGACTTGCGCATCACCGGCGCCATTGTCTTTGCGAGTCGCGTGCTGAGCGTTCCCGCGATGTACTTGCTCGTGCACAGTCGAGACGACATCTACTGGGCAATGGGCGTCAATTCGCTCGTACCTTTGATGTCGGGTCTGACCATCATGACGTACCTTTACTTTCGTCGTGAGCTCGACTTTGTTTCCGTGTCGCTGGATTCGATTGCAAAGTCCCTCAAGGACGGCTGGAGCGTCTTCCTCGCGACAGCCATCAATGAATACAGCGCGTCGAGCAACACGGTGCTGCTAGCCCTTATCTCCGGGAACGTTGCCGCCGGCTACTTCGCTGCGGGCGATAAGCTAATCCGCGCCGCCATAGGCATCATGAGCCCGCTCAAAACCGCCGCATATCCGCGCATCAGCTATCTCATGCATCATTCGCGCGATGCGGCTTTTTCCTTCTTGAGAAAAATGCTAGCGTTCCAAGGGACGGTTGTTGCGTTGATCTCTTTGACCATCTTTACAGCCGCGCCATTAGCGGTGAAATTGCTTTACGGTCCGCACTATCAGCCTACAGTCGACGTATTGCGTCTCATGGCGTTCGTGCCGTTCCTGTCAGGTATTGCAGATGTCTTTGGCGTGCAGACCATGCTGCCTCTTGGAATGAAGTCGCAGTTTGGACGCGTGCTTTTGGGCGCGGCGGTTCTTAACGTTGCGCTTCTGACCGTTCTATCCACTTTCTTTGCGGAACTAGGCGCCGCAACAGCGCTTCTCACAGTGCAGGCATACGTCGCGATCGCCATGGCGACAACGCTCTATATGCAGCGAGTTCCGTTCTTTTTGAAACAAGGCGTTCCCGAATGAAGCGGCAGGCGCCGCCTCGGCGAGATAGATTGTGCGATGGGGTTGCTTTAAGCGACGTTCTTGAGAACAGGCTTAGTCAACGCAGTTTGATAGACGTCGATATAGGCATCGACCATCGCGGCAACGCTAAAACCTTCGGCGTATTGGCGCAAGCGGTCGTGCAATGACGTGTCCTGTAAGAGCTTCACGGCATCGCGGAGTTTGTCTATAAGCGTGTGCGGCTGCTCCATATCGAAGAGAAGGTTGGAGCCCGGCTCGATTACTTCCGGAATTCCACCTGTGTTTGCAGCCACGACCGGCACGCCGTGTGAGTAAGCTTCGACCGTCACGCGTCCAAAGGGCTCATTCCATTTCGATGGCACGATGAGAATGTCGATAGCTTCCAGAAATTCGCCAGGCTTCACTTGCCCCAGGAATTCGACGCGCGGGTCGGCATAGTTCTCTTTCAGCTCCCCCAGATATTCCGCGTCACCCTTACCACCGATGGCAAGCGTCCATTCGAGCGAATGATCCGCAAGAAGCTGCTCGAACAAAACCTCAAGTCCTTTTTCCGGCGAAACGCGTCCGAGCACGCCAAGCCGTACAGGGCCGCTTTCGTACTTTGAAACGCGCTTCATGGGAACAGCATCGTCCAGCGGAACATAACAATTGCTGATGACCTCGGTGCGCATCGCGCTTGGGAAGAAGCCATTATCGACGTGCTTCTGCAAGACAAATCTGCTTACGCCGACGGCCACGTCCACACTCGCGGATGCGGCACGCTTCGGTCCCGCATACAACGAGCACATGCCGCATTGACGCTCACAAGGTTTCGCACCGGAAAACATGGTGGACGTCGGGCACATGAGATAGTAGTCGCGAGCCGTATGCACTATAGGCACGTTGGCATTACGAGCCACGCGCCAGATGTCAATTGAGAGGCAGGAAAGGTTGCTCGTGTTGACTATGTCGGGCTTTTCCCGCGCAATGATATTTTTGAGCTTGCGCGACATGATCACGTTGTGCAGATCGATCGCGTGCCAGATGAGCTTGACGACAGACGAATGCTTCTTCGGTTTGTGCGGCCAATAAACATTGACCGAGCGAAGATGGTAGACCTTTACGCCGTTAAGTCTGCTGATCCGATCCACGCCGGCGCCTGTAGCGCAAACTACGCACACTTCCATTCCGGCCTTGACGAGACCCTCTGCAAGGAGTCGCGTCGATATCTCTGCCCCGCCGACGGAATCCGGATGATACAAAGTGTTCGCGATGAGTATTTTC
Source organism: Caballeronia sp. GAWG2-1 (assembly GCF_023631405.1). Classification (NCBI taxonomy): domain Bacteria; kingdom Pseudomonadati; phylum Pseudomonadota; class Betaproteobacteria; order Burkholderiales; family Burkholderiaceae; genus Caballeronia; species Caballeronia sp. GAWG2-1. The sequence goes on from NZ_JALQDD010000031.1 coordinate 430,753, forward strand.
ACGGCATCCGCAGTAGTTGGTGTTATCGCTGATCCAGGAAGCGTTCCGCAAGTCATCTGTAATACTACGGTATTTATTTAATCCTTGGTAGGTTGCGTCTTTAAGTAAAGCGCACTTTCGTGGCGTTCGCCATAGAGAATTTGCGCAAGCGCATACGCAGCGCGGTCCCACCTGAACTGGTTGGCTCGCGCGTATCCGCGTTGACGATGCCACTCGCGGACATCGTGTTGTGTGGTCATCACTTCGATCTTCGCTGCGATATCAGTGGCAGAAAACGGATCACAGTACATGGCCGCGTCGCCACAGACCTCGGGAAGCGAAGCTTCCGAAGACGTAATGACCGGACACCCGCAGCGCATGGCCTCTAGCGGCGGAAGTCCATAACCCTCGTACAAAGATGGGAAAACGAGGCAGGCAGCGCTTCCATACAGCGCCCTCAATTCGCCGTCCGATACAAAACCTGCCCAAGTTACCTTATCTGATTGCGCGACGCCCTGCACGTCTTGTGCGGCGAAAACACGCGGATTTGCTCCTCCCGCCACGACGAACTTGATGTCGGATTTTTTTTCGAGCAGCTTCGTAGCATCGAGCACGCGCTGCAGATTCTTGCGAGGATCCAGGCTCCCGACCAGAACACAGAATTTCCCTTTCTCAAGCGATAGACGAGTGAGAATAGCTGGATCAGGCTCTATGCGATCCATGTGATCCGCGCCGGGACGAATGACCTCGACATGCGATTCCGCTAAGCCTAGATGGTGGCAAATGCGCCGTTTCGAGAAGTCCGATACGGTGAGAATCAGTCGGGTCTGCTTAGCGAGAACTGAAAACTTGAATCGGTACCAAAAAGAAAACTTCTTCGAGAATGCTTGAGGGACGTCGTAAACCGCCATATCGTGAATCATCACCAGTTGACGACGTTTGAGCAGCGGCCCGGTATTGCACAAGCTGATCAGTGTGTCCTGCGCCGATTCGAGCGGCAAAACGACTTGCTCCCATAGGTTTCCCTTGAGCAGCTGCGGCAAACGCCCTTTGCGGCTGGCTAGTCCAAGGTCTTTGGCGTCGGGTGGCACCACGAGCGGCAGATCGTTCGGAGTCGAAGCCTGCGCCTGCAACGCCCGCGTCAATTCAAATGCAACGCGTTGCACGCCTGTGATGCGTTGAGATGCAAATTTGCCATTAATGGTAAACCCCATGGACCCCCCGTCAATACTGCGAATTATTCCGGTGCGTACCGGCTACGACGTGGTACGAAGGCTTATCGTTCGGCCACGGGAATTTGTGAACTTGCATTTGTCAGACGTTCCAATTCGGCCGTCTCAGCTACTTCAATTAGAAGCCGTAAGTCCGACACGAGAACGGCGGATGACCGCATGTTCAAGGCATCAGCGGTGTTAATCAACTTCCTAATTCGCTCCAGCGCAAATTGCACTGCTTTCATGGAAAGCTCTCCGAGGAAGATACCCATTGCTCAACGACGAGGAAGGCGAGTCCCGGACAAATTAGTCCGAGAAGGAGGATCCCGGCCCAGCGACACGTGCAGTCAACGTCAGTGGTACACGCGCATTGGTGTGATGAAGACACACAAGAAGTTTTTCTTGCCGCTATATTTGGCTCTGTGCGGGAAAACACTGACGTACATGCCGTACAAAAAAGCAAGCACTAAGAATCCTTTTGTTTCAAAATTGAAAAACGTTGCCGATTTTTAGATCGTACGTTCACTCTTTAATGAGCCCGCGCTTCACCTTTACGCCTGGCGAAATCCACTGATAAAATCGGCTCCATCCTTACATGTGCTTGACATCTTAAAATTGGTGGTCCCAACTAACGTTTTCGCGCAAAGGTTTGCGCGAAATTCATCAGATGGAAGACATGTAGCTCAATCAAACAAGTCGGCCGATTAGTCTGATGAATAAGACGGAGCGTACTTGCTGTTTTTTGCTCTAAGCAGACCCGATTTCCGCTAGCTAACTGGGCACCTAATACCTGAGTTACTTGATCGCATAAGGCACTTCGCAGCAGGCACGCGTTTTATCGTACTCCTCATTGGTTGAACAAGACTTTTTTCGTTTTGATGGAATGTGAGCATTGAAATTTCGAGCGCTTTGGACTTTGGTGCCCTAGACCACATTGAACCTCGTAAGCAATCTACGATAGTTAGTAGGCCTAGGACCTGTTCTCTGGAGGTGCATTCGACTGATACGCAGCATTCGACAACATCTTTAGAGCAAAGTAGGGCGCCGCTCGTCTAAGGACGATCATGCGAAAAGTCAACAGCCCTATTGGACAACGCGTCGGTGCGAACGCTCCACCGTGTGTCCGCCGTCCCGCCAGTACGAGATGCCGACGGTCTCCCTACAGAGGCACGCGGTTGGCCAATCTCGACTTGAAGGGATTTGGACTACGAACCTTCGTTCACGGAGTCGTCTATGTGGATCATCGACCGAGCGCGCGCATTCTTCGCTCTCATCGCTCGTGCGGCTTCAGTTGTCTGGGTGTTGTGCACATTTGTTTTTTTGGTCGTTCTCATGTCGCTTTTCAGCAAGTTGGAGCAGCGATCGGAAAGGTTGTCGAAATTCCGCCAAGACCGGAAGAATCGACATCCGATGGGCGCAAACCCCTCCACCGTGCCCGCTAGCGGAAAGCTACGAGATTCGAACGAATAGCTGATTCACCTTCTAGAGCGCGTGTTGTTACGCGCCCCAAAAAAACGAGAGCGAGTTTATGCTGAATCTTCAATCGGATCTGCACGGAAATCATTTGTTGCGAGCGTTGCCACTGGAAGAATGGCAGGCGCTCGCACCCGATCTCGAGATCATCGAGTTGCGAGCGGGACAGGTGCTTTGCAATGCACATGACTCGTTTCTTCATGTGTACTTTCCGGCGTCCGCGGTCATCTCGCTGTCACATGCGTTGGACGGCAATTGCTCGGTCGAGATTGCAACGGTAGGGCGTGAAGGCATGGTTGGCGTGCCCGTTTTAACGGAAGGTGACACCATGCCCACGATGGTCACAGTGGAATGCAGCGGCACCGCGTACCGCATGGACGCGCATCTGCTGCGAGAACACTTGCAGCGCTCGCGGCTCCTTGATCGCCTTTCCATGCTTTATATCCATGCGTTCTTCACGCAGATCGCGCAGAACGCGGCATGCAATCGGTATCACTCGCTAAGCAGTCAACTCTGTCGATGGCTTCTGGTCGGGCTCGACCGGGCTTCATCGAATCAATTGCGCGTCACGCAGCAGCACATCGCCGACTTGCTGGGGGTGCGTCGCGAAGGCGTCACCGAAGCAGTCGGAAGATTGCACTCGCACGGCGTCGTGTATCAGACGCGCGGCTGCATTCGCGTTCTTGATCGCAAGGCGCTCGAAGCGCGTGCTTGCGAATGCTACGGTCTTATCAAGGCGGAGTTCAATCGCTTGCTACCGGCGACGATCACGACCCCGTAAAGAGAATGAGCTTGTCGCTTGCAAAAGAGCAGGTGCATCAACGAGCTTCAGACACCGAACAGGAGATGCTGTGATGGCCCGTGTGCTCATTCTCAATCTTGCTGCGTCATCGACGTACACCGCCGACAACGATCTAACCATGCCGGTCGAGATACGGAACGAAGCGGGATCGGTAATAAAGCGCGTGATACTCGCGAGGGCGTGGCCAACGAGAGTCGAATTGCCGGACGACTTCGAAACGCGTGGTGTTCCAGCCGATGAGGCAAAGCCGCCTAGCGGCCTGGCCGTAATCATCGTTGCAACAAAAACATACGGCGGTCAAGAAGCACAGCGTCGGCTCATGCTCATTGGTCGCTTTAGCCAGCATACCGTCGATTTCATGCTCGACGTCTCAAGAAGTGGTTAGTAAGGCCTTTTGACCGTCGCGCCGCTTAGACGGTCCCTTTTAACTTTTCTATTGTGAGCGGGCTTATGAAAGTAACCGTCGTTGGTACGGGCTATGTTGGCCTTGTTACAGGCGCATGCCTGGCCGAAGTGGGCAACAGCGTTCTTTGCATGGATGTCGACCAAGAAAAAATTGATTTGCTTAACCGGGGCGGCATTCCCATTCACGAGCCAGGACTCAAGGAGCTGATTCAGGGCAACGTGAAGGCAGGACGAATCAGCTTCACGACGAGCGTCGCCAAGGCGGTAGAGCACGGAGACGTACAGTTCATTTGCGTAGGTACGCCACCTGATGAAGATGGTTCCGCAGACCTTCAATACGTATTAGCGGCTGCCGAGCAGATTGGCAAGTACGCGCAAGGTTTCAAGACGATCGTCGACAAGTCGACCGTTCCGGTCGGCACAGCAGATAGAGTCGCCGACACCGTGCGAAAAGCGCTTGATGCCAGGGGCGTAAATCATCAATTCTCGGTCGTGTCTAATCCTGAGTTTCTGAAGGAAGGCGCAGCCGTTGTCGACTTCATGCGCCCGGACCGGATCGTACTTGGCTGCGCGTCCGATACCTCGGGCGAACGCGCGCGCGCCATGCTTACGCGTCTTTATGCGCCATTCAATCGGAACCACGAACGTACGATGTATATGGATGTGCGCTCCGCCGAATTCACGAAGTACGCTGCTAATGCAATGCTTGCGACGCGTATCTCGTTCATGAACGAGTTGGCGAATCTCGCCGATATGGTGGGCGCGGACATCGAGGCAGTGCGGCGTGGCATAGGATCGGACCCGCGCATCGGCTACGATTTTCTTTATGCGGGTTGCGGCTACGGTGGCTCGTGTTTCCCTAAGGATGTGCGTGCATTGATTCAAACAGCGCATGAGTACGGCCGCGATCTGCAGATACTGAACTCGGTGGAGTCGGTGAATCATGCGCAGAAGGACGTGCTTGTCAGCAAGGTCTGCGCGCGGCTTGGTGAGGACCTGACGGGGAAAACACTTGCGGTTTGGGGGCTGGCCTTCAAGCCGAACACCGACGACATGCGCGAAGCACCGAGCCGCAGGTTGATTGCCGAATTGCTCAAGCGAGGCGCGACTGTTCGTGCATACGATCCGGTTTCTTCGGAGGAGGCGCAACGGGTTTTCGCGCTTGACTTGGCAGACGACCCTTCGTACGGCGCAAGGCTTAAATTTTGTAGCAACCAGTATGAAGGAGTGAAGGACGCCGACGCGCTTGTAATCGTCACCGAATGGAAAGCGTTCAAGAGCCCCGATATCGCAGCGCTGCATGCTGGTTTGAAGAAGCCGTTAATCTTCGATGGGCGCAACTTGTTCGATCCCGAGAATATGGCGGAGCTGGGCTTTGTCTACGAGGCCATCGGTCGGCCCACGGTTGAGCCGAAGTAATCCCTAAAAGATAAAGGCGTTGCGGGTTGATTACTCGCAACGCCTTTTTTCGCATCCGAGGTGTTCGGTCACACTTGCGACTCGGTCACCGCTACATTGCTTCGACTTGGTACAGGAGCCACTTCTTTTTCGGCACGGAAACGAGCTAGCCTGACTTCGATGAACGCCGAGAACGACGCCTTGAATTTTTCGGTGGAAAATCTTTCGGCATTTTCGCGGCATGCGCGCGGATCGAACAGATGCGCGTTGCGCTCGAAGCGCTCGATGGCATCGATAAGCGACTCACACGTTGGCTCCTTGAAGAAGAGGCCTGTGGGGCGTTCGCGTGGCAGGCCGATCACCGTCTCCAGTGCGCCGCCTTTGCCGAACGTGACGACCGGCGTGCCGCATGCTTGGGCTTCTATGATCGATATGCCGAAGTCCTCCTCGGCCGCATACACGAAAGCGCGCGCGCGCTGCATGTGGTCACGCAAGACTTCGAATGACTGATAGCCGAGGATCTCGACGTTCGGACCTGCGGACGCACGGATCTTTTGCATGTCAGGACCGTCCCCGATCACGACAAGACGCCGCTCTGGCGTGCGGGAAAACGCCTTTACGATAAGGTCGATGCGCTTGTACGGTACAAGTCGCGATGCGGTCAAATAGAAGTCGTCTTTCTGCGTTCGCATGGGAAGTGAACGCACATCGACCGGAGGATAAATCACAGTCGAGTCACGTTGGTATGCCTTCCTGATACGGCGCGCGATGAAGTGCGAATTGGCGATCAGATAATCCACGCCGTTGGTCGAGCGTGCGTCCCATACGCGAATATAGTGCAGCAAAAGCCGCGCCATGACCGACTTCAACCCCTTGGTCAGGCCCGCTTCGTTGAGATATTGATGCTGTAAGTCCCAGGCATAGCGAACCGGCGAGTGAACATAGCTGACATGAAGCTGATCCGGCCCGGTAATTACTCCCTTGGCAACCGCGTAAGAGCTGGAAATGATGAGATCGTAACTTGAAAGATCGAGCTGCTCGATTGCTATAGGCATTAGCGCCAGATAAGACCTGTAGCGCTTTTTTGCAAAGGGCATTTTTTGAATGAAGGACGGGTGTACTTTGCAATCCTTGACGCAGGCGCGGTCTTTAAGAAAGTCAACGATGGTGTAAATCTCGGCGCCTGGAAAGCACTCGATAATTTGCTGCAGAACTTTTTCCGCGCCTCCAGACACCACGAGCCAATCATGGACAATCGCAATTTTCACGGTTTTCCCTCGTTTAGAGAAACGAATGAGGAGACTTTCTTAGGCTTAAGGCCTTATGGTCCTAGGTAGAAATCCCAATTTTTGTGGTGTACCTAACACTTCGATGGCCGCCAACGAATTGCAAGGGAATCCTCAAAATAGGTGAAATTGTTTCGGGCGTTTTGCCCTGCCGCGTATATCGTTTCCAGTAAAGAATGACCGGACGTCGTGCTTAAAAACGCAGATCGTACGTCTGTTGGTTAGCGCACAACGTCGAGCATTCGAGCTGTTCATACTGTGGTCAACCAATCGAAAGTTTCGAGAGTTCTTCCTTGCATGATCGTGCATTCACAAGACGAGCTCACCGAGTAAGGTGACGCAGTGACTTGTGGGCTCGAATGGATGGATCACAGCAAGCGCTACATAGAAATTCTTAAGGAGAGAGGGATGTCGCTTCCGAGGAGACTGTTCAACGGTGCAAAGGGGTGGCTCCCTGATACCGCGTATCTCATGCTCTACCATCGTCACAAGGTAGGACGTTTTCCCAACGTGCGCGCTCCCGAGACGTTCAACGAGAAGATTCTTTACCGGTGTCTTTTTCCGGACCCCCGGTATGCGGACCTTGCGGACAAGCTCAACGTGCGCGACTACGTTCAGCGCAAGGTCGGTAAGCAATATCTGACCGAGATAATCGCCACACCAGAGAGGTTCACCCGCGAGGAGTTCGATTCTCTGCCGATAAGCTTTGTGATGAAGGCGAATCACGGTAGTGGATTCGTCAAGCTCGTTCGCGACAAGGCCGAGACGTCCTTCGAGGAGCTCGACGCGCTTGCGCGCGAATGGCTGATCACCGACTTCTATCGCATAGCGCGGGAGCGTCACTATCGGACCATCAAGCCGCGCATTTTCTTCGAAGAGCTTTTACTCGATTCCAGCGGTGCCGTTCCTGCTGACATCAAGATCCATTGCTTTTTTAACGGAAGAGACAGCCAGCCCACGATTTACATTGCGCTCATTTCGGACCGGTTTGGCGAGCATCCACGTGGCGACATGTATGACGGGAACTGGAACCGGCTCGATATTGCGATCGGCCACTATCCGCGTAGTGAGGTGGGGGGGGCGCGCCCCCCCCGCGTTGAACACATTATTAAAGTCCCCCGTATACATTATGAAAGCGTCCTAAATTTAAAAATTAATAAATAATAAAACAAACAAATAAAAAAAAAAACACAGTATAACTTAAA